>DATNKB010000112.1:0-14146 GCA_035603595.1 Candidatus Dormiibacterota bacterium
TTCGCATTAATGTTGTACTGAGCCGGCTGGCGAAGATCGATAACGACGCGCGCCACATCCGGAGTGAACTGTGCAAGCCGGACTTCGCGAATCGGATCCAGGTTGCTGGCGATCTGCTTGTTGGAAGTCTTCAGATGCGAACCGGCAAAATCGAGCACCAGGCGGTCCGGATTCTGCAGGCGAGTCGCACGATAGCTTAGATGCCCGGAGCCGAAGACGCTAACTTCGGTCTGGTTGCCATTTTGTCCGAGCTTCACCTGTTGAATTGACTCAAATGCGGCACCAGGCGTCTTCGCTTCCGTCGAGCTTGCCGAGACCGGAACGATTCCCGGCGCGGCAATCCTCTCGGCAGACTTGCCAGATGACGAGTCGCCCGCGCGCGAAACAAACAACGTCAAGTCTTGCGCGTCCTTGCGTTCAAGGCGCGGTTCGATGCCCTGGCTCAGCAGAATTTCCACCCGGACCACAGGCTTCTGGCCCGAGGCGTAGTTAATCACGCGATAGCTCTTCACCAAATCCGAAGCCACCACGCGTGCGCCGGCAGGATCAGCCGCTGCTACCCCGCTCAGGTCGAGCACATAGAGGCTCTCGCTGGGGCGATAGGTGGTGTATTCGAATGGGGCGTTCGCCTGCGCTTCCAGACGCACCGCGCCATCTTTCACCACCGCTTTTACGTGCACCACGGGCGCGTCATTCGCTTGAAGCGCTCCGTTCGTCAGTATCAGGCTCGCTGCAACTAGCGCAGTCAGGCCCCACCCCCGCCACATGATCCTCATTGCTGCTCTCCTGCACTCTGGTAGATTCGTTTCGTGACCATACGTTCCACCGGTTTCCCGAAAGCATCTTTTGAATTCTCTTTAAACGTGACGCCGTCCAAGCCGATCTTTTCCACGTCTCCGTCGTAAAGCTTGTCACCCTCGCGAATGAAGTAAACTCGTCGCTCTTCGTTCGAAACCACAGCCATCATGCCGCTCGGCGATTTCACAGTTCCATCCACGTGGACTGTCCCGATGATGAGTCCGGCCTTGCCGGGCGGTAGAGGCCCGTGTGATGGCTTGGTGTTGCTTACGAGCGGTTGGAATGGATCGCGCTTAGCCGTGACCGCTTCAGACTTCACCGCGGGTGCCGGCGCGCTCGGGTCAGCACCCGAACTCGGTGCTGTTGCCGAAGTCGTCGCCTTCGAGGAAGCTGCCTTTGCTTTTCGAGCAGCGTTCTTTGGAGGAGCGCTTTGTGCCCCCGCCGCTGACGAAAGCGTGAATGACAGCGCCAGCGCGGCCCACACCGTCGTGGATGACTTTGACAGTTTCATCGTTTTTGCCCTGCGGCAGCTTTATTTGCCGGCGCGGCAGCAGGCGCCGCGGAGGAATCCGCCGCTTTCGTAAAGAACGTAGTAATCGTAAACGTACCGGTCACGGAAGCCCCGGGAGCTGTGTGGAACTTCACGGTTTGCGTCGTGCCGCCGCTTAACCCCGACATCTTCAAATCGCCAACGTTGATGATTCGCGAGAGACGTCCGAGCCGCGCAAAGAAATCAAGCACTGAAAAATACGGCCCGTCTGCCTCGATGTCGAACGGCATCTCGAAATAATAGGGTTGCGTTGTGACTGGTTTCGCGGTGAGCTTGCGAATCGACACGCCCGAACTCAACGCCGCGCTCTGAATCATCAGAATGAACTGGTCGACTTGCTTCTCTTCCGGCACGATGGTTTGCAGGGTTTCGAGCTGCTTTTGCAAAGCGTCCATTTCGGACTGCAATTCCGCCCGGCGCTGCTTGTAAACTCGCAGGCTTTGAACTTCGGTTTCTAAAGGCTTCAGGCTGTTCTGTGCGGCTTCGAGATCGCTTCGAACCGTTCGCACCGGTGAAAACGGCAGATAGAAACCGGCGGCTACGATCACCACCGCCAGCGCTACATAGAAAACAGCCTGCAGGGGCCAGGGCCATTCACGGAATGAAGTCGCCATGTTAGCTCCTCCCCTTCGCTGCCGGCTGCGCAGGAGCTTTGCCGCCCGCGGGTTGAGGCTTGGCCTGACCTTCGGTCGGCGCCGAGGCATTCGCTATGGCTGCCGTCATCGAGAAGCCGAATGTCTGTGCCGATTTCACGAGATCCGTTTCCGCGGCCTCTTTGATCTCGACGTTGTCGAAATAACCGGATCGCTTGAGTTGGGTAATGAAATTCGCCACCGCGTTGATGGACCCTGCCTGGCCCTTGATTTCCAAGGTGTTAGCCTTGCGGTCAAGATTCGTTAGCCAGAGCGAATCCACTCGAACCACTGTGTTCGCCACCATACTGAGCAGTTCCTGCCCGCCGGAGCGGTTCTTTTGCAGCGTTTCAATCACATTGATTCGCTGCTGCAGGACTGCTTTTTGGCTCTCGAATCGGTCCACTTCCGCTTTAATCGTCTGAAGTGTGGCCTTTTCCGCCCTCAGCGATGCGATCTTCGCGTTCGTCGCATCGAGCTCGCGTTTTTGCTGGTAATACGTGATTCCCAGCACTACCGCCGCAAGGCCGAGCGCGACCAGCAGGAAGACGATTTGAATCGTCGCCTCGAGCGGGACGGTTGTTTTCGTGGCCTTCGGTCGGGCCTGACCAAGTAAGTTAATCCGGATCATGGCGTGTCAAAGCTCCTCAGCGCCAGGCCGACAGCGATTGCCAGGCGCGGCGCCAAATCGCGAAGCTGGCTTTCATCGTGACGCCCAGGATTGATTGCAACCTTCCGGAACGGATAAAGCTCTTCGACCGGCATCGCGAATTCTTCCTTCAACAGGTCGAGAAGGCCGGGAACCCGCGCCGTGCCGCCGGCGACGTAAATCCGGCGAATATTTTCGCCGCTCGCCGTCGCGCGGAAAAAGTCGAAAGTCTTCTGAATCTCGAGAATCAGAATGTCGGAGACCGACCGGAGTATCGCTGTCCGTTGTTCTTCGCTCACGCCGGCCAGTGTGCCGCCCATCTTCAGCTTTTCGGCATCCTCGAAGCTCAAGTCGAGTTCTTTCTGCAACGCGTCGGTGTACTGGTTACCGCCCACCGAAACGTCGCGTGTAAACAGCGGCGTCCACCCGCGGACGATGTTGATGTTCATCACGCTCGCGCCAACATTCAGCAGAGCAACCACCTGCGAAGGATCCGGCTCGTAGTTCACTTCGAAACAGTTCTGCAGGGCGAAAGCATCGATGTCTACGACCATCGGCGTCTTCCCGGCCTGCGCGAGCACGTTGGTGTGATTCAGAATCTTGTCTTTCTTCACAGCCACCAGAAGAACGTCCATCTGATTTTCAGTGGCTTCCAGGAGCTGGTAGCTGAGGTTGACGTCCGCGATATCGAACGGGATGTGCTGGCTGGCTTCGGACTGGATCCGGTCGAAGAGTTCTTCCTCGGTCATCAGCGGCATGCTCACCCGCTTTACGATCACCGAGTGCCCCGACACAGACGTGGCAACATCCTTCGCCTTGATTTTCTGATTATCAAAAATGGAGACGATTTTTTCAGCGACCGAGGGGGCGTCCATGATGGCGCCGTCCACGACGGTATCCTGGGCGAGAGTCTCGATGCCGTGGCTTACCAGCTCGTAACCCTCTTTCGTCTTCTTCAGCTCGATGGCCTTCACAGAGCTCGAGCCGATATCCAGGCCAATCAACGATTTCGCTTTCCCCAGATTGAACATCGCGCGGCCCCTCACTCCTCACTCCGTCCCGCTTCGCAGGGCGGCCCCAGCTTTCACCTTTGCTTCACTGCTTTCGTCTTTGCTAAGAGAGCCTGGAAAACTTGCTGCTGGTCTGCCAAGCCAAAACCCCATTTGACTCGACCCAGCGGCGGAGAACCAAAGTACTGTGAATCCCGGTACGCTCCGCTTTCATTCGTTTATTGCATCCGCGTCACGAAGTGTCAACAAACGTTCTTCTCGTGTGTGCTCTTGATAAAAACCTTGTCCGGAAGGACAGGTAGGCGAAAAGGACAGGTAAAGTACAGGTTTTTGCGGCGCTAGTTGCTGAGAAAAGGGGGTTTGACTACTGCGGAGGCCTTTGCCGTTTTATTGCTTTTTGTTCGGCGTGTCGATTTTTAGATGACGCCAAATTTCGTCTACGCGCCGTTTTGTGTCCGAATCCATCTTGATTTCGTCTGGCCATCGCCCGGTGTAACCTTCTTCAGCCCACTTCCGGGTGGCGTCGATTCCCATCTTCGACCCGAAGTCCTGGCGTCGAGCGGCGTGATCCAATGTATCCACGGGGCCCAGCACAAATTGAATATCTCGCTCGGGATCAATGGCGCAAAGCGCTTTCCACACCACCTCTCGCGAGTCTTGAACGTTCACATCGTGATCCACCACCACCACCACCTTCGTGAACATCGCCTGCCCGAGCGACCAGATCGCATTCATAATCTTTCGCGCATGGCCGGGGTAGCTCTTCTTGATTGCAACAACCATCAAATTCTGAAAGATTCCTTCCGCTGGCATCGCCACGTCCACAATTTCCGGATATTGCATCTTCATCACCGGTAGAAACACGCGCTCGATAGCATGTCCAATAAAATAATCCTCCTGCGGCGGCGGCCCTACAATCGTGGTCAGGTAAATCGGATCCTTGCGATGTGTAATGCAAGTCAGGTGGAACACGGGAAATTCGCCTTCCAGCGAGTAGAAGCCAGTGTGATCGCCGAACGGCCCTTCCGTGCGCATCTCCCCTAACTCCACATACCCTTCAAGAACGATCTCCGCGTTGGCAGGAACTTCCAGACCGACAGTCTTGCACGCCACCAGTTCCACAGGGTCACGCCGTAAAAACCCGGAAAAAAGAAACTCATCCATGTCCGGCGGCACTGGCAGGATTCCCGCCAGGCACGTCGCAGGGTCGGCCCCAATCGCCACCGCGACCTCCAGCTTCCCTTCCCGATTCTTCGCACGAGCACTACGAAAATGCTCCGCCCCATGCTTTTGCGTCTGCCAGTGCATCCCAGTTGTGCGTTCGTCAAACACCTGCATCCGATAGCAGCCCACGTTGCGCTTGCCCGTTTCAGGATTTTTTGTAATCACCATCGGCCATGTAATGTACCGGCCGCCATCCTGTGGCCAGCACTGCAAAATTGGGAAATAGCTGAGCGAAAAATCCTTCTCCCGCACCACTTCCTGGCACTCCCCGCTCCGCACCGTCTTTGGAAAAAACGACCCCAACTCTGCCAGCTTCGGCAACATCTTCATCTTCTCGAAAATCCCTTGCGGCGATTGCATATCAAGAAAAGAATGAATGCGGTCGGCCACTTCATCGAGCGACTCCACCTCCAGAGCCAGATTCATCCGCCGCTCGGTCCCCACCAGATTCGTCACCACCGGAACGCGCGAGCCGCGCGGTTCTTCAAAAAGCAGCGCCGGCCCTTCGGCTTTCACCGTGCGGTCCGTAATTTCCGTAATCTCGAGGATCGGATCCACCTCCTCGGAAATCCGCTTCAGCTCCCCCTTCTTCTCCAGCGTACGCAAAAAATCGCGCAAGTCTCGATACGCCACTTCCCCTCCTGGAATCGCTTACGATACGGTTTGCGTGACCCGCAACTCTAACATGACGGCTTCACACCATGAACATCATCGGCGGTTGAACATCGAAGCGAGGGAATCCGACACCAGAAGGATGCCACCTGCGCAGTGGGTTATTGCGCGCACCCGAATCCCAGTGCTACTCTGTGCCTGCTGAACTCGGAGCGGGAGTAGTTCAGTGGCAGAACGCGAGCTTCCCAAGCTTGAGGTGAGGGTTCGATTCCCTTCTCCCGCTCCAGATTCTTCGAAACTTACGCGACTCCCCATTTTCCATATTTTCCAAAACTACACTTTTCCTGCCATTCTGCACGGAAAATGCGGCTCGAATTTGGTCGAGTGGAATCTCCCCGTGTATCTACTTATCGCGTTGGTGTCCCAAGAAGAAAGTGAAAGGTTATGAAGTGGGAGGATAGATTTCAATTCGCCGAATCCACTCGAGCCCGAGCCTCCCCTGTCCGGTTGTTAGCTGCACGGGTGTTCCATCCGAAAGGCCGACATAGACATCTCGGGAAACATCAACTTCAACTTCGCGCGGTGAGTTGTTCCACGGTCTCAGTCGAACGTAATAATTGGGGTGTTTACCGTAGGAAGCTCTCTTCCCAAGGCAGGTAACAACACGCGCGTATTTGCTCTGGTCTGGAGCGGAGTTAACAACGAGTGCGATAGTCGCAAGCAAGGCTACGGCGGGGATACAAAAGAAAAGTCTGCCAGCAATGTTAGCCCAGAGCGGATAGCGATTAAATTCTTTGAATTTTGGCACCAACAGTGATGTCAATAGAAAGACAGGAATGGCGTAGAGCAGCCCGAGATAGAGGCGTCCATCCAGCAACACGTACTTCGGTCCCAAGAAAAGAAAAAGGAGCAAAGAACCGAAGAAGAAGAGCAGCTCCGCCACAAACTCAAAAACCCTCCGTCCCGTTTCCTCTGGACGACGAATATCTAGTAACGCACGGAAATTGGTGCGCCTTTGCTCTGGGGTTGGTCTGGGGTGGGCAAAAAAAATTGTGATAAGAGCTGCTAGCCCAAGGAAATAACCAATGCCTGAAGTTAGGTTCGAGTCTGTGGCCCTTCCCCTGTTTATTAGGAGAAGTGCCAGAAGAAGAGCGCCCATTACCGCGACTCTCAATCTACTTTGCACAACCTGCCCCCCGGATAACCGACCGAATCCTCCGACCGCCCTTATTTTCCATTTAAGGCTTCAAAATTCAACCTAAGTGCCGCTGTTCCAGCATATAGTGTGATATTCCCAAGCTTGAGGTGAGGGTTCGATTCCCTTCTCCCGCTCCAATTCGAGTATTCTGTCGATTCCCGTACGGCCTTCCACTTTGAATCCGTTATAAACCAAAGCCTTCTTAATGTTCAAAGTGCAGGTGTATTCGGGATTGTTGATCCCGCGATGTCACAGTAACTCCGTCCGCATATCCGCGGACAACATAGGCGCACAAGAGAGGCATGGCACCGGCCTCCGAAGCGATCGCCTCCGGATTAGGCGGCTGGTCGGGAAATCGAATCGGTGGCCCCACGTAATCAATGTCAAAGTCTAGGTCAAACTCGTCAAATCGCGCCTCCACGTGAACGGGCGAGCCAACCCCCACGTGACCAAAGTAAATCATCAGCTCGTGCAGGCAGTTTGCCGCCCGAGTGGCTACCTCTGGCCGCATCCCCCACGTCGCGCCCAGAGCTTCCATGATCCGTCGCACATCGTTGTCACCACCCAGCGCCGCAGCCGGGTCAATCTCAAATATGTTGCGCTTCGCAGTCCCTAGTTGAAATAGCAAGTTCAGCGCAACGACCAGCACAGTGCCCAGCGCCAGCGAAGAGCTGAAAAGCGGCCGAATCCACCCAGGCACGGCTGCATACATTCCCGGAACCATTTCCACGCTCAGTCCGAACACTAACGCTATGCCGATCACAAAAATGCGACGCGCGTCCAGCATCCGCGACATCATCACCTGAAGTCCGCCCAGGATCATGAAGCACGCCACGTAAACCACCACCGCACCCATCACTGGGTCCGGCATAATCGAGAAGATCGCCGCCAGCCGTGGAAAGAACGCAAGCGCGACACAGATCAATCCAGCCGGCCAGGCGATCACCCGGCTCGTCGCGCCTGTTGCCATCGAAAGCCCCACGTTACTCGAGAACGTGGACTGCCCCACGCCGCCCAATACTCCTGATAAGGCAGAACAAATCCCGCCGGCAAGAATTCCTCCACTCACCTCCTTCATCTCCGTTCGCTTCCATTCAGAATCGTTGATTTTTTCGCATAGCGTCAGGTCGCCCACGCTCTTGAGCATCGAACAAACACTGGCAATGACGAATGGCAGCACCATTCCAAGCCGGAAATGGAGAGCTGACGGCAAGCGAGGAAAACCAAGCAACGGGACATCCAACACCTGCCGTACGTGGACGGGCGTGATAGTTCCCATCAAGACAGATGCTATGTATCCAACGAAAAGTCCAATGAGCACCGGATAAAGGCGCAGCTTACTCTTGCTCCACAGAGTGGGCGCGAGCATTGCGGCCAGAGTAATCAGTGCAACCGCGCCGGCTCGCATGTCCACATGCCCAACCACTGCGTCATAGCCCAGAAATCGAGGAGCACCAATCCCAATCAACTCGATCCCGACAAGTGCCACAACCAAGCCGGTCACCTCCGGCGGAAAGACTCTCTGCAAGTGCTTCATCACTCTCGACAGCAACGCCTCGAAGATTCCGGAAAAAGTCGTCATGCCCCAAAGCAATGGGAGCCCGCCAACCTGCCCCGCAAGAATCGAAGCAGAAACGTAAGCGGGCCCGCAGGAAAAAGGACACAGGTAGCCTGACCCGATGGGTCCTCTCGTTTGAGCTTGCAGGATTGTCGCCAGCCCTGACGCGATCATGGACATGCGAATCAGGGTTTGCGTCTCGCGCGCGGAAGCGCCGATGCTCGTCGCCACCACAACTACAAAAATCCATCCCACCGACATCACGAATACATGCTGCAGGCCGAGCACGATCGTCAGCGGAATCGGAGGAACTTCGTCTACCGAATAAATCAGATTGGCGGGTTTCACGCGCGCCGAGCGGTTCACGCCCGCGTCGTTGCGCAGACGGGGTTGTGCATTCTCGACGTGCTGAGCCGCTTCGCCCATTTCCTGGCTTGAATGGACGCTAAGGTATCACACGCAGCCATGAGCATAGAAAAAGATGCCTCTCACGATTACGTCGGTTTTTGAAAATCCGTTATGGTGTTGCGAAATGCCATGTCAGTTGAGGCGCTCGCCGCGCCCATGGCCGCGTGCCTCGGTTCAACTGACCCACCACTAGTCCCGCCAGGTTCCTAGCTCTTAGGTTCCTTTTCCTTGTTCTTTTGATCGTTGGTCGGTTTCGTCTCTTTCTGTGGCGGATTCGACTTTTTTGTTTCTGGAGGCGGCGCCTGTTTCGGAGCGTTTTCGTGCGGCGGAGGCTGGTTCCGGTTGGGTGGCGGCGCTTGCCTGTTTGGCGGAGGCTCACTTGCTCGCGCCGGTGGCTGATTTTCATGAGCCGGCGGCTGATTTTCTCGCGCTGGTGGTTGATTCTCCCGTGCCGGCGGATGATTTTCTCGCGGCGCTGGCTGGTTTTCATGCGCCGGTGGCTGGTTCTCCCTGGCAGGCGGTTGATTCTCGCGAACGGGCGGATGGGCTGGCGGCTGATTCTCACGAGCCGGAGGTTGATTGTCTCGCGCGGGTGGGTGAGCCGGGGGTTGAGCTTCTCGTGCGGGCGGCTGATTTTCGCGCGCGGGTGGCTGCGCTGGCCGATTCGCCGGTGGTTCATTCGCACGCGCCGGAGGCTGATTTTCTCGCGCCGGCGGATGAGCCGGGGGTTGAGCTTCCCGTGACGGCGGCTGATTTTCGCGCGTGGGTGGCTGCGCTGGCCGATTCGGCGGTGGTTCATTCGCACGCGCCGGAGGCTGATTTTCGTGAGCTGGCGGCGCCGTCCGGTTCGCCGGAGCTGGCTCGTTGGCGCGCGCTGGCGGTTGATTGCCGTGTTCCGCTGGTTTCTCCGGTGGTGCTGCGTTTGGCCTATTTGGCTGTCCTGCCGGCGGCTTTTCTGCAGAGGGTTGCGGTGGCCGATTCGCGGGCGGTGCTCCGGCTTTGTTCGCCGGCTGCGCTGGAGCGGGCTTTGCATTCGTCACAGTATGAAACGCGTTCGGTGTGGGTTTCGTCTGGCCAACAGGAATAGCCCTAGACGACGGAGCCATCTTCGTTACGACCGGTCTGCCTGCAAGCTTTTCCGGAGGCCGCGCGGAAGGTTTCGCAGAAGCATTAGGTCCTGCGACAGCCCGAGGCGTAGGAGCCACTGCCTTTGTCTCCACAACTCGAGCACGCTGAATCTGCTGCTGGTTCATTTGCACGTGAGCCCGAGCCACGGGCTCACCATTCTGGAACGCATTCCTTGAAACCGCGGTTACAGCGTGTGGCGAATTCTGGTACATGTAGTTGCGGTTCACCACAGTCGTCCGATTCACCACCGTGGTGTTGTAGACGTTCACCACTTCCGTCCGGTTGATCACTCGCGAATTCGTTACGTTGACCCTGGATACATACACTTCGCTCGCGCGGTAAGAAGGCACCCACACATCGCGCGGTCCCAAAGGAAACCACGCCACTCCAACTCCGGAAGGACCGCCGAGTTCGATCGATGCCGCAACTGCTCCTCCTCCAACAAACGCTACCAGCGCAGGCGCATAGACCGGCCGTTCGTAGACAACGCCAGCAACAGGAACAGGCCCAGGCACCCAACCCCAGCCCCCGCCCGCTACCACAGCCCAGCGCCCGTAATGGAAAGGCGCAAACCCCCAAGGCTCGTCTTCGACCCACGTCCAACCCCATGGAGCAACGTATGCCCAATGTCCATTGCGATATGGCGCCCAATCCGCAGCGACTCCGTTCGGAATCCACACATGGCCATACTCCCGATCGTCGCGCCACGTACCATGATCGTCGAGATCTTCGTAACCGATCACATCCGGCGAAACATACCGCGACGATTCGAACCTGTCTTCACGCCGGTCGCGTTCCACGGCCCATTCCTCAAAGTTATCGGGCTGCGGCAGTGGCTGCTCGTCGTAGCTCACTTGGTCCGTTCCGGAGAAAGTGTATTGCTGACCGGGCCCAGCGTTATAAGCCTGGCCACCCGCAGTTACTTCAGCCGCGCCGCCTTCCACGTACACCGTGCTGGTGTTGCCATCCGCGCTTACATCAACACGATATTTGCCCGGCCGCAGAATTGAAAAAGCCAGATTCGGAGTATCAATCTCGTAGCTTTCGTTATTTTCGAGATGCCGTACGCGTAGAGACGCGGAGCCTTGCGCCACTTGAATCTGAACCGCATCATCCGTCAAATTCAGAAACGAAACAGCCGTCTCCGATGAGAGACGAAGTACCGCGCCTCCCAGATGTAACTCACCCCGCGAGCCTCGATCTGCCCACAGCTGATCTCCGGTAGTTAACGGACGATTCGGATTGGCTGCGAGCCATTCCGATTCTCCAGCGGGTTGAAACGAGACAGAGCCTTCAATTAAATTCAATCGCGCCACTCTGCTAGGAGGATCAACGTCCTGCGCCAGCGCAATGCCAGGTACAGCGAATAGCAAAGTGACTGCTAAAAATGTGCCGATGAGGAACGGGAGCCTGAGTTCAGAATTCGAAATGGAACGAAACATTTTCACGTCTCCTTCAATGAAGTGAGCCGAATTCACAGAATCGAACAAAGAGTCACGCGCCAGCCGAGCCTTTTTGAAAGGCGTGATTCCTTGCAATGCCGCCCATGCCGGGGTATGGCGCGCGGCAATTAAGCACCAGCAGGGACTATAAGGTGCCTCTAGCACGGTCGCCGGGAGCGTACTTGTACGAAATCCTAGACTCCCGTGCCCGCTTCCACAATCGGGTCTTTATCCGATATCACCAACTGCAACTGCTGTGGAGAACAAAAGGAGATTACTGAGGTTATGTCACGAAAACTGGGGATAGCGCAACCTCTAAGTCCGCAAAGGCGATTGCATGATCGGGTTCGGGTGATTAGAATTCCCGTACACATAAAACCCGATGTCACTGAGCCTAGCAGTATGCTATTTTTCGCAGCGCAGTAGTTGTCAGGCCCCAAGTGCCCAACGGTATATTGATCGCGGATGACAGCGGGCTCTTTCGAAAAGCCGTTCGTTCCTACCTTACCCAACACAATTTTGAGGTTTGCGGCGAAGCAATCGATGGCAATGATGTGCTCGAAAAGGCCAGCGAACTTCAGCCAAGCTTGGTCCTTCTAGACCTTCGAATGCCTCATATGAACGGTGCGGAAGTCGCTTCCCTGCTGAGGGCCCGGATGCCGACTGTGCGGATCGTGCTTCTTACGATGTATGACGAAGTCCTAAGCTACAAATCGCTGATGACCGCAATTGGTATCGACGCTCTGTTACCCAAGCCGGATTGCTTTAACAACCTTGCGGAATGTGTCCAGCGCCTGCTCGACTCGCCGCAAGTCCTGCCGGAGAACGAATCCTGAACGTAAAGGGTCGCCTTAAGCGTTTCCTTACGCAATCGCCAGCGGAATCGCCTTCTTCCATTTCCCCTGCGCCTTCAAAATCAGCTCCACTACCTCGCGGATCGCACCCTCCCCGCCTTTCACCGTCGTAACGTAATGCGCAGCCCGCTTCACTTCCACTACCGCATCAGCCACAGCCACCGCCAGTCCGGCGCGCTGCAGAATAGGTAAATCGGGAAGGTCGTCTCCCACGTAAGCCACTTCCTCATCCGTCACGCCGGCCCGCACCAGAATCGCCTTGTACGACTCCAGCTTGTTCGGCTGCCCCTGGATCACAAACTCCATTCTCGACTCGCGCGCCCGCCGCGCATTCGCTGGCGAATCGCGCCCGGTAATAAATCCCGTGCGAATGCCCATAATGCTGGCCAGCGTGATCCCCGCGCCGTCATGCGCATTAAACATCTTCATCTCAGCCACACTATTATCCGGAAAAGTTTGCAAGCACACCCACCCAGGCGTCATCGTCCCATCCACGTCCATCAGCAGAACGCGAATCGGCTTCGCCCGCCGCATCACCTTCGCCGGAAACTTAATTTCTTTGATCGCCATCCGCATTTTCCCAGTAGGGGCGGGTCTAAGCCCCCCGCGTCAAAAAGCGGCGAGCCCCATCCGTTCACCGAGCCCGATCGGGTACCCACGACGACGCCGTCCTCGTCGTGGGCCTTTAACTCCGAGTAAACCTCACCGCCTCAAAACAACTGCAACGTCCACAAATCATGAATATGCACCACGCCCTCAAACCGCCCATCCCCATCCACCACAATCACCGACGTAATCTTTCTCTCCTCCATCAACCGCAGCGCACTCGCCGCCAATTCCGTTCGCGGCAAAGTCACCGGATCCCGCGTCATACAATCCGCTGCCGTCAACTCCAGCACGTTCTGCTGCCGCTTCTGCATCACGCGCCGCAAATCCCCATCTGTAATCAACCCGAGCAGCCGCCCATCCGCTTCCGTCACCGCCGTAAGCCCCAGCCCCTTCCGGCTCATCTCATAAATCACGTCGGGCATCTTCGCGGTCGGCAGCACGCGCGGCGCCTTCTCCCCCGCATGCATCAACGCTTCCACGCGCCGCAATTTCTTTCCCAGCCGTCCGCCCGGATGCAGCGCCGCAAAATCCTCCTCCTTAAATCCGCGCCGGTCCAGCAACGAAATCGCGAGCGCATCGCCCATCGCTAGCGCCGCAGCGGTCGAAGCCGTCGGCGCAAGATTCAGCGAACAAGCCTCTTCCTTCACCGCGATATCGAGCACCACATCGCTCGCACCCGCCAGGCTCGAGCGCGTTTTCGCCGTGAGCCCGATCAGCCGAATCCCCATCCGCTTCACCGATTCGAGAATCTCGACAATCTCCTCCGTCTCGCCACTCGTAGAAATCGCCAGCATCACGTCTTCCGCCGTCAACGCACCAAGATCGCCATGCAACGCATCCGCCGCATGCAAAAAAATCGAAGGCGTCCCAGTGCTCGAAAAAGTCGCCGATATTTTCCGCCCAATCAGTCCGGACTTGCCTAACCCGGTCACAACCACGCGCCCCTTGCACCCGTACAAAAGTTCCACAGCCTTTTCGAATTGCCCGTCAAGCCGCTCGATCAACCCCGCAATCGCTTCCGCCTCAATCCGCAGCACGCGTTTCGCAGTCGCGAGCGCAGACTTAGCGTGATTACCCGACTTCGCCGCCTTTACCGAGCTAGCCGCGCGACCCATCACGCGTCCCACTTTCTCACAAGTCCCCCAAGCGCCACGATCTTTTCCATCAACGCGCGAAACTGCCCCAGCGCCAGCGCATTCGACCCATCCGAAAGCGCCTTCGCCGGATTGTCATGCAGCTCTAGAAAAATCCCATCAACGCCCGCCGCCACTCCCGCCCGCGCCAGCGGCTCGATAAATTCCGGCTGCCCCCCGCTCGATTTCCCTTCCCCGCCCGGAAGCTGCACCGAATGCGTCACGTCAAACGCCACCGGATACCCGAATTTCCGCATAATCGGAAACGACCGCATATCCACCACAAGATTCTGATACCCAAATGAATTCCCGCGCTCCGTCAAAATAATTTTCTCGTTGCC
>DATNKB010000113.1:0-5452 GCA_035603595.1 Candidatus Dormiibacterota bacterium
GGTGGCGTGCTTGGTGTTTCAGACTTGCCCATTGCACCTCGGTCTTAAAGGAAGTTTAGGCCCGAAACACTATCAGATCAGAATTGTATCCCATCTTGTTAACCGCTTCGTTAGGCCGATTGTAGGCATCTCGACTGCCCTGCTCAGGCCGTTCGTTGACTCGCTTCCGAGCGGCTGGTACCCTCGAATATTTGCTGTGTACGGAGGGTAAGTCTCTGTTCGAAGAGCGGCCAATTCAAGCGGCGCAAAGTCATCGAGCGATTCTACCTTCCATGGCCTCTGTTGCGCTCACCGCTACCGCTTGGCTTCTCGTTTCAGGCTGCTCGGTAAGCCACAAGACCGTCGTCAAGCCCTCCCAGGTGCCGGCCGCATTACAAACCGCCGCGAAAGCCCAGCTCCTCGATAAATATAACCGCCAGGCCGACTCAATTCGTTCCGTGAACCTCTCCGTGAAAATGAAACTTACCGGCGGCTCGAACTATTCCGGCGTCATCGAGCAATACCATGAAGTGAACGGCTTCACGCTGGCTTCAAAACCCGCGAATATCCGTGTGATAGGGCAGGCCCCCGTGGTGGGCAAGAACATCTTCGACATGGTCAGCAACGGCGAAGAGTTTCACGTATTTATCCCGTCGAAAAATGACTTCATCGTGGGCCCCACCAACCTGCAACGCCCGTCAAAAAAGCCGATCGAAAACCTTCGGCCGCAGCATCTGGTAGACGCGCTCCTCTGGGCTCCGGTTTCCGAGCGAGCCCCCGTTCTTTTCGAACAGGCAAACGAAACCCAGGCGCGATTCTACGTACTCACCGTACTGCGCCGCGCGTCACCCTCGAACACCGATGCTTCGAACTCGAATCAATCTCCAGCCGACGAGTTCGAAATCGCGCAAAAAATCTGGTTCAATCGCGCCGACCTGGATGTCTCCCGGATCGAAACGTACGCTCCCGGCGGCGTGCTTTCTTCCGATGATCGTTACGGCAACTGGGACGCGTTCGGCGAGCTTCACTATCCCCGGCAGATCGACGTCGCCCGCCCCGGCGACGACTATCAATTGCAGATTTCGGTCGTAAAGGCCACCTTCAATGAGCCGATTGCCCCGGATCGCTTTATACTTCCTCAGCCGCCTGGCACCGAATTGATCCGTGTCGGCGAGGAGTCCAAGGAGTCTCAGCCCTGATCGGCTACATGATTTCGCAGAACGTGCTGCACCGGCCTCTCCGCACCTTCATCACCGTGCTCGCGGTGGCCGTCGAAGTCACCCTCGTCATCATCGTCGTCGGGCTCACCAGCGGCTTGCTTCTCGAATCCGCCAAGCGTACCGAAGGCGTCGGCGCCGATATCATGGTTCAGCCTCCTTCCGCGTCCGTTTTTATGGCGTTCGGTGGGGCGCCGATGCCAATCACCATCGGCGACAAATTGCACCAACTCGAATACGTGCAGGCCGTGGCGCCGGTGCTCGTTCAATTCAATTCAGTAAACGGCCTCGACATCGTATATGGAATCGATCCCGAGTCTTTCCGGGCGGTTTCCGGCGGCTTCGTTTTTCATTCCGGTCACGACTTGCAGGACCCCAACGACATCCTGATCGACGACGTCTATTCCCGCTCCAAGAAAGTGAAAGTCGATCAGAAGCTCCACATTCTCGAACACGATTTTCACGTCGCGGGCATCGTTGAGCACGGCAAGGGCGCCCGCCTCTTTGTTCTCATGCCCACATTGCAGGAGATGGCCGGCGCCCGCGACAAAGCGTCCATCTTCTACGTGAAGTGTGACCGCCCGGACCACACTCCCGCTGTCGCCGACGAAATTCGCGAACTGCTGCCGAAATATGAAGTCCGGCCTCTCAAGGATTTCCTCACCCTGATGACTTCGTCGAATCTGCCCGGCCTCGGCGCTTTTATCAACGTGATGATCGGCATCGCTGTCGCCATCGGTTTTCTCGTGATTTTTCTCTCCATGTACACCACCATCATCGAGCGCACCCGCGAAATCGGTGTGCTGAAATCGCTCGGAGCGTCCAAGGCCTACATCGTTCAAATCGTCCTGAGCGAAACCACTCTGCTCTGCATCGCGGGGGTCATCGGAGGCGTGGGCCTCAGCTACCTGATGCGCGCCATATTCATTCGCCTGTTCCCCAGCCTCACAATTCTCATCACTCCGGGCTGGATCGCGCGCGCGGGTTTGATTGCGATTCTCGGCGGACTGCTCGGCGCCTCCTATCCCGCCTGGATGGCGAGCCGCAAAGATCCGGTGGAAGCGCTATCCTACGAATAAAGCTCGCGCTCAGATGTGCGCTGGTCAGACGGATGAATCGCGTCTAGAATCGAATCACAGCATATTTTATCGACGTTCGCACGGGGGCCTGGTAGTTGGAGCCGATACTTAAGACCGAAAACTTGTGGAAGATTTATCGCACGGGCAAGGTGGACGTGCCTGCCCTGCGGGGCGTCGACATCCAGATTCTTCCCGGAGAATTTGTCTCCATCATGGGCCCCTCCGGTTGCGGAAAATCCACAATGCTCCACGTGATTGGCGGTCTGGCGCAGGCCACGCGCGGGAAAGTCCTTCTCGACGGCAACGATCTCACAACAATGACCGACGCTGCGCGCACGATGCTTCGCCGCCACAAAGTTGGCTTCGTTTTTCAGCGTTTCAACCTTTTGCCCACGCTCGACGCCTACCACAACATCGTCCTCGCCCAGCACATTCGTGCTGACGGCTTCGATCCGCATCGCTTCGAAGTTGTTGCCGACCTACTCGGAATCACCTCACGCTTGAAGCACAAGCCATCGGAAATGTCCGGCGGAGAACAGCAGCGCGTCGCGATCGCGCGCGCGATTGTCTGCGAACCAAAAATTGTTCTGGCAGATGAGCCCACCGGAAATCTGGATACCAAGAGCTCGGAGGCGGTTCTCAATCTGCTTGCCTCGCTGAACAAAGACCTCGGCCAGACCATCGTGATGATCACCCACAATCCCGAGGCCGCCGCCTACGGCCATCGCGTCCTCCACATGCGCGACGGGCTCGTCGTGGACGGCGCCACCGTTCACTAGCATGCAAAAGTTCTGGCGTGGCTTCGTCAATACAATTTTCTGGTCGTATGAGCGCGGCAGCTGGCCCTACGACGTGATGGTTATCCTGATCGTCATTTTCGTCCTGCTCTCGCCGCGCCGATGGTTTCACGATCGATCGCAGGCCACCTCTCTCCTCGCGTCCGATATTCAACTCGTTCAAGAAGACACCGAAAGCCAAACGCGCACCTACCGGCTCGACGCGCATGCTCTTCCCGCCGAAAAGCGCGCCGCGCATCCCACGCCTGAACTCGAACGCGAAACGCACGACATCCTAGGTCGCACTGTGGACGATCTGAAAGGCCACACCTTCCAGGTACAGCGAATCGATCCGGTTCGCTCCGGTGACGGTCCCGTCCTTTACTACGACGTGACGGTGCATCCCTGAGTTTTGCCGAGGGCGTTCGTTCTTCGCTGTTTCCCTTGTAGCGCCGGCATCCTGCCGGCTCTCTTGCCTTCGCTGACTGGTCACCGCTAACCTTCCCCATCAGCAACAGCTGGAACCCAGCGTGCCTGCGGCGCATCTCATTCCCTATGCTATGATGTCGCGATTTCTTCATGGGCCATCCACATCGGCGGGGGATTCTTTGATCGTTAGGCGTTTTGTATCGCTATTATTCATTTTTGCGGCAATTTTTGGACTCTCATTCGCTCTCTCTGCTGCCTATTCCTCCCAGAATCATGGTTCGCTCACACTCGACAACGTTTTGGCGCACTTGGACGACTCGGCTAAAAACTTCCACGGCCTTTCCGCCGATGTCGAACGCACAAAGGTCACCGTGGTCGTAAACGACCGCTCAACGGAAGCTGGCTCAATTCTCGTCCGCGGCGAACGAATGCTTCTCGATTTGAAAACTCCCGACCCGCGCACCATCCTCCGCAGCGGCGACAACCTTTTTATCTACGAGCCAGGGCTCAAACGCGTCGAAGAATTCAACCTCGGCAAAAATCGAGGTTTGGTAGACCAGTTCCTTCTCCTCGGATTCGGCACGGGAGGAAAAGAACTGCGCAGAGGCTACGGAATCACGCTCGTCGGCGAGAATCCCATAGATGATCGAAAGACGGTGGAACTCGAGCTCGCTCCTAAATCCGAAGATGTCCTCAAGCAATTTTCGAAGATCCAGATCTGGTTCGACCAATCGAGCTGGCTCCCCGTGCAGCAGCAATTGTTCGAAGCCGGTTCGGGCGACTACATGATCGTCCACTACTCCAAAATGGTCCGCAATCCGAACATCCCCGACTCCGCTTTCAAACCCCGCTGGCCTAAGGGCACGGAAAAAATCAAGCATTAGACCTCACTTCGTCGTGCTTCGGAAGCTCGCATGCCGTCCTTGCCAAGACCAGTCGGTGTTATACTGTCGCCCGTAAGCAACAGGCCCTTTTCGATTGCGAGGGATTTCGAACAACAACCACCGCATATTAAGGTGATATATGACTCTACCCCGCGTCTCGCTGGTTCTTCTTTTTCTTGCCTGTTTGATCTGGTTTGCCGTCGATCATCATCCGCTTGTCTCCCCTACCCCTGATAACGAAAGCACTTTTCTAAAAACGTATACGCCCGCGAAGGTAATTGACCAGTTCAAAGCCGCTCCATTTTCCGAGCAGTCCGTCGGCTCCAGCAGCGGTGCCGAGCGGGAATTTGCTACTCACCAGGCAGACTTCGAGCCCACCCTCGTAATCAAAACCTGAGACTGGGTGGCATTGATGCAGGCTTTGCGCGACGATGTCACTTCCAGACTAACCGCCCTGAAATGTCAAATCGTGGAGGAATCCGGCAACCCTGCCGACGGATTTAAAATCAAGTACGCCATCGGAAAATCTCAGGGGACCGTAATTCTCGATCCCGTCAGGAGCGCGCCCAATTCTCTTGCAGCCGCCGCACCGGGCCCGGATCAATCCGCGGTGAAACTTCGCATCCAGATCAAAGAAAAATGGTTCAAAGCGGACGTTCACCCCATCACTGCGCAGATCCGAGCCCAGTCTTTTTAGCTCACCACTGGCACGGCATCTGACCAATCCTGTAGCCCAGGTCCCATTCCAGCCGGCCTCGGCCGGAATTGACCTGAGGCCTGCCGTCCCCGGCGTCCACCTACCATCGCTAAACCTTTTCGTCGCCGACGACGCCCTGCACCACTTTGAGTAGACGAGAGATCACCGTAAGTTTCTCCGAGTTCCGATTCCACGCGATGCCGATGCGCCACAACGGTTCCTTCCAACCGAGTTCATGAAATCGTACCCCAGGCACTTTCAGACGCAGGGCCGACCTCGGGACCAAAGAAACCCCCACGCCAGCTCGAACGAGATGCAGGATGGTTAGGATTTCGTTTGCTTCCTGAACCACCCGGGGAGTGAATCCCGCCTTGAGGCAAAGGCTTAACAC
>DATNKB010000114.1:0-17310 GCA_035603595.1 Candidatus Dormiibacterota bacterium
CGAATCGTGTAGAGAGTGTCGCCTATGAATACTGGCTTGATGAACCTCAACTTGTCGTAACCGTAGCTAAAGGTGTCGATGTTGTTGTGAGCCATTAAGCCCAAGCCCACACTGAAGACCATCGCCCCAGCCACCAGGCGCCTGCCAAACATTCCTTCTTCTCTGGCGAATGGTTCATCGGCAACGTAGGGATGCATATCGAGAACGAGCGCGTTGAAAGCCATACTTTCGCCTTCAGAAATGGTTCGGCGAATCGAGCGGGCGCGGAGGCCCACTTCAAAATCCTCGTAGAGCCACACCTCCTGATTCCAGATTTTGATTTGAGTGTGCTTGGCCGGGCCAGGATTTGGGTTTGTCACGTGCTCTCCATTTTGACCGCGCGTAAAAACACGCTTATGCGCGTGCGGCGGCCGAGCCGAGACGCTCGGCGAAAGACTTGTTGAGCCATTCGATCAACTGCGCGTCCGCGACCTGATTTTTCAAGCAGCGGTTGATTTCGATTCCAGCGGCTTCGAAGAATCGGATAAATCCGTCGAACCGCGGCCGGACATACGCAGTTCGCAGGGTCTCGATCGTTCCCGAAAAGAATCCCCCGGCTTCGGAATCGATTTGAGGATCGGTCCATGCAGCAAGGCTCGCGGGCTGCCCGCCTTCTCGGAAGTAAGCACCGCGCTGATGTTCCTGGCTGGCGAGCCATTTGGCGTATGACACGGCGGCCTCGCGATTTGGACTCTTTTTGCTGACGGCGATACCAGTACCGCCGAGTTGGGTGCCCGCGCATCCTCGGCCACCAACCGCTGGGGCGTCGGCAAACTTCAGCGGGATTAGATTTCGTCGGCGAGAATAGTTGGAGTAGCCATAGGCCCACGGAGAATAGACGATATCTGATCCTGCGACCATTTGGTCGTAAAGCTGAATTGGATTCCAGGCGGTTGAGTTGGGATGAGCGATCGCAATGAGGGCGTACATGCGATCGAGAGCCTCTTTTGCGACGCGCTGGTCGATGAATGGATCAGCGTTTTCGCCGATGGGATGTCCGAGGTTCGCAGTGAAGGTAAAGAAGAGGCTGATCGCATCGATTGGGCACGCCGCCACAGCTATGAACTTTCCGCTCGCGCGCGCTTTCTGACCCAACTGAAGGACCTCATCGAAGGTTCGAGGCGCCGTGCCGCAGAGTTGCGATAACAAATCCGGTCGATATGAGGCCACTTGAGTTGCCGCGTCGACGGGCAAAGCCCAAATCCCATTCGCGTAACAGTAAGAATCCCACGAAGCGCCAACCGAATCGCGGGCGAACGTTGCTCTTTCCGCCTCGGTAAGATACTCGCAGAGTTCGACGAGAACATCGTGCGCTGCCGCGAAACCGACGAAGGGATGATCCATGATGATCAGATCGTAGCGATCGAGATATCGCTCGATCGGCGCTTCGCCGAACTCCCGCAGCGTTCGCCGGTCCCAGTGGATGCGAAGCCCGGGATGAAGCGCCTCGTACTCGGATGCACCTTGTATCAGCGGGGAGTAACCTCGCGGATGATCCCAGGTAAGTCCTCTTAGGATTGTCTCCAATTGGGCTCCGGGCCTGTTCTTCTCGCTTCGGCCTTTGGGTGTCTCGCCCCCTACATCTTCGTGGGGCTTTTCATTTGCACCATGAGAATGTGTTCGCAGTAGAGGACCACATCGCCGCGGTGATTAATCACTTCGCATGCTTCGACAACGCGGCCAAACCCCGGGCGCTTTGCGTCTTCTTCTTTCGCCTTGATCGTGACGCGGGTGTAAATCGTATCGCCTATGAAAACCGGTTTGGGAAAGCGCAGCCGGTCATAACCGTAAGTGAATGCCACCGGATTGATCTGGCTGGCCGTCAATCCGATTCCGATCGTGAACGTCATCGTTCCGTGCGCGATGCGCTCACCGAATGACGTCTTGCGCGCGAATTCCGCATCAACGTGATGAGGGAAAAAGTCACCCGAGTGCCCGGCGTGCAGGATGACGTCGGTCTCGGTGATGGTCCGGCCAGAGGTTTTCCGCCGAGCCCCGACGGAGTAGTCCTCGAAATATTCGATTTTTTCCATCGCGCCGTTTCCTATGCCCGTTTCAAGGCCTTTTGCCGCCTACAGCACTCGAAAGTTTTTGACTTGCTTCGCGAAGGGCCGCCTTCACATCCGACGGACCGATTTGATCGCCGATGCGCGCTAGAAACGGAACAGAGAGCGCAGCGATTGCGTCGCCGTGCTGATTCAACACCGGAAACGCAATATTTGTGACGCCCCTCACCTGGTAGCTGGGCATTTCCTCGTAACCTCGTCTGCATATCCGGGCCAGATGCCGGTCGAGATCGCGTGGCAGCGGCTGGCCGGTGCGCCGCTTCCATTCCGAGAGCGCGCGATCTCTCATCGCGATTTGTTGAAACGCTAGAATCAAATGACCGGAGGCGGTGTTGAGAAGATCGATCCGCGCACCAAGCTTAAGTGCAAATCCGGCTGTTCGGTGCGCGTCCACCTGTTCGACGACAATCACTTCCCCGTTGCTCAGCATGGCGAGGTGGCATGACTGGCCGGTGTCGTGGGCTACCTTTTCCATGAGCGGGCGAGATTCAGCGGCGAGTCGGTGGAGCGGCTGATGCCGGTGCGCGAGTTCAAAAAGATTCAGTGTAAGTTCGTAACGCTCGTCGGATACGGACTGCGAAATGTAGCCGCGTTCCTCGAGACACACCAGCATTCGAAAGATTTCGCCAACCGTGCGACCCAAACGGCGAGCTGCTTCGCTCGTAGTAAGGCCCGCGGACTCTGATGCGAACAGCTCGAGAATATCCAAACCCTTGTCGAGGGCCGGCGCTGCGTAACGGACGGTCGCAGGGCGGAAGCGATTGCGCGTGCCGGCACGCTTGGGGCGAAGGGTCAACATTGGACAGGGAATAGCTTACATCAAACTTTCTCTAATGAAAATACGATTTCATATATGCAATAATGCCATAACGGGTGGCCGCCGCCGCGGGATTTGCGACAGCTCTTATGCAGGAGAACTGATGGAGATCACTACAATTCGGTCGGACAATACGAAAGCGACGAGGGATCTGCCTTTAAAAGGGCTGCTGGTGCTCGATTTTAGCCAGTTTCTTTCCGGGCCGCTGGCGACGCTCCGATTGGCGGATATGGGCGCCCGCGTCATTAAGATCGAACGGCCGGGCCAAGGCGACCTCGGACGAACGCTCTATTTGAGCGACTTGGATATCGACGGCGTGAACACGCTTTTCCACGCGATCAACCGAAATAAGGAAAGCTTTGCCGCCGACCTGAAGGATCCGGGGGATATGAAAAGGCTGCGCCGCTTGATTGCGCGCGCCGACGTGATGGTCCAGAATTTTCGGCCCGGAGTGATCGAGCGGCTGAAATTCGATTACGAAAGCGTTTCGCAATCGAACCGGCGAATCATATATGGGTCGATCAGCGGGTATGGAGAGGCCGGCGAGTGGCGGGATCGTCCCGGTCAGGATTTATTGGCACAGGCACGTTCTGGAATCATGTGGTTGAGCGGCGACGAAGGCGATCCGCCGACCCCGTTTTCGCTGGCAATCGCCGATATGCTAACCGGGCACAATTTGTGCCAGGGAATTCTGGCGTGCCTGGTGCGGCGCGGTATCACAGGGCGAGGCGGGCATGTGGAAACGAGCCTGCTCGAATCGCTCATCGACTTTCAGTTTGAAGTTCTCACTACACATTTGAATGATGGACGAAGGCCGCCGCGGCGCGGCGCGTTTCGGAACGCGCATACTTATCTTTCGGCGCCGTATGGCGTGTACGACACGAAGAATGGACATCTGGCGCTGGCGATGACACATCTTCCGACGCTGGGAGCGCTCCTCGGCATTTCCCAACTCGCAGAGGTGAAGACCCCAGCTGACGCCTTCCGTCGGAGAGATGAAATCAAACGGTTGATCGCGGATGGATTGCGTCACGAGTCTACGGAACACTGGCTCGGCATTTTGGATGCCGCGGACATCTGGTGTTCCGAGGTGCTCGATTGGCCGAAGCTATTGGCGAGTGCGGGCTTCCAGGAACTACGCATGCTTCAGACGCTGACAAATGGGAAGGGCCTGGAAATTCTCACGACGCGCTGTCCGTTTCGCATCGATGGCGAAGCGCTTTCGAGTGCGACGCTCGCACCAAAAGTAGGCGAGCAGACCGCCGCTATCACGGAGGAATTCGGCCTCTAAAACCTGCCGAATTTTCGGTACGCGTCAACCGGATGCATGCCCTTCAGGATCGATTTCCGAACAAGGTTTTCTGTCTTCACCACAGCCTCAGCTTTTGCCACTACCTCTTCGGCAACCGCTTGAGGGATTACAAGAACGCCGTCGCGATCGCCCACCATGTAATCGCCCGGCTTGATGTGGACGCGGCCAATCTCGATGGGAGCATTGTGAGCAACTAGCCGCCAGCGGCCGACAATGTCGACCGGAGTCTTATAGCGCGCGAACACGGGAAATTTGAGCTTCAGAATATAGTCGGTGTCGCGCGCGCCTCCATCAATTACGGCGCCCCGGGCGCCGCGATATTGTGCAGTTTCGGTCGAGAGCTCACCGAGATGGGCGGCTAGTTCATCGTTCGGCTGGCTGACAAGAATGTCACCGGGCTTCACATCACCGAGCATTTTTAGAAAAGGGATGAAAATAACTTCGGGGTCCTCGCTCGTGGTCGGCTCACCCGCGATCGTGAGGGCGCGGCCGGCCAGCGTGTGCCCGGGATGAAGCGATTGGATTTCCTTCGGCAACACCTGATGGTGAAAGCCCATCTCGTCGAGGATGTCGCTAATTGCTCCCGTGTAGGGAATTTTCGCAAGTCTTTCGATCAACCCGGGCTTCGTCGGTTTCTTCATAGTTGCGGTGCGACCTTTCGTCATCATGGTTATCATTGCAGGCGATAGATGCGGATTGCGTTTTCGCTGAACAGTTTTTTCTGATTCGCCTCCCCGGCGGAATGGGTGAGATCAAGCAATGTTTCAACCCATTTTTTGTAACTCGCGGTGAGATTGCACACCGGCCAATCACTGCCGAACATCACCCGATTCCATCCGAAAGATTCAATCACGTGATCGACGAACGAGCGCAAATCTTCTGCTTTCCAATTCGATGGGTCACCGTACGCGACGAGCCCGGAAACTTTGCACGCAACATTGGGAAACTTTGAGAGCTCGCGAATATAGTCGCGCCAGGGATGCAATGCTCGACCCTTCACATCCGGGACGCCGCAGTGGTCGAGAATAAACGCAACGTCCGGGCACTTCGAAACCAGATTGATCGCGACGGGGAGCTGTCGCGCGAGAACGCAGATATCGAACGAGAGGCCATATTCGCCGAGGCGGGCCACGTTCTCGATGAACATTTTTCCTTGACCAACATCGTCCGTGCCCGTGTGAAGAATTCGCCGAACTCCCTTCACTTTCGGATTCACGGCAAGCGCGTCAAGGTGAGCCTCGAATCCGTCGCGTTCAGGCCGGCCCGAAGCAACGATGCCCGCTATGCGATTCCCGGAATCATCTGCCAATCTCAGGATGTGCAAGGCCTCGTCCAGCATTTGCGATTGATCCACATCGCATTCGACGAACACCGTCTTGTCGATTTCAAGGCCGCTTGTCGCATTACGATAGTCGTTAAGACGGAACGAATGGTCGAGTTTTGGCAGCGGCTCGAGCCATGCATAGTGAAAGAGATCTTTGTCCCAAAGGTGCTGGTGCGTATCGACGATTTTCATGGAGGAGGCTAGTCCGTGTGAAAGACTTCCTCCATCTCAGCCCACCACTCGCCCTCTTTGCGCGTGTCGAGCGGTTGCTGCATCGGCATCATCACCGCCCACCACTCCTGGGTGCGCTTATCAGCGGCCATTTTTGCCATGTCGGCTTTGTAGTCGGTGCCGTGGTATTCGAAGTAGCCGAAGAGAAAATCGTCTTTAAGATAGATGGAATAGTTGCGGATGTTGCATTTCCTGATCATGTCGAGGATGTCGGGCCAGACAGCGGCGTGATAACGTTTGTATTCTGCGAGCGCTCCAGGTTTTACCTTAATAACCGAGCCATAGCGTTTCATAAGACGGGTGCCTTTCTATGGGCGAATCGCTCCGACTGCCGGAGCGCCAGAGTCTTAAATCGTCAAAATCAATGGAAACCTAGAATTCATGCGGTTATGTCCTCCGGGCGCACGGCTCGCTTTTCGGCCATTGACCGGTACTCAGCAAATACCACCTGAAGCGTTTGTAAGTTGTCTCGTCCGCTCGTCTCCGGCTCGGCATTGTTTTCAATCGCGCACATCAGCGAAGCCATCGGCCCAACGAATGCGTCCGGAATCCACATCGTGTCGAGGCGCGCTGAAAACCAATATCCCGGATTGCGTTTGGACATGAATTCGAGAGTGTCGGGACGTCCCGTCGGATAGTTGTACATCAGGCCGATCGTTCCCTTGATCACTCCCTCCGTACCTTCCAGCCTAAAAATAGCGTAAGGATCGTCGGTCCAGGTGGAGTGGCAAACATCAATCAGCACTTGGAGACTGGACGCGTATTCCCAGACTGTGAGTGTTTTAGTTTCCGCAGTAGTTGTTTCCCCTGGGGCGCGGCTACCGCTCGTGAAAACGGAATTTGGCTGGCCAAGTAGGTAACGCAGAGAGTCAATGTAGTGGATGCTGTGGAACATTACTTCCAGGTGCTTGCCTGCGTAAATCCAGGGCCAGAGGCTCCAGTCCGTTTTGCAGTGGACCTGAATCGTTCCATAGAACGGAGCGCCGAGCCAACCCTGGTCGATGAGCAGCCGCGCGCAACGGATACCGGCATCCCAGCGCATCTGCTGGTTCACCGCGATTTTCACTTTTGCCTTCGCGGCGAGTTCGACACTACGGACAGCTTTCGAATATTCGTCGGCAAAGGGCTTCTGGCATAGCATGTGTTTCCCCGCGGCAGCAGCCTTCTCCACAATTTCCGCTTGGGCCGCGGGGTAAACGGCAATATCCACGATTTCGATCTGCGGATCTTTTAGCATGTCGTCGACATTCGCGTGCACTTTCTTGATGCCGTGATCGCGCGCTGTTTTCTCTGCGGCTTCGAGATTCCTGTCGGTCACGCCGGCGACTTTGAACCCTGCTCGCTTGTAAGCCGGCAAATGAGCGTAATTGACGATACCACCGGCTCCGATGATCCCGATTCCACGGCCCAGATTGCGCGGCATTGTTGGTTTGTAATCGAGGTGTGGGAAGACGTCAGCCATGTCGTGATCCCCTTTTCGAATCGGATCTAACGCCTTTCATTTGCTCACTGACCCTTCTCACTTGCTCTGGGCCGATGTGGCATTTTGAATCGCGGCCAAGCCCTGCTTGGCATCGCTGTCCTCGGGATTTAACTGCAGCGCTGTTTGGAGTTCCTTCTGAGCCTGGTTAAGCCTGCCCGTACGGACATACATCATGCCGAGATTCTTGTGCAGGTGCGCGGCTTCGGGGCATTCACCGCAGAGTTCGAGGGCTTCTTGTATCTGAGCAAAGGCCTGTGGCCAGTTCTGTGCGTTCGAAGCTTCGAGTGCAAAATTCCCGAGCTGCTGCACGCGGTCGGAAACCTGCTGGTTCTTTTGTAGCGTGTCGTAGCGATCCTGATACTGCTGGGCTTCGGGATCGTTCGATTTCCGCAAAGCCCGGGCCAGATTATAGAGAGCCTGCGAATAGTTAGGGTCTGCTTGAAGCGCGAGTTTCCAATGGACGACTGCTTCAGGCGTTTTTCCTAGATGTTCTAGATTCTGCCCGAGGAGAAACTGCGCGTCTGGATTGCCCGGCTGAAGAGCGATCACTTTTTCGAAGAGCCGTGTGGAGCGATCGAGATCGTTGTCCTGCTTTGCGGCTAAGGCAAGGAAGTAGAGCGCGGGAGCATCATTCGGCTCCAAACGGAGCGTTTCTTCGAGTTCCTTGCGCGCATCTTCGTATTTGGCAGTTTCAAAATAAAAACGGCCCAGATTGTAGTGAACTGCCGCAGAGCGAGGATCGAGGCGAGCAGCTTCTGAAAACTCTTTAAATCCATTCGTGCGATCGTATTGATCTACCAGCGCGATTCCCAGATTCAAGTGTGCCTCGGCTGAATTCGGATCAAGCGAAACTACTTTGCGAAAACTTTGTACCGCTTCTGCTGCGCGGCCAGTTTTGCCCTGGATCATTCCGAGAGCCGTGTATGGGGCGGGATCGCTGGGATTGATTTGGATGGCGGTCCGTAGCTGTTGTTCGCCCTGAGCCACCTGCCCGTGCTGGGCGAGCAAGAGACCAAGGTTCACGTATGCCTTCGCATATTTCGGATCGCTTGCGATCGCCTGCTGGTAGAACGCAGCGGCGTCGGAATCCTTTCCTTCCCTGCTGTAAAGGACGCCAAGATTGTTTTGGGCGTCGGCGTAGCGCGGATCGCCCGCGATTGCCTTCTTGAAAGCGGCTTCGGCTTCGGCCACTTGGCCGCGCTGCATAGCCAGAATGCCAAGTTGATTGTGCGCGACCGCGAGATCTGGATTGAGTTGGATTGCTTTTTCGAGTTCGCGGCGTTCGGTGGATTGATCGCCGAGTTTGTCGAGCGCGAGCGAGAGGTTGTAGTGCAACTGCGGATTGTTCGGATCGGCGCGCAGGGCTTCGCGATAGGCACCGGCTGCGGCGCGGGCATTTCCGGCGGCCAGAAGTTGGTTTGCTTGCGCGTTGAATTCGCCGGCCTTGGCACGAGCATCGCCGCGCGACGCGAGTGCGATGGATTCGGAATGTTCCTGCTTCGCGAGTTCTTTTTGTCCACTTTTCAGAAGCAGTTGAGCGAGTTGGTCGTGGACTCCGGGCTCTGACGGCCTGATTTTTTCCGCGGCTCGCAATTCGTGAATAGCTCGCTCAGTCTGGCCTGTTACTGCAAGGACCGATCCCAGGTCGTAGTGAACTTCGTAGCTCGAAGGACTGAGCTTCGCTGCTCGCTGCAGAAGTTCGATGGATAGCTCCCATTGCTGGAGACCTTTGTAGGCGAGACCCGCGGTGTAATAGCCCTGAAAGTCGAGTGGTTGGTGCTCGACATATTCTCGCAGCGGGACGATCGCCTCCGAAAATTTCTGCTGCGAGATTAGGGCGCGACCGAGGGCTAGACGCGCTTCGTCTTTCTTCGGATCGAGACGCAAGGCTTCGCGAAACTCCGTGATTGCTATTTCGAGACCCGTCGGCCGGGCTCCTGCTTCGACGACTCCTAGGCCCAGATGGGCTTCCGCAGAATCAGGGTGAGCGGCCACGAGTTGTTGCAGTGTTTCGATGGCTTTCGCGGGCTGCCCCGCTTGGGAGTATGCGAGCGCTAGAGCCACAGTGAGGGGTACGACCTGTTCAGGAGTGGGCGACTGCGTAAGGGTTTTCTGCAGCAGTGCAATGGCTGCCGGCGAGTTTCCTTGCGCTACCAAGACCTGTGCGAGGTTAATCGCGGCGCTCGGGAAATTCGGGTCGATCTTCAAGACCGCATCGAATTCTGCGGCGGCAGGGGTTAGTTTTTTTTGATTGTACAGCAGGGTCCCCAAGGCAAAATGGGAAGTCGCTGAATCGGGCTTTTCGCGGATTGCGGCACGCAGTTCGGTGGCAGCACCTGCTGGATCGCCAGACGAGAGGAGAGCGAGAGCGAGATTGTAATGAGCTTCCCAGTTCCTGGCGTTGAGGTGAAGCGAAATCTGGAACGCAGCTATCGCGCAATTGACTTGTCCCGCAGCAGCGAAGAGCGCGCCAAGGGTGTTGTAGGCACCTGCGGTGGGGTGATCTCTGACGGTTTCCAGCAGCATCGAGATTTGTTCGGGGCCGCTCTTGGGCGTGAGGCATTGCTTGGGTAACGAGTTCGAGGGTCTGGAATCAGGTGCATTGCGCGTGCTGGCGGAAGCCTTCGTTTGTGCCGAGCACAGCGTCTTCGTGTTAACGAGAGTAAAAACAACGCTTAGCATAAGGCACGCAGCGCACGCATTGTGAAAGAGTGCGCCGTTCCTGATGCGCTCATTCTTCGTGCGACGAGAGCTCTGCTGTGTAAACAGTTTTCTAGGGGTTGCTCCAGTTCTCGAAAAGGCGACGGTTGCTGTAAGAAGCCGGAACGCCCCATTTATCAGCCTCTTCGCCTTATCTATGCTGGAGCCCGTAGTCATCTCTCACGCGTGACGGTAGCAGGGTGCGGAAAGGTCTGCAACATCGCCAGGTAGGAAAGTCGAGACGGTAATCCCACTAATATAGGAGTCTTTCGGAGCTCAACTGCAGTTCCTAATGTCCCCGAAATTCTAAATTTCATTGCCCGGCGGCTAAAATCAAATCCTACAAAAATGGGGTTGCACGAAAAAAAAACATGGTGCGTGCTGATATTCTAGGTCGCCACAAGAACCCCGGGAGTGACACCGCTGGGGTGGTCGAGGTTACGTCGCGTGCAATCGGTACGCTGACCGCGACGTGCAAGCTGCGAATGTCACTCCCGGATTCTTGCGCCGACAGAGGAGACGCCGGCGCGGATGCAAATTGAATGCGCTAGAAATACAGCTTCACGCCAAGTTGCAGCTGTCGAGCCGTACTGACCGTAGTCGTGACCCGATTGAAATTGGTGTCTGTAACCTGCCGGTCCGGAATACTCCAAGTTGGGCTGTTGAAGAAATTGAATCCTTCGAAACGGAACTCCCCTCTGATTCTTTCAGTAATGGGGAATTGTTTGAACAATGAAAGGTCGATATTCTTGAACCAGTCCGAACGGAGCGAGTTCCGACCAAGATCGCCGAACTGGAATTTCGAAAATGTGCAAGTAAAGGCTCCCGTACATACTGGATTGCCCAACGCATCCTTGCCTACAGCCACGTTGAGCCACTGATCCGGGCCCTTGTTCGGTGCGTATTGAGACTCGCCCTTCACGACATCGAGCCGCTCGTAGTAGCCGTTGCAACACCCAAAGTTCAAGGTCTGCGCCGGATCGCCACCTAGCCCGATATCAAACGGCTCGCCGGAAGTTAGGGTGACGATGCCATTCAGATTCCAGCCACCAATGATGTAATTCACAAATTTGTTCCCGGAATCGAACTTCTTGCCGTTCCCGAAGGGAAGTTGATAGACCCAGGCGGCCGAGAAAATTTGCGGGAGGTCAATCGCGGACGGCCCTTTATCCGCTTGCACGTTATAGGGATTTTGAATCCCGCAGCCCTCGACTCCATACCACCCTGTGCAACCCACGTCCGTGCTCTTCGACCAAGTGTAGGAAATCAAATAGGTCAAGCCGTGCCATGACTTCCCATCCAGAGATAGCTGCAGAGCATTGTAATTACTGCTGCCCCCACTGTAGTCGAATGGAGTTGGAGTGACTGGAATCGGCTTGTTCGGGGTGGCGCTGTTGGGATCGAAATACTGAAGAGGCTGAGTGCCTGTCGCGGGATTGATTGTATTCGCATAGGGGCCGAGATCCAGCTTGTTTCCGTGAGAGCCGACATAGTTCGCGGTGAGCACCGTGTGGCTTCCCAGCTGTTGTTGAATCCCCACGTTCCATTGATCAGCGTAGGGCCGCTTCAAGTAGGGATCAGCGAACCATGTCGTCTGTGTGAATGGCGTGCCCGTTGTGACTGGAACCGACACGCCCTGACTGAGTGGATCTTCTGCTTTTACGGTAGGTACCGCGGTGTTGAAATTCACGTTTGCGCCAAGTTGGTCAAGGCTTGGCCAGGTCCCCTCGAAGTTCTGGGCCGTCTGTGTAATCGCAGCCCAGTTGTCATAGAATCGTCCGTATCCGGCTCGGATCACGGTGTCCTGCCTTAACTGGTATGCCACGCCCACTCGTGGTTGGAAGTTGGTGAGATCATTGTGATAAATAGCACCACCATTGAGCGGCGTAATGCTGACATTGCCCGGCAAAACGCCCCCCGGAATGCAAGGGGCGTTCACGGCGGGGGGATCACAGGCCGGAGCGTTCCGCTCAATATAGTAGACTCCCGTTTTGGCGTCCAAGTCGCCCACGAAGTTATTCGCGTTTTTGTTGTCACCGTAAATCGGCATGAGAGTTAGGTCGTAGCGCAAGCCCAGGTTTATGGTGAGCTTGCTAGTAGCTCTCCATGAATCCTTGAAATATGCACCATCAACCCAACCTCCGTGTTCCGTCTCGAGCACGTTGCGCCGGGATGCACCGTTGGGAATTCCCAATACGAACGAGGCCATCGAATTTCCGCCGGTGCCGGTGGCCACATTCGCCGTTTGCGCAGAGTTAAATGTAACGGAAGAATTGAGATATTCGGCGTTCGCGTTGTTGGTTGCAAAGTTTACGCCCATCTGGAATGTGTGGCGACGATATACCTTTGTGTAGTTGCCGCCGTACTGCCAAATATTGGAGGCCTTGGTATAGTCCACTTGCGCGGCATTGTGCGCACTCGCATTAGAATTCCCGATATCGCCGGCAATCGCGACAATCGGTACCATTTCAACCCCACCTCTGAAATTGGCCGCGAAGTTCGGATTGAAAATTGTTTGACCAAAACTCGGTGGAGCTCCCGACGGATTCGAGCCCTGGTTGATCGTGAGAAAGACGCGGCCGAAAGTGAAATCGATCAGGCTGCTGCTTGAAAAAGCATGGCTGTAGCCAGCGCCAATGTTGAAGCCATTGGTCTTCTGGCTGTGCGGAAGCCCGAGGAACCCACCTGAGCCGCTGACAGGCTGCCAGAAACCAATGTAGCGGGCCCAGAAGTTATCCTTCTCGGTGAACTGATGATCAATTCGTAGCGATCCGGTATCCTGACGAGTAACCGTCGAGGTCGTGTCGATGCCATTGCCGTTCGGATTGCCGGGGAGGTTCGGCACCGGGAAAATCGTTTTTGCGTAGTTGACCATGTTTTGGTCGATTAAGGCGGTGGGAATGATGTTGCAGGGAGTCCCCGTCGCCTGCGTGTTATTGGGAAGTAGCGGAGCCGCGACGCCCGGAGCAGTACATTTGAAAGGCTGGGTGACGCCACCCGAAACACTGTACGGGTTGAAAATCTGTCCTGAGAAAGCGGAAAAGTCGCCGTTCAGCTGATCGGTTGTTGGCGTAGTGTAGAAAATCGGCGGGGGTAAGCTGGTATTGCGGAATCCCTCGTAGGTGGCATAGAAGAACGTCTTCGGTGTGCCCGAACTGTGTCCAGGTATCTCTATCGGACCGCCACCCGCGGCTCCAAATTGGTTCTGAGTGAATGAATAGGGAACACCTGCCGGCTGGAAAGTGGGCAACGCATCGAGGCTTGCTCCTCGGTGAAATTCCCATGCCGCCCCGTGGTACTGCGTCGTTCCTGATTTTGTTACGACGTTGATGATACCGCCCAACGAGCCCCCGAACGCCGCATCGTCGTTGTGGGATTGAACCTTGAATTCCTGGATGCCATCAATCACCGGCGCGACCGCATACGTGCTGCCGAATGATCCCTGATTGTTAACGCCGTCCAACATGAAAAGATTGCTTCGGTTCGTCTGACCATTAACGGACGGAAACGTAAATGTACCGATCGGATTTGACCAGACACCGCCGCCACCAGCGTTTTGCGAGACGTTGATCGTGCTTACTCCCGGAGTAAGCGATAGCAATTGCGTGAAGTTGCGACCGTTCAACGGAAGGTCGTTTACCTCTCGCCTGCTGATTGCGACTCCCAACTCAGAGGTCGATGTTTCAAGGGCGGCGGCAGTGGCCTGCACGGTTACGGTTTCCTTTACGGAGCCGGTTTTGAGCGTGAAGTCATACGTCGCTGTTTGATTCACGAGGAGAGTGATATCCGATTGTACGGACGTGGTGAAGCCGTCTCTGCTTACCCGGAGATCGTAGTTGCCGGGCTGAATGTCGGTTAGCACGTATGCGCCGACCGAGTTAGTAGTCGCGGGGCGATCGAGTTTCGTTCCGTTGTTGTGCAGAACGACCGAGGCATCCGGGATTATGGCGCCAGACGTGTCGCGCACTGTGCCATTGATCGCGGCTTGCGCCTGCGCGCGAGCCGTTCCCGGCATCAGCAGACAACACCCGAAGAGAAACAAGAAAATTGAACGCAGAGAGCCCAGGCTCAAACCCTGCAACGCCTCATTCAGTGTCATGATCGCTTCTCCCGGCTTGGACCTGCAAGGCACACCCATAAGCTGCGCACACCCTTCGATGTGCGGGGCAACAACCTTCTAGAGCTCGGCGAATTTGCGGATAGTACAAATCCACTACCTTTGTGCGGCTTGATTAACAATATTTCAGAATAGTGTCAATAAAAAACTTTTATTTGTTTGAACAACGTTTCAAATAGTGGTACGACTACCACTGGCGAGTTTGATTCTTGGGCTGTTAGCGTTAAGAATAGGCGTTGGATGGATTGGCAAGGGAGAGCATGTGTTTTATCTCTTGAAATCGAATGCCAATAACATAGAGCAAGTCGCGTCGAGCGTGAGGGCAACAACAGGAGGAAACCCTTTGTGGCTGTGGGCGTAATCTCAAAAGTATTCCGGATCCTAGAGGTTATCGAGGCGTCGCCTTCGGGGCTAGGGCTGAAGTCCATTTGCGACGCGACTCGCCTGAACAAGAGTACGGCTCATCGGTTCCTGAAGCATCTTGAGGCCGAGGGATATTTAATTCGCGCCGACGGAGGTAAATATTTGATCGGGCCGAAGCTCTCGCAAATGGGAGCTCGGGCCGACCACCGTGCGACGCTGCAGGCTGTTTCGCGCCCAATCTTATCGGAACTCTGGAAGTCGACCCGTGAAACTGTAAATTTAGCGACGATGGACCAGGGGCAGGTGCTCTACATCGAGGTTCTGGAGAGCCCGCACGAGTTTAGACTGTCTTCGCGGGTAGGAAGCCGTCGCTCGGTTCACGCTACCGCGCTTGGCAAGGCGCTTGCCGCGTTCCTGGGTGACACCCGCTGTGAGCAAATCCTCGAAGGGTTGAATTTTCAGGCGCTCACTCCGAAAACGATTATGAACCTGGTGCAATTCCGGCAAGAACTCGAGAAAGTCCGGCACCAGGGATTTGCGGTGGATGATGAGGAGACCACGCTTGGAGCACGTTGCGTCAGCGCACCGATTTTAGGCGCAGACGGAGAGGCCATCGGCGCAATCAGCGTTTCAGGGCCGGTGACCCGAGTGGGACGTGAACAGGTGGGAGCGTTGGCAGGAGCCGTGATTCAGGCGGCAAAAGCAATTTCTTCCGCGATGGGCTTCTCTCAAGAGCAGGCAACTCTTGAAACGCCCCGTAAGCTACATTCTGTTGGACCTTGACGCTCCGCAATTGGCGCCAGATCACAATCCGATTCGTAGCGTATTTCACGGATTTGCGGAGTTGGCCTCGCCCATTGCATCCTTCAAAAGCTGGCGCAGCGCCCGGTCCTGCGGGAAGGTTTCCACCGCTCCCCCGAGAAGTCTGCGCGCCTCCTCCGTCCTCCCGGATGAAAGATAACTGAATGCGAGAAACCGATGCAGCAGCGAGTCAAAAGGCAACAGCTTGACTCCGGGCTCGAGCAAGTTCACTGCTTCGGGAAATCTTTTTGTGCGGACGAGCAGATTCGCCAGTTGCTCGAAGGTTTGCGGAGACGTAGAACCCTTCTTCACAGCACTATCAAGACATCGGATCGCCTTTTCGTCGTCCTTTTGTTCGAGGGCAAGAGCCGCGAGAGCTTCGAGAACGTCGACGTTGTTCGGATTGGTTGACTCGAGTTGCTTTGCGAGCGCGAAGTATCTCCCGCGATACTCCGGATTTGGAATCATCAGCTGCCCGTAAGCCTGCAAGAGCAATAGCGGGGAGACCGCTTCGCCGTTCTTGCCGGGGATTGCGGTGAGATGAACGAGATCAAGCGTTTGCGGCGAGGTCATGTGAAATGCGGCATCGGGATAGGGTTCTTCAGCTTGTGCGACGATTCGATGATTCGTAAGAACCGCATGAGCGATTGTTTGAACCTGCCGCTTAGGCATGTGGCAGCCGGCGCAATCATCGGGAGGCGTCTTGCGCTGGCGGATTGCGGCGGGTAACGCGCAGCTTTTTTCGTTGTGGCACTCGAGACATTTTGCACGGAACTGAGCTGGGACATCCTGCTTCGCGGGTTCGACATGCGGATCGTGACACGTGATGCAACTGAGACGTCTGCCGCTACCGCGATAACATTTGCTGAGCGTCATCGAAAAATAGTGCTCGAGAAGGTCGGTTTGCGGTGAACCCGGGCGCGGCGGAACCATGAAGATGGCCAGCGTATCGTCTAGCGGTATGCCAGGCTTGAAATCGCGGTAGTCCTTGCCGGGCCTCAGCACCATTGCATCTCCGGTTTGGTGGCATGACATGCAGATATTGTCGGCGAGCCATGGCTGAAGCTTGGCGGGATTCACAATCGAGTGCGTTGGACTCCTGCTTGTGCTCGAATCGCTTTCCTCGATTTCGTGCACGTGCGCCGCTCCGGGACCGTGGCAGTTCTCGCAGCCGATCGCCAGTTCGTGGAAAGGCGGTTCGAGAAACCGCCCGCTTCCGCCCAGCACCGCCCTTGGCTGTCCGCTGTGACACGCAATGCAGCCAGGGAGAATGGGGCGGTTGAAGCCGTAGTCGCCAAACTCATAGCCAGGTGAAAGAGCCCAAGCTTGCGTTTTTGAATAGAACGAAAGCGGCGCTTCGAAAAGGAAATTCCCGCGCTTCAAGAGCGCGCCGAAGCCATTCGCGCCCGACCCGATGATCCAATCCACCGGATGCGTTTCCCGGAGGGCTTCTTTGCTCTCCGAGCTTCTCTCATATTCGCTTTGGAGGAGTTTGCCGCCTTCGACGTATAGATCGAAGTGTTTCTGTAACCGGTCATCGAAAAGTGAAGCGGCATTGGGGATTTTTTCGAGTAGGGACGCGGTGACTTCGGACATTGAACGCCCCATGTCCGTGCGTGAGTATTTGTTCGCGATCGGGGCGTGGCATTGGGCGCAGACTTTCGACCCCACGTAGCCGCCGATTCCATGCTCCGGGCTGGCACTTTGGGTCGGTTTCTGCCGCGTAAGTTGCGAATCTGTCCGGAGCGAACGGTCTCCTCGGTTCTGGGAAAATGCAAAAGCCGCAAGCAAAAAGATCATGATCACCGGAACGACAGCAAAGCAGACGCGGCTATGTGGATTCCCTGACGACGGGGTCGGTGGCTTTGATCGCTGGCTGCGCACGTTAGTCTGAAGCTTTCCAGTTGGTGATCTGTAGTTTCACCCACTGCGCGCTTTTTTCGGTGTGGCACGCGAGGCACGCGTTGGGGCTTTCGGACTGCCCAAAGCGCTGCGTCATATCTGGATTTGGAATGTCGTCGATCTGATGCGTGCGCGCGCGGAACAGCAATGCATCC
>DATNKB010000115.1:0-3694 GCA_035603595.1 Candidatus Dormiibacterota bacterium
CCGAATCCCATGATTCGCTCGCCGCGATCCAGTTTGGCGCGGATGAAAGCTTCCGCACGCTCGGGCGTGCCGATTTCGAAGACCATATCGAGCGCAGGACCCGGTGCCCCGCCATGCAGCGGCCCTTTCAGCGCACCTACCGCGCCGGTGATCGCGGAGATGACGTCAGAGCGCGTCGAGATGATGACCCTTGCAGCGAAGGTGGAGGCGTTGAGGCCGTGGTCGCAAATGGTGTTGAGATAAGTTTCGAGCGCACGCGCGCGTTCAGGCGTTGGTTCAGTGCCGAAGAGTTGATGAAGATAGTGAGCTGCGTGTGAAAGATCCGTGCGGATAGCGACAGGAGTTTCACCGTTGAGAAGCCGCCAATAAGATCCAACGATCGTCGGGAACGACGCGATCGCGGTCATCGAATCGTCGAGGGGATCTTCCTTACGGCCAAGGCTGAGAAGAGCCGTTGCCATGCGCAGCGCGTCGATTACCGGCGCCTTCGCGGCCGCAGCCTCGCGAAGAACTTCGAGTGCCACGCGGGGCAACGCACGCCGTGCCGCCAAGTCCCGCGTGAACGCAACGAGTTCCGCCGGTTCCGGTAAGCGGCCATGCAAGAAAAGGTAAGCCACTTCCTCGAACGTGGCGTGCGGCGCGAGATCTTCTACCGCATACCCGGCGAGAATCAGATGCCCGCCTTCTCCGTCGACGTGGCTTAGCCGCGTAGAAGCGGCGACAACACCTTCCAGTCCTTGTGTCATTCCACAATTCCCCGTGTCAGCCCTTCCATGCTGTGACGCCAGTTTCGAGTTGTCAACGTTGATTGTGGAAAGCGCGCCGTCATCATCGCGCGGATAGCCCCGACGACGCCGTCCTCGTCGTGGGCCTTTCCGCACAGCCGGCAGGATTTTAAAGAGGCGCTGCGGCGTCGCAGCTACTTCGCCTTTTTCGGCGCGAGAATCCCTTCAATTTGCGCGATGTGATTCAAATCGTGTCCCGCAAACATCCGCACGATGTGCTCCACGGTTTCTTCGCCGCGCTCGGAGTGCATCCCGTGATGCTTCCACTGTTCCGGCCTGAGCGATTTGTAGAGCGCCAGATTCGCTTCGCGCAGCACGCGGAATTGTGCCACCGCTTGCCTCGGGTCGCGCTTGGCGTAGTGCGTCGCCGTCACCCAGGCGTCCTGATCGAACGCTTGAATAGGCGTGCCGGGCGCGCCCAAGATCGAGCGGATCCGCCAGCTACCGACGATCTCTGCATCCGCCAAGTGCGCGATGATTTCCTGCACGGACCATTTTTCCGGCGCAGGCCGCTTCTTCAACTTGGCCGCCGGCACTCCCTTGATGAGTTTTTCTAGTTTCTTCGCCGTAGCCGCCTGCACTTTGGCAGGATTCTCGCCGCCGGCCGTGTAACCGAGCATTCGCTGAATATATTCCTGTGCCGTCTCTTTCATCGTCGTTCCCTCTCTTCTTTGAACGATTCGCCCCGAATCGTTTGTCGCAGCAATGGTAGTAAAGATGTGCCAATTCTGGAAAAGGCGCAGGAGCGGAAGCATTCTCGCGGGGAATCCAATTTGGCGTCTCGCGCAGCCCATAGTGAACGTAACGATCGGCGACTCGACAATCGCCTTCTGGAGCAAAAGTCGCCCAAAACCATATGGCGAACAAAAAGCGAATATGATACTTTCTTGCTATGGAGATCCGATCCTGCCGCGTCACGATTGCCGACATGGACGGCGTCGCCCATACCGTCGAGGTCACGGCTGCGACGCTCTTCGAGGCCGTAGCACTCGGCCTCAAGCAGCTCCAGGGGAACGAATGGGTGGCAGGGATCGGACGTCCGATGGATACGGTCACCGTTGCGGTGAAGAGCGTGCCCGTGGAGCATCACGTGCGGATCGGCGAATTCACAAAATGGCTCGAACGCAGCGGAACCACTCCGGCTGAAGTGATGAGGAAGAGAAAAGTGCGCGAAATACTGGGCCTTCCTGCGCGAAACTCATAGCGCATTCAGATTGCGGTAGTAGCCACGACGACGCAGTTCTCGTCGTGGGCATTTATGCCGAGATTTCAAGACTATCGTCCGAGGCCACTCACATGCCTAAACCACCGAACGAAAAAGACAAAGTCCTTCGAGGCAAGATCGCGCTCGTAGCCGGAGCTACGCGCGGCGCCGGCCGTGGCATCGCCATAGCGCTTGGTGAAGCGGGTGCGACGGTTTACTGCACCGGCCGCAGCTCGCGCAAGAATGCCAAGGCACGTCCCGCAGCCAAGCCGGGCGTTTCGGAAACCATTGAAGAAACGGCCGAACTCGTCACGGCTGCTGGCGGCTCAGGCATCGCCATGCGAGTGGATCACACCGTTCCAGCGGAAGTGAAAAAGCTCGTCGCTCTAATCAAGCGGCGGCATAAACACCTCGATATTCTCGTAAACGATATCTGGGGAGGCGACGCGCTCACCGAATTCGGCAAGCCATTCTGGAAAGTAAATCTGGAGAACGGCCTGCAAATGCTGAAGCAGGCCGTCCATTCGCACATCATCACGTCACATTACGCGGCGCCGCTAATGCTCGGGCGCTCAGGCGCAATCATCTTCGAAATCACCGACGGCGATGCTTTCTACTATCGCGGCAATATTTTTTACGATCTGGTGAAAATTTCCGTGATCCGGCTTGCCTTTGCCATGTCGCGTGAACTGCGCAAGCGTGATATTGCCTCGGTCGCGCTTACGCCGGGGTTCCTGCGTTCAGAACGCGTGCTCTCGCATTTCGGAGTCACCGAAGCGAATTGGAAGGACGCGGGCAAACGAAAAAAGGCCAATGTAAACTCGAAAGACCAGAATGATGCTCCTCAAGATTTCATGGTTTCGGAATCGCCGCGTTACATCGGGCGCGCAGTCACAGCACTGGCGGCGGATCCCGGTGTGACGAAAAAGAGCGGACGTGTTTTCAGTTCCTGGGGACTCGCTCGCGAATACGGGTTCACGGACCTCGATGGCACTCAACCGGACTGGGGCGCTCATGCCAGGCAGAAATACGGCAAATACAAAATCTGCGACGAAGAATTTTATTCCTACTGGGCGCCTGGCCTAATCGATCTCATCTTCCCAGACTGGTACTAATTCATCCCTCCGGCGAATTTGGCTGCGTGGGGGTGGGTCGGCCTAGGCTTTCGATTCTGTAATTTCCCGGACTTGGATCGTGTCGGTGCGCCCATCGAGGACGCCGGTTATCAGCACATTCTTACCAGCGAATTTTCCAGCCTGCTGCTGGTCGTCCAGGTGGTACCAAACATCGTTTGCTTCATCTCGCAGAATAAACCGCTCGCCGTTTTGCGAAAGCACCTTACCGGTGAACGTTCTAACCTCGGGCGCCTTTTGGTCCTGGCTGCTTTGCGCAATGATCGGCGGAAGGGCGGAGGCCTTAAGGGTTTGGGTTTCGATGCCGCCCACGAAGAAGGGTGCGCAGAATACGAATAGAAGCGCGATGCGTGAGCCCGATCCTTTGGTCATGAAAATCACCTCCCAAGGAAGTTGCGCTTGCAGCTCAAATCGTAAAACAGGGCATCAATCTTCACCCCTCGGGCGATCGCTGTAGTTGGACGGGACGAATTCCGTAGTACGGGATGGGAACGAAATGTGTCAATGACTGTGATACGCGATCGTGTCGAGCCCGTCGGCCAAAATTCACGCTATCACAATCAAGTTGGCCT
>DATNKB010000116.1:0-4610 GCA_035603595.1 Candidatus Dormiibacterota bacterium
TTTTCGCGAAGAGGTGGAGTAAAGACGTATTTCGCGCCCTCGAATCCTGGAGCGTCCATATTTTCCAGTGAAAGATAAAGATACTGCGGACAGGTTTCCGCGTAGGCCCTCAATCCGCGATCGCGCGCTTCGCGAACTTTCTCCAGCGCGTCGTTACAAGACAGGTGAACGATGTAAACTGGAGCCCCCGCCATCTCCGCCAGGGCGATGGCACGAGATGTCGCTTCCGCCTCGGCCGTCGTCGGTCGCGTCAGGGCGTGATATTTGGGGGCTCGTTTGCCCTCGGCCAGTGCGCGTTGCACGATAACGTCGATCGCCCCGCCGTTTTCCGCGTGCATACAAATCATTCCGCCGAAGTCCGCGGCAGCAGACATAGCGCGAAAGATCGACGCATCGTCGAGCATGAACACTCCCGGGTACGCCATGAACAGCTTGAAAGTGGGCACGCCTTCATGGACGAGCGTCTTCATTTCCTGCAACTGCGCGTCAGGCAAATCCGTGATGATGCAATGAAACGCGTAGTCAATCACAGCCTTGCCATCGGCCTTTTTCATCCAGGTATCGAATGCTTGATGAAGAGTTTGGCCTTTGTATTGAATTGCGAAGTCGATCAGCGTTGTCGTACCACCATGCGCCGCCGCTACCGTCCCCGATTCGAAGTCGTCCGCGCTCTTCGTTCCACCGAACGGCATATCCAGATGTGTATGCACATCGATACCGCCAGGCATCACATAACAATTTGTGGCGTCGATGACGTTACCCGCATTTTCCGTCGGCAAGTCTTTGGCAATTGCGACGATTCGGCCGCCAACTATGCCCACGTCGCTCGCGTAGGTATCTGTCGCCGTGAGCACCGTCCCGTTGCGAATCACCGTATCGAAGCGCATGTGTCCTGGCCTCCCCGTATTTCCTGCAGGGCGTTTAGCTTACACCGCTTTCAGACTCGTTTCGCATCTTACAGAGACATGGATGTTTCGACGCACCACCGAGGCGCACTCCTTACTAGTCCGTATCCAGAGTCTGAAGGAACATGGAGACATCCTGGGGCAATCGCACTAGAATGACGTCTTTCCGAAAACTGAACGTTGACCTGAAATAATCCTATGAACCTACACGAAATAGCTCCGCCTCTTTCGGCCGAGCAATACGAAAAGAATTTCGCTGAGCTCGTGCCTCCGATGACGCCTAGCCAGGCAGCAATCGAGGCGGCTCGGTGCCTCTATTGTTTTGATGCGCCGTGCATCCAGGCCTGTCCGACGCATATCGACGTCCCCACATTCATCAAGAAAATCTATACCAACAACCTACGCGGGTCGGCACGGGTGATCCTGGAAGCGAATATCTTGGGCGCGAGTTGTGGACGCGTTTGCCCCACAGAAGTGCTGTGCGAAGGCGCGTGCGTAATGCACGAAAAAGGGCAGATGCCGATTGAGATAGGCCGGTTGCAGCGTCACGCCGTCGATTACGTGCTCGATCGCAAGATTCAGCTGTTCCACGCCGGCGCGCCGAATGGGAAACGTGTTGCCTGCATCGGCGCCGGGCCCGCTTCGCTCGCATGCGCAGCCGAGCTTTCGCAAGCCGGCTATCGGGTAACCATCTTCGATCGCAATGCAGTTCCCGGCGGCCTGAACACATACGGGATTGCTGCTTACAAGCTTCGGGCCGACGATTCGCTTCGCGAGATCGAACAGGTACGCAAGTTGGGCGTTGAATTTCAGCAGAAAGTCGAGATCGGACGCGACGTGTCTTTCGCGAAGGTAGAAAACGATTACGACGCCATCTTCATCGGCGTCGGCTTGGGCGAAACGTGGGATCTCGCGCTGCCCGGCGAGAATCTGGTCGGCGTCTGCGGCGCTATGGAATTTATTGAAGCCACCAAGTTGCGCTCGTTCGCCGAAGTACAGGTGGGCCGACGTATTGCCTGTATAGGAGCAGGGAACACAGCGATCGACGTCGTCACCGCAGCAAAGCGGCTCGGTTCGGATTCCGTTCACCTGATTTATAGGCGTGGAGAAAAAGAAATGCCGGCATTCCGTTACGAGTACGATCTTGCAAAACTGGACGGAGTTCTTTTCCACTGGTACACGCAGCCGGTTCGGATCATTGGCGAAGAAGGCAGAGTAACTGGCATCGAGTGCATGCGCACCCGGCTCGAGCCGGGCAACGGGCGGGAGCGTGGAAAAGTTGTCCCAGTTCCTGGAAGTGAACACATCATTCAGGTGGATATGGTCGTCCGTGCCATTGGCCAAAAGCCAGTGACGGATCTCTTTCGCACCATTCCCGGCATCGAAGTCCGAGACAACGGAACAATTGGTATTAACGAGAGGTATCGCACCGGTGCGCAAAAGTATTTCGCGGGTGGTGACTGCACGAACGGCGGCAAAGAAGTTGTCGATGCAGTCGCGGAGGGCAAAGCGGCAGCGCAAAGCATCGATGCGTGGTTGGGCGCACCGCGTGCGAGAAATTGAACCGTCGTGCACCTTCCCGAAGCTCTAACGGATCGCCTGCCCGTATTCCAGACTCTGAAAAGCGATTGGGATCCGATTCCCCGATGGGCGCTGTTCGCTTGGACAGGATTCTATGTTTTATTTCTCTATCAACTGGCGCGAGGAACCGGCTTTTTACTTTTAATGGACGGAGTTTTCGTCCCGATTCACGAAGGCGGACATCTGCTATTCCGGTTCTTCGGAGAGTTTCTGAATATCGTCGGCGGCACGTTGCTGCAATTGGGAGTGCCGGTTGCGCTGGCGATCTACTTTCTATTCCAGCGGCAAACCCAGGGAGTTGCTTTCTGCATGTTTTTCTTCTTCGAGCAGTTTCTTCCGATCGCCGCGTATATGGCCGATGCTCGAGCGCAAGATTTGTCGCTGCTAACGATTGGCGAAAGCGATTACGTAATTCACGATTGGAACTATCTGTTCGGCAAATTCGGCGTGTTGCCGCATGATGTCCAGATTGCGGCTACTGTTCGTTTTATTGGCTGGCTAGGTATGCTATCTGTTGCAGGCTGGCTGATCTGGCGCGGTTTGAATGACTCTGCCCGCTCGAAGCAAGCGCTTCCGAGGTGAGAAATGGCTGATTTGCGTGTGAAGCTCTGCGGCGTTGAATCGCCGAATCCCTTTTGGCTCGCGTCTGGGCCGCCCACAAATACGGGCGACCAGGTGATGCGCGCATTCGACGCGGGATGGGGGGGAGCGGTTTGGAAGACGATTGGTGAACCAATCCAAAACACATCCTCGCGTTACGCTTCAATCGATCTGAATGGCGTGAAGATGATGGGCTTGAATAACATTGAGCTCATCAGCGACCGCCCCATCGAAGTGAACCTCCGCGAAATCGCGGAAGTAAAAAAGCGCTACCCGAAGCACCTCGTGATCGCATCGCTCATGGTTGAATCGAAGCGCGAAACATGGCACGACATCGTCCGTCGCGCCGAAGACGCCGGTTCCGACATGCTGGAACTGAATTTTGGCTGCCCGCACGGGATGAGCGAACGCGGAATGGGCGCAGCGGTTGGTCAGGTCCCCGAATACACCGAGATGATCACATCCTGGGCGAAGGAAGTCGCAAAAACGCCGGTGATTTCGAAGTTGACTCCCAACGTCACGGACATTACTCACATTGCGCTCGCGGCCCAGCGCGGCGGCGCAGACGCCGTGAGCCTGATCAACACGATCAATTCGCTGATGAGCGTAAATCTTGAAACCTTCGCCCCGGCCCCGAACGTAGCGGGAAAGTCCTCGCACGGCGGCTATTGTGGCCCCGCGGTGAAACCCATCGCACTGCATCTCGTTTCAAGCGTCGCGAAGAAAGTGAAGATTCCGATCGTTGGCATCGGCGGAATCGGTAACTGGACCGACGCAGCAGAACATATTGCGTTGGGCGCCTCGACCGTGCAGGTATGCACAGCAGCAATGCACTACGGCTTTCGCATCGTTGAGGACATGGCTGACGGACTGAGTGCTTACATGGACGATCACGGCTATCATTCAATCGAAGATTTTCGAGGCCGCGCTGTCGCGAACGTGTTGGACTGGGGTGACCTCGATCTGAACTACAAAATCGTCGCCAAGATTCACACCAACCTTTGCATCGGCTGCCAGCTTTGCTACGTGGCCTGCGAAGACGGCGCGCATCAGTGCATCGAACGCGCGTCCGCCAAAAACGGAAACGGCAAGCACAACCCAAACGGAATGGAGGTTCACGTTCCGCGAATCATCGAAGAAGAGTGCGTTGGATGCAATTTGTGCGCGCTCGTTTGCCCCGTGGATGGCTGCATCACGATGCTGCCGATTGATAATGGCCTGCCGCCGATGTCGTGGAAACAGAAGATGGCGGGCGCAGCCGGCCCCGTCACGCCGCACGTTTGAAAACGTCAGTAGAAAGCTCGCAGGTCGCGCGGATGTGGCAGACTCAACTGAAGCTCACGCCCATAGTCGTTCAACGTCAGCTTAATCAACTCTGCTGGGCCAACGTCGCGCGCGGTCCAATTCTTGCTCGGGATCAATCGGTCGTTGGTGAAGAGGTCTCCGCTTTCCAAATCAGCTCCTTGCGCTTGCAAATCGGACGGTAGCACCTGATATACCGTCTTCGCTTTGATGTCCAGCGCG
>DATNKB010000117.1:0-3187 GCA_035603595.1 Candidatus Dormiibacterota bacterium
TTCACTTCTCCTACGCGAGCTTGTGCCGCCAGGGCGAGATAGCCAGCGGCTTGTACCCGGGGATGATTTTGAAGCGCGATTTTTTCGGCGTCTTGCAGGGTGAGCGCTTGGGCTCCCTGCGGCGCTGCGCCGGCTTGCTGAACGGGAGGAGCGGGCTGGCCGGGAGGTACGTGCATCGCTTCGGATTGTCCGGAGACAGTACGAGCGGCTGCGAATAGAAGCAAAAGAATAGCGAGGAGGAGCGGGAATTTGTTCATTACGCCTCCTGCGGCATGGCTGCGGTAGTTGCTCGTTCGCGCCGACGGTACATGATCAGGTACGCGGCGGGCACGACGAAGATTGTGAGAACGATGGAAGTGAGAAGGCCCCCGATGATTACTCGGGCGAGCGGAGCGTAGGCTTCGCTGCCGGTTTCGAGTTTGAAGGCCATGGGCAGCAGGCCGACGACCGTGGCAAGCGACGTCATCAGGATCGGGCGAAGCCGGATGCGACAGGCGTGGACCACTGCATCTCGCAGATTGTGCCCTTCGCTGCGCAGCACGTTGGCGAAATCGACGATTAAAATGCTGTTTGACACGACCATGCCTTGCAGCATCACGATGCCCATGAGCGATTGGATGTTCAGGGTGGTTCCGGTGAAAGCCAGGGTGAGAACTACGCCGATGAGTCCTGTGGGGACGGCCAGCACGATTAGAAACGGATCAAGGAATGATGAGAATTGCGCGACCAGGATGAGATAAACGAGCAAGACGGCGAGGAAAAGGCCGAAGCCAAAACTTTTGAACGAGGATTGCATCGTGAGGACCAGGCCGCGAATATTGATTCGAGTATTGGGCGGCAGTTGCGTGCGGGCGATGATCTGTGAGATTTCCCGTTGAGGGCCGCCGATATCCTCTCCTGTAGGCGCGACGTAGACGTCAATCGTTCGTTGCAATTGATAGTGATCTACCTCGGTGGGAGTGAGAATCGGAACAACATCCGCAACCTGATTGAGATAGGTGGGGAGCTTCAAATTCGGCGCGCGTAATGGCATGGCTTTTAGATCCTGGATGGACTTCACCTGATTTTCCGGGTACTGCACTGTCACAAAGTAATTGTTTCCGTTCTTTGGATCGACCCAGTAGCTAGGGGCGATCATCACGTCCGAAGTGAGTGCGGTGATCAGGTTGTCGATCACTTCCTTAGGAGTGAGGCCGAGCTCCGCGGCGCGATCGCGATTCACGTTTACCTGAAGAGCGGGATAATCCATATCCTGCGGAATGTAGACATCGGATACGCCTTTCGCAGCCCTGATCTGGCGGGCCAAATCCTGCGCGATTTTGTCATTGGTTTTCAGATCCATGCCGCTCACTTGCACATCAATGGGTGCGGGCATGCCTTGATTCAACACCGCGTCGACTAAGCCTCCGGATTGGAAATAGGTGCGGAGTTGCGGAAGCTGGGCCGCAATGCGCCGACGCACTTCGTTCATGTAGGCGAAACTGCTGGTGCCGTGATCTTCCTTGAGGCCGATCTGCACGAATGCAGAATGCATTCCGGCGTTTGGAGTGAACAACGCGGACAGGTCCGGCATGACGCCGATGTTGGAAACCACTGTATTGAGATCTTCGGGTTTCACCACCTGGCGCACGATCTCTTCAACCTGCTTTATGTAGTCGTTTGTGACTTCAATGCGTGTTCCTGTGGGTGCCTTTACGTTGATGACGAACTGACCGGCATCGGAGCGGGGGAAAAACGAAACTCCAATGAATGGAATGAGAAGGAAGCTGAGCAGGAACATTCCAGTAAAAATGATCAGGGCTTCCCGCGGGCGGTCGAGAGTCTTGTCTACATATCTCTCGTAAACATTCAGCATTTTTTCAAACTTAGCGTTGAAGCCGGCGTGGAATCGTGCGCCCCAGGATTTCTTGGTTTCTTCGCTGTGGGCATGGGCCGGTTTCAGGAAGTGCGCGCAGAACAGTGGAACCACCGTGACCGCATCAAAATAAGAGGCAGCAAGCGCGAGGACCACAGCCAGAGCCAAGGCCGAGAACAAATACTTGCTGACGCCGAATAGCAGGGTGACCGGAAAGAAGACAACAACAGCTACGAGCATGATGGCCAGAACAGCAAGCGCGACTTCGTTCGCACCTTTTACGGCGGCCACTTTGGGGTCTTCCCCCAGTTCGATATGGCGGTAGATATTTTCGATTACCACGACTGAGTCATCGATCAAACGAGAGAAAGCCAGTGCGAGGCCGCTGAGAACCATGGCGTTGATGGTTCTGTCGGCGAGATGGAGGATAAAGAACGCCATCATCACGGAGAGTGGAATGGAAAGGAATACTGCGGACGTCGCTCGCATACTGCCTAGAAACAGAAGAATCATGACGGCGGTGAGGAATAGACCGATGCCGCCTTCGCGGAGCACGGTTGAGATGGCTTGCTTAACAAAAACCGACTGGTCGAAGACCACGTGGGTGTGAAGCTGGGCTGGAATGTCGCGGAGTGTAAGGATGGCTTTTTTGATGCCGTTGACGACCGCGATGGTATTCGTGTCACCACCCTGCTTCAGGATGGGGGCATAGACGGACTTCTGGCCGTTGACGCGAACGATGTTGTATTGCTGGTAGGAGCCGTCGACGGCTTTGCCCACGTCGGATAGAAAAACTGACTTCTGACCTTCGGTCTTGAGGGGCACGCGGTTCAGGGCATCGGCGTCGGCAACCTGCGCATTGGTGTAAATGTTGTAGTCGAGCGGACCCAAACGCACGTCGCCGGCGGGAAGAATCAAGTTCGATTCGTTCATCGCGCGAACCACGTCCATGGGGCTGAGCTCATGGGCCTGCAACTTCAGCGGATCAACGTAGACCATGATCTGCCGATATTTCCCGCCATACGGCGGAGGCACCGTGGCGCCGGGGACGCCGGCAATCTGGTTGCGAATTTGAAACTGGAGGTAATCGTGAAGCTGAGTTTCGTTGAGACCCTGGCCATCCACAGTGAGCAGACAAACAGGGAGGCTCGAGGCATCGACCTTCATAACGACGGGCGGAAGTGTGCCTTCCGGGAGGCGGCGCAAGTCAGCCATGGCAAGGTTGGAAATGTTGGTGACGTCGGCATTGGCATCGGTGCCGGGTTGAAAATAGATTTTGATCAGGCTCACGCCGGTCATGGAGCGGGATTCCATGTGATCGATGCCGCTGCC
>DATNKB010000118.1:0-7732 GCA_035603595.1 Candidatus Dormiibacterota bacterium
CATGTTGAAAACGTTCGTGCCCATCACGTCCGCAGGCATCAGGTCGGCGGTGCACTGCACACGTTGAAAGCCCAGGCCGCAGATTCGCGACATCGTTTTCACCGCGAGCGTTTTTGCAATTCCGGGCACTCCCTCGATGAGCACGTGTCCGCCGCAAACCAGCACCGTGAGGAGCTGGTCGGCAATCTGACGCTGTCCGACAATTACTTTCGAAAATTCGCCGCGAACATGATTTGCCAGGCGCGAGAGGTTTTCCACGATTAGGGCTTCTCCTGTCGGAACTTTCGTTTCAATCCTGCGCGATGTTCGTAGGTCTCGAGCCCCTGCACGATTTCGAGCGCCTCTGCGGGCGAGACTTTCTCAGCCCGGCTCGCCGTTTCCGCGCGTTCAAGCGTTTTCAAGATGCCTTCATCCCTTATGCCGAGACGTTTCGCAGCGGCCTGTTCAAGCGCAGCGTCAGGCGTCCCGAGCGGCAGCCGCAATTGGCGCGCAAGAATTGTGCGAAATCGCCGATACACCGCAGCCACAACCGCTGGTTCACCGTGCGCGCGCGCGTAGAGGCCGCCGAGTGTATCAACAAATTCAAGCGGCGACAGACGTGAAACCACGGGCGGAACAGCTGTAGGTCCGCTTCGCCGGCTGAAGGTGAAAAGCACCACCAGACCAAGAATCGCAAGCTGCAACATGCCCCACGGCACTGGAGTTTTCTGAAAATACCCCCACAGCGAAGCCTGCTCCCCGTGGAAGTATTCATCCCAATAAATGTCGGGCTGTCTGCCTTGCTTCGCAAGCGGATTGCTGACCGCGTTCAGGAAAAGATTCAAATTGTCGTCACGCGTAATGCCTGAATTGGTCAGCGGTCCCGGGCCGGCCCACCACAGGATCTCGCCTTCGCCCAGACGCCAGCTCACCACAACCGGTAACTCCGGATCCCCGTAGAGTGCAAGTTGCGATTTCATCTCGCCCCAGGCGGCCTCCGGTTTGAGCGATATTTTGCCGGCGCCTCGCGAATACCCGCTCGGGAATCTCGATTCGAAAACTTTCCATTCATCCGTGGCTGCTTCAGCACTGTCCGAGAGTGTTGCTTCAGGGAAAAACGTGCTAATCCGGGGTCCTGTGAAGAGAATCGTGCCGCCCTGATCGACAAATGCCGCGAGCGCTTTTTTTTCGTTCTCTCCCGGAAGTTCCAGTGGATTCGCAAGGATCAAGACAGAGTTTTCCGCATCCTCCGGCAATTCCGTAGGCGGCCGTTCCCACGGTTGCACATTGCGTCCGAGTTGCTGGAGAAGTACGTATGCGGCGCGGGCGCCGTCGGGCGATGTCGAGAAAATCGACGGAATGGCCGGGCCCTGTTCACTGGGTGGCGGCGAAACGAACGCCACAGCGGCGGTCAGGACGATCAGAACGGCAGCCGTCGCCAGGAGCAGTTTGCGGTCGGCCGGATCGATTCTTGAATCTGGCTTTCGACCTAAGTTAGACGGCATCCAAGATCCTCAACGTGTTTCAAGCATTCGCGAAAATCTTCGGCGCTCGCCGGACGGCGGCCATACCAAACGCGCTCGAGCTGGGTCGTGAGTCCCACCATCGGCGCGCGCTGTGCAGGCGTCGCGGAAGCAGCCGTTAGCGCCCCTGACTTGGCGGGATTGCAAAGAAGCCGCAGCTGCTCGCGAGGCGTGCGGGTGTGATCGACCGTGAGAATCGACAAATCCTCAAGCCGCGTGATGCCGGCCCAATAAAGCAGATGGATCGCTTCGCGGAATTCTCCGCGTGCTGCGGCATCTTGAGCCCCGCGAATCCATTCTTGCCACGAGCGGTGTGCGGCGATGGTTCCTATAGACTGCAGGGCAATATTGCGCCCACGACTGGTCCAGAATCGAACGAGCATCGTGACGAGCCAGCAGACAACCCCGAAAATGATGAGCCAGAAGAGCAGCTTAGATCCGATGGGATGCCGCGCCATGCTTCCGAAAAGTTTCTCAAACATTCTCAGCACCCACTGGCCGATTTTTTGGCGGAGCTGATCCCATGCAGAGGGCGGTCCGGCGGGCGAGAATTCGCGGCGCTTCAGGATCTGCTCTAGCTTGGCGCGAGCGGTAGAATCGCTCGATGACGAGACGGCGGCTTCTGACGCGACGTAGCCTTCCGCTTGCGTGGCCGCGTTCTCCGCCCACATCCCGGCTTGCTTGAGAATTTCTTTCCGGTGCGCGTCGTCCCGTGCAACGCGGTCGAGCAGATCGCCTAACGGCTCACTTGAGATTTCGTAGCGGCGCTCGGGTGTCTCGACTACCCAAGAGGCGGGCAAGCGGCGACGCAGCGCCAGCGCCTCGTTGGCCGTACCATTCCCACCTAACAGCTTTGCTTCCAGAGCCCGAAGTTCGGCGGCAAAGGCAGTAGCATCTTCCGCTGTAGGCGATTGCGCTACGGTCGGTCCGGGTTTCTGAATGGAAGCAAGGCAAGGAAGAGCGTGCAGTAGGACGCACAAGCCACCAACTACGATGCTGTGCAAGACAGGTTTCTTGATGCGTAGGAACGGAGCCCGGTAGCGTTTCACCGAACGATTCTCAAGAGAGCACAGAAGGCACGCTGCTGGGAACCGGTGAAGCCCCTCCCAGGGGATTCATCATCATTTGCAGATCGAAGGCTTCTTTCCGCACACGCAAATCGTAATAGAGAATCGCGCTGGCGATAGTGAGAACAGGGGTCACCAAAGTAGTGGCGATTGTGGATCCGATTTGCGTCAACGCCATCCACATACGCATCGTTTCCGGGTGGCTCTTCGCCGCCGAAAGAAACATCATGAACTGGAATGGTGCGGCAAATAGAGCGCCCGCTGCGAAGCTTAGAGCGAAATATAGAAGAATAATCAAGAACGCCCGGCCCGCATTGTCTTTTGTCAGCTCGAAGCTGCGCTCCAGTGACGTGCGAGGGCCGAGGTTTTCGATCAGCGCAGCCGGTATGCATACTGCCAGGCGGCACATTACATAGATCCCCGGTATGATCAGCAGAATAAATGCAGCGCCAGTCGCAAGGCCGTTTAATAGGATCACCCCAAAAAGATTCCCCGCTTCCCCGCGCATCCGACGAAACGAATCTGAAATCGTAATTGTCCGGCCCAGGTACAGCTCTGATACCGCTATGACGGTGGCACCTTGTGCGAACAAATGAACGATGAGCCAAACGATGAGGACCAGGAGCCCGAGGATAATAGCCGCTACTCCCATCCCAGCGGACATTTGCGCAATTGCTGCAGTTTTTCCCTGTTTTCCCGGAAGCGTGATGAACACCTGTGCAAGATTCACTATGAGCAAAAGAATCTGTGGAATGGCACAAATTCCCAGGAACAATAGAAAGTGGGTGCGGTATAGGGTGAACGTGCGGTCGAGAATCTCCCCCACAGAGAGTGGGCGCAAATCCAGATTCTTCACGTGTGCCTCCGGCCCTGCTTGTGGGGTACCGATAGCGGCACTTTACCAGAGATGGGCCTAAAAGAGGAACGCCCTCGAGGTGGCCTGTGCTCTAAGTAAAATTAGCAATCGCTCCGCAGCTCGACAAGACTTCGATTTTCGCGGCAAACCACTATTAGAACGGCCCGACCGAAAACTGCTTACTTGCCCGCAAGCGTCCGGATAAACTGGCATACCGTGGAACAAGCGAACGTTGTGATCATCGGCGGAGGCGTAGTCGGCTGCGCGATTGCAGAGACGCTTTCGTCTCGCTGGAGCGACGTCTTTGTTTTGGAGGCCCTGCCGAAAATCGGGATGGCCGCGAGTTCGCGCAACAGCGGCATTATTCACTCAGGCCTGTATTATCCGCCGGGATCGCTGAAAGCTTGCCTCTGTGTGCGGGGCAATAAGCTAACGTATGGGTTCTGCGTCGCGCATGGCGTTCCCCACCGCAATACGGGCAAATTGGTCGTGGCAACGTCGGCCGCCGAGTCCGAAGAACTCGTTGCGCTAATGAAGAATGGCGAGGCAAACGGCGTCGAAGGAATGCGAATCATAGATCGCGCTGCGATTCGGAAACGCGAGCCGCATGTGAACGGCTACGCGGCCATTGAAGTTCCCTCCACGGGAATTGTCGGAAGCGAGGAGATGACCAAAGCCTACGCTCGCATCGCGAAAGATCACGGCGCGAATATTGTCACCAATGCGGCCGTCGAGCGGCTTGAGCCCACCTGCGAAGGGATTCGCGTTGTAAGCTCCGCCGGTGAAATTGAAACGCGCTGCCTTGTGAACAGTGCCGGCCTTTTTGCGGACGAGATTGCGGCTATGCTCGGTTCACCGATGGCAGCACACAGGATCTACCCGGTCCGCGGCGAATATTGCGAACTGGTTCGCTCTAAGCAGCACTTGATTCGCGGCCCGGTCTATCCACTGCCGCATCCCGAAGGAGTGAGCCTCGGCGTCCACTTCACCAAGACCGTCTGGGGAAATGTTTTGCTCGGCCCAACGGCCACATATCTTGACGATAAAAATAACTACGAACGAGATCGTCAGTCTGTCGAGCAGTTCGCACGTGGCGCAAAACTTCTGCTACCGGAAATCGAGCCTTCCGATCTGGTCCCAGCGTACTCCGGCATTCGCGCCAAGCTAACGCTACCAGCCAAGCACGGAGAAAAGCAGGTCGCAGACTTCATCATTCAGCGGGATCCGGAATTCCCGCAAGTTGTCCAGCTGATCGGCATTGAATCACCCGGACTTACTTCGGCTCTTGCCATTGCTGAACACGTAAGCGGCTTAGTGGCTGAGATTCTTGCCTGAATTGTCCGGCCCAAAACCTCTCAATCACTTTCTACTCGTCAAATAGTTCGACCAAGGTAAGCTAGTGACTTACCGGAGAGCTGATGCTGCGACTCGGATTGATCGGTTGGCGCGGAATGGTCGGCAGCGTGCTAATGCAGCGCATGCGCGAAGAAAACGACTTTGCCGGCATCGAGCCGGTTTTCTTCTCCACGTCGAGTATCGGCGCCGCAGCGCCAAAAGAGGCGGGCTACAACAGCTCGCTAAAAGACGCCAAAGATCCGCAGGCTCTAGGCCCGTGCGACGTTTTGATAAGTTGCCAGGGCGGCGACTACACGGCCGAAATCTACGGGCCGTTGCGGAGTAGCGGCTGGAAAGGCTTTTGGATTGACGCGGCCTCAACCTTGCGCATGAGCGATGAAGCAGTGATCGTCCTCGACCCGGTCAATGAGGCCGTGATTCGCGACGGCCTGGCGCGGGGGCTCCGCATATTTGCCGGCGGCAACTGCACCGTCAGCTTGATGTTGATGGCCATCGGCGGCCTTCTGAAGGCGGGACTCGTCGAGTGGATTACGACGATGACGTATCAGGCGGCCTCGGGCGCGGGTGCTGCCAAAGTCTTGGAGCTGGTCAAGCAAATGGAATGCATCACGGACCCAACACGCGCCAAGCCATCTGAAAACGCTCTCGAAGTCGATCGGATGGTTACTCAGGCACAGCGATGCCGAGGCCTGCCTTCTCGCGAGTTTGGAGCGCCCCTCGCGGCCAGCCTGATTCCATGGATCGATCGAGAAATGCCCGACGGCCAAACACGCGAAGAATGGAAAGGTATGGCCGAGACCAACAAGCTCATGGGCCTCCATCCGCAGGTTCCGGTCGATGGCATTTGCGTGCGGGTTGCAACGATGCGATGCCACAGCCAGGGCCTCTGTATCAAACTCACGAGGGATGTCCCGCTCCGAGACATCGAGGAAATTCTGGCCAATAGCAACCAGTGGGTGCGGTTGATTCCCAACGACCAGGAATCCACTACGCGATGTCTCACGCCCGCAGCAGTTTCCGGCAGCCTGAACGTTCCAATCGGCCGCGTTCATAAATTAACGCTCGGTCCGGAGTTTCTGGGAGCCTTCACGGTAGGCGATCAATTGCTTTGGGGCGCAGCGGAGCCCCTGCGACGTATGCTCAAGATCATTCGCGAGAGCTAAAAGGCCGCGGCTAGCTTCTTCCGCGAACAACGAAGGATTTTCTATGAAGTGGGTATCGTCACGGAAACTTCTTCCGAGAACTGGCTCTCTGATTCCCCCGCAGCCACCGCCGTGACCACGTAGAAGTAAGTCGCGCCGTCAATCACATTGTTGTCCGTGAAGGATGTCAAAGGATCGGGGCTGGAATCCAATCTCGAAAATGAACCGGTCGTACCCGTTCGCCGATAAATGAAATAGCCGATCGCGGAGGACGTGCTCGCTGTCCACGTCAGCCCGACGCTGTGGTCTCCGCCCTGCAACCCTGCTCCGCCGAGCTCGATTTTGACGGTTGGCGCGTTACTCGAAACAGTGAGCGCGCCAGACAGAGCCCCTTTGCTCTTGGGGTTGAATTTCACCGTGACCGTCTCCGACTGATTCGGAGCCAGCGTCACATTCGACCCCCCGCTCGCACTGAATCCGGACCCGGAGACACTCACCCCCGTAATCGTGACGTTCGCATTTCCCGAATTAGTGATCTTCACGTCTTTGGTCTCGCTGCTGCTCACCAGGACATTTCCAAAGCTCAAGCTCGTCTCGCTGACCTTCAGCTTTATCGACTCCTCCACCCCGGTGCCGCTCAAATTCACACTCGCGGGAGATTCGCCAGCATTGGTCTTGATCGATATGGTCCCCGTCTCCGCCCCACCCGCCATCGGCTTGAATGCCACGTTGAAATTCATGCTCGAGCCGGCAGCCAGTTTCGTGGGAACCGTTAGTCCAGACAGGCTGAAACCCGTTCCAGCAATATCGGCGCTGAAAATCTTCAGTTCTCTTGTTCCCGTATTCGATATTTTGATTGTTTGCGTCGCATCAGTCTTGACGGTCACGTTGCCGAAGCTGGCTGCAGGCGGCGTAACAGTCATCGCACGCGTGCCGCCTCCAGAATCGCCGACCAGTCCGCAACCGGTTAGCGATAGTCCAGCGGCTAATATTGCGAAGGGAATAGCTAGATTCAGGGTTAAGTTACGCATTCCTGCGATAGAAACCACACGCCTAGGCACTCAAAAGCCTCCCAAGATCAAGATCTGCTGGACACATCGATTGTGAGGGGAGACTTCATAGAGGAACCACTGGACGCAGGTACAAAAAGGGGACAGGTAGTTAACCTGTCCCTTTCCAATAACTTATAATCTTGGTTCTACTTTTCCCTAGTACCGCGTTTCTAGTCGGTCGCTCTAGGGGATAATGGCCTGCACTTCGGTAGAATTCAGGCTCTCAAGCCCGGTGTTGTCAATTGCCCGCACGATGTAGAAGTAAGTCTGGCCGGATTGAACCGCCGAGTCGTTATACGAATCAGCGGCCACAGGCGCCGAGTCAAGAATCGAATACGGGCCGCCGGTAGTCGTGCTCCGGTAGATGTTGTACCCGATCACGTCGGTCGACACGCTGGCCGTCCAAGTCAAAGCTACCGTGTGCGGGGTCTGCTGCACGCCTGTTCCTGCAAGGTTGATCGTCGGCGAATTGCTGGCGTTGCTGCTTACTGCCACGTTTCCCGTCACCGCACCAGCCGTAGTCGGGGCAAACGTAATCACGAGGGTGGCTGTTTGGTTAGGCGTCAGCGTTGTGCCGCTCACACCGGTGGCGCTGAAGCCTGTTCCCGTGGCGGTCACACCAGAGATCATCACGTTTGAATTTCCGGTATTTGTCAGCGTCACATTTACCGATGCGCTGCTGCCGTCGTTGACGCTGTTAAAATTGAAGCTCGACGGATTGGCGCTCAGAAGCTGAGTCGCTGTCTGACCGGTGCCG
>DATNKB010000119.1:0-5401 GCA_035603595.1 Candidatus Dormiibacterota bacterium
GCCGCTTGCTTCTTGACAAACTTCCGAGACTCCGTTTATATCCGCTAAGGAGCTAAAGCCGTCCGGCAATCCTGAAAGCCATCCAGGGAGGTCCCATGTTCTATTCGAAATCGCACGATGAGGAAGACGACGAACTGCCCCGGTTCGAAGAGGAAGAAGAAGAGAGCGAGCAGCCCCTGGGCGGCGCGGTCGAGGTAGAAGAGATTACGATTGAGGAAGAGCCGGACGAAGATGAGAGCGAGCCGACTCCGGCAGCTGCGTCCCGCTCGGCGCCCGCGCGGCCGTCGAAGCCTGCGAAGAAGGCCAAGAAGGCACCGGCTCGGAAGAAGTCGAAACCGAAGAAGGCAGGCAAGAAACCCAAGAAAGCGGCCAAGAAGAAAGCAGCCAAGAAGAAACCGGCGAAGCGCAAGCGGCGTTAAGGCTGTTTTCCAATTCCAGGTGCGATTGTGAAACGGGGATTGCGTTCGCGCGATTGCGGGCGCAGTCCTTGTTTTTTCTAATTCCGTTTTTGATCGTGCTGGAAATTCCATGAAACCGCTCCGCGCAATCCGTTTCGGCTAGCGCTTCCTTTCCGAACACACTGGCGACCTTGGCGCGCGAGTCTTCAACGTGTCGTTTCCCTACGAAACTGGTCCTCCTTGTATGTCTAAGTTAAGTTCGAAAAATTCCGCGCCGTTCCCGATTTGATATGTTCCACTTGCGGTAAACACAGGTTGGTGGCTAGATAGGCTGGCGATGGCGCTTGCTCTGGAACAGATTCGGCGAATGCGGGGCGGAGCGCAGTCGCATCTGATGCGTTGCGTAGGATCAAGTTCCGGTGCATTTTCGATCACAGCGTCAGGAACAGCGTCAAGCCCCATTCCTTCTTCCAGCCCTGGTGGCGTATCGGGTACGCGCAAACGCGAGGAATACGACTATTACGTCGTCAAGTTTCAGAACAACCCACAGGGAGCGAGGATCCTGGCGAACGAATTGCTGGCTACGAGGCTGGCGGCGAGAATTGGATTGCCGGCGCCGCCGGTGGCTGTGGTCGAGGTGCGCGAAGAACTGGTCGCGCACACGGCTGACCTCGTGATGCAATTGGGGCGCGGGCGCGCGCCCTGCCGGGCCGGGTTGCAGTTCGGGTCGCGCTACCCGGGCTCACCGGCCGAAACTGTCGTCTACGATTTCCTTCCCGACGAACAACTGCGCGAAGTCCAAAATCTGGGCGATTTCTGCGGCATGCTCGTGTTCGACAAATGGACCTGCAACACGAATGGGCGGCAGGCGATTTTTTTCCGTGCGGCAGGCGATACGCACTACCGGGCGCTGATGATCGACAACGGCTTTTGTTTCAATGCCGGCGAGTGGAATTTTCCGGATGCGCCGTTGCGGGGAATCTACGCGCGGCACCGTGTGTACGAAGGCGTACGCGGAATGGAAGCATTCGAGCCCTGGCTTTCGAGGCTCGAAGAGCGCATTGGCGAACGGGCGGTGGAGGAAGCGGCGAGCGAAATTCCGCCGGAGTGGTATGAAGACAAAGCGGACGCGCTCGAGAAGATGCTCGAGCAGCTGCTGCGCAGGCGCAAGCTCGTGGCTGACCTGATCGTGGCGGCGAAGAAATCCTCCGCGCAACCGTTTCCGAATTGGAAGTGAGCGCGGGCCGGGTTGAGGCTGGTGGGAGGGGGTCGAAAAGAGGTAGCGAACTGGGAGTGATGGGCCAAAGACGAGACACGTTTGCAGGAGTCGCTGAACATGAATGACGAATGGAATGAAAAAGAGAATGACGAACGAAATGACAGAGGGTATGACGACGCGAACGATGAACGAAAGATGCTGACCTATCGAATCCTGCGTTATGTGCCGAATCTCATGCGCGACGAGTGGGTGAATATCGGGGTGCTGCTCGAAGACGGCCCGAACGCGCAGCGCGCGATCAAACTTATCGAGGAAGATTCCGAATTCGCGCGCGTGCGGCGGCTGAATCCGGCGATCGACGATTCTCTGTTGCGAGGGCTGGCTGGAACATTCGACGCCGAACTTCGCAAACCGAGCGAGGCCGTGGCGGCCTATCTTGAGAAACTCGACCAGACGCTGTCGAATGCCGTGCAGTTTGGCCCGGTGAAAGGCGTTTTCGCCGAGGATTTCGACGCCGAACTCGACCGGCTCTATCAGGATCAGGTAGCGCCGCCGGCCCGGGCGCGCGGCCGAATCATCGAAAGCACTCGCGCCTGGATCAAGGCGCGGCTGAACGACGTGTTCCGCAGGAGGCGTGTGCCGCAGCTCGCGCGTGGTATTCGAGTCGAGGAGTTTACCCAGCCGGGCGATCCCCTTCGCCTGGATTATGGCTATCGGAACGGAGTGCAAGGGTACATTCAAGCCGTGGCGCTTGGCCGGGACACCGCACAGGCAAAGGTTCTCGCCTACACGGCGGAAAGAATTCGCGCGCGCGTTCCGGATGTGGAGTTTACCGCAATTACGGAGATCGAGCCCGTGCGGGAGAACTCGCGGCACCAGTTTATGGTGAAGCTGTTCGATGAGCAGCGGATTGCGGTTGTGCCGCTCAATCGCGTGGAGAGATTTGCGGAGGACTTGCGGGCGCGATTGCAGTAGCGGTGCGCGTTTTTGATTGAGGGCCTCAGGTCAGTCGCTGCCTGGCTGCCGCGACGGGACCTGAGCTACGGGGGGTTGGTAGCCGGTGTCTCGCAAGCCGCGCACCCACGCGCTGACTTTTTATTTTGAAAGCGAGCCCCAGGACGGGAGTTTTCTGCGGCCCAGTAGCGCTTCCGCCGCCCATGCCCCGAGATAAACCGAAAGAGCCACACCGTGCCCGGCGTAGGCGCCCAGCACGATTGCACCCTTGCTCTGCGGATGCGGCATAAAGACCGGGCGCCAGTTCTCGCGGAAAAGAATCGGGCCGCCCCACCTGTGCGTGATTTTGATTTCGCGCAGCTCGGGGTGCAGATTGTGAATCCGCCGCTCGATGGACTCGAACAGATTTTTCGCATCGCCTGTGGTGATGTCAATCCGCGTGAGGTCGAGTGAATCGTCCGCGTCGACGAGACCTGCGCCGAAGATGACGCTTCCGTCGCGCAGGCAGCGGCCCCACAGGTATGGCAGATCCACTGTGTAGAACGGATTCCCACCGGCAAGGCCGATGGCTTCGAGCCGCTTTCCGTCCATAGGTTCGGCGAGAACCGCGAGCGTAAGCTTCGGCTCGGCACGGCCAGCAAGAGAGGTGAGTTCGAGAGCCAGGGCATTGGTGGCGAAGAGGATTTTTCCGGCGGAGCATCGCGAGCCCCCTGCGTGAACAACAGCATGAGCCACGGGGCGCGGCTGCCATTCGATCTGTGTGACAGGGTGGCTCTCGATGATGGCAGCGCCGCGTTCGTCTGCCACCCGCGCGAGGCCGGCCACGAGTTTTCCTGGATCGAGCGTTCCTCCCGGAACTTTTTTCACCACGCGCAAGGTTCCAGAATCGTTCCATTGAATCGGAGAGTCTTTCAAGGCCTTGCCGCGGCCAATTTCAAAAGCGCCGGGCAGCGATAGATCGCAATCGATGTCGAGTTCGGCGAGAATGCGATCGAGACCGCCTAGAACATCTCCGAGGCCGGGCAGATCGCCTGCGGCTGATTCCGCAAGCGCCATCCCGCCGGTGCGGCCGCTGGCTCCCGCGCCGATGCGGTCTGCTTCGAATACGGCGACGGATTTTTCCGGCGCGAGACGGCGCAACCAGGCCGCCGCGGCCAGTCCGGTGAAACCGCCGCCTACGACCGCGAAGTCGACCGATGGAGGAACTGGTTTGTTGCGAACGGCGAAATCGATGTACCAGGGCGGAGCGCCCCAGCGCGGGTGCGGAATCAAATGAGAATCGGGCGTCTGCGCCGAATGTGATTTTGCGGAGGGCGATTTTGCGGTGGACGATTTTGGAGTGGGCATAGACGCGGAAGATGGCCGAAAGGCCTCAGGTCAATGCCGTCCAGAGGCGGGACGGAATGGGACCTGAGCTACGGGATTCGGCGCGTTGCAAGCGGTGAGGTGCAGCGCATTTTTTCATCTGGTTGAACGGCAACTGCGCGCCGCCGGCTACAGAATCGACTCGGTCCAGTTTTCGAGCGTGTGCTTCACTTTGCCCATGAACTGGTGCGCGACCGCGCCATCCACCACGCGATGGTCGTAAGAGAGTGTGAGGTAGACCATCGAGCGGATTGCAATCGCGTCGTCGACAACCACCGGGCGCTTCTCGATCGTGCCGAGGCCGAGGATTGCGACGTTGGGCTGGTTGATGACCGGCAGGCCGAAGAGGCCGCCGAAGACGCCGGGGTTCGTGATCGAGAAAGTGCTTTCGGCCACTTCCTCGGGCTTGAGTTTTTTCGTGCGGGCGCGCTCGGCGAGGTCGTTGAGCGCGCGAGCGATACCTAGGAAATTCTTCTCTTCGGCGTTTTTGATCACCGGGACGATCAGGCCCCAGTCGAGCGCGACGGCGATGCCGATGTTGCACTCCTTGTGCAGGACGATGTTCGTGCCGTCGACGGAAGAATTCACCGTGGGAAACGCTCGCAGGCCTTCGACCGCGGCGCGGACGAAGAAGGGCATGAAGGTGAGCTTCGTGCCGCTCGACTGCTCGAACTTGTCCTTGAGCTTGGAACGCAGCGCGGCGATTCCGGAAACGTTGACTTCATCGACTGAATATACGTGCGGCGAAACGCGCTTCGAGAGAACCATGTGCTCGGCGATACGCTGGCGCATTACCGACATGGGCTGGACTTCGTAGTGGCCGAAGTACATTTTTTCGCGCGGCACAGCGGTCTCGAGAACGGCGGACGCAGCGGCACCTCCTGCGGCGGGTGGGGGAGCAGACGCCGTGCGCGCCGGCGCGGCGCCAGCGGCAGAAACACCGGATGCGCTTCGTGAAGCCCCTCCGGAAGCGGCACCGCCCTCGATGGCGGCGCGAATATCGTGCTTGCTGATGCGGCCGCCTGCGCCCGTGCCGGGAATCTGCGCGAGATCGACGTTATTTTCGCGCGCGATGCGGCGGACAAGTGGAGAGCTGCGAATTTTCTGGCCGTTGGGCCGCGGCGGCGGCGCCGGTGTGGCTGATGGAGCGGCGGCGCGGGGCGCGCTCGGAGCAGGTGACGAGGCCGGTTTCGGAGGAGCCTCCGTTCTTGGCGGTGCGGAAGCTTGTGCGGGTGCTTCTGTTTTTGCCGGGGCAGGCGCGGGAGCCGAGGCAGCGGCCGGAGCGCCAGCGGATGCTCCTGCGCCGTCGGCATCGATCACCGCAACGACGGTCTGGATCGGTACCGTCTGGCCTTCATTGACCTTGATCTCTTTCAGCACGCCGGCAGACGGCGACGGAATCTCGGCGTCGACTTTGTCGGTTGAGATTTCAAAGAGCGGCTCGTCGCGCTCGATCTTGTCGCCA
>DATNKB010000120.1:0-2025 GCA_035603595.1 Candidatus Dormiibacterota bacterium
CCGGGGAAATTCCTGAGTTGCGTCACGTTGTTCTCCTTCAGTTTGGAATATTTCCAGATCCGAATACGGGCCAGACCAGAAGCATCGTAGGAAAGGGCGTTGACGGTCAACTTTTATTTTGAACGGGTTCGAATGGTTGACCGCTGCAGGTCAATTCTGGTCGAGGTCAGGCCAAAATGACCTGAGCTACGGATGGATGCTGCCCTGCGAATTGATTCGAGGCTATCTGTCAGGCGCACCGTGTTGCTGTCTAGCAGCTAGCCGGTCCGCTTGCTGCTCGCTCGCCGGGACTTGGTCTTGCTCTTGAACTGGCCCTGGAGATTGAGCGCTACTGCAGCGCGGATGAGGTCCTTCAAGGCCACCTCGTTAATTTTCTCGCCTTCGTGGATGTCGATGGCGCGCCGGACGTTGCCATCGAGACTGGAGTTGAATAAACGTGAAGGGTCTTTCAGCGAAGCGCCTTTGGCAAATGTGAGCTTGACGACGGTCTTGTAGGTCTCGCCCGTGCAGACGATGCCGCCGTGGGAGAAGACGGGAGTGCCCGGCGACTTCGCTTTGGCCCACTTCCACTCTTCGACGATCTCGGGGTCTGCGGTGTGGATGATTTCGCGCACCTTCGCGAGAGTCGTCCCGCGCCAGTCACCAAGTTCCTTGATTTTTGCGTCGATTGATGCAGAGGCAGATTTTACCGGGATGGACTTTTTCATGTATAGCTCCGACTTTCACATCTATTTTCACCGCGCAAAGCGTAACCTGCAACCTTTCCAAGTAAAAGGCCGCGGCTCAATACAGTTCGGGAAGATGGAGACAAACCCGTCCTAACGGCGCTGAACTGCGGTGAAATAAATCAGGATCGCGATAGGCTACTGTACCGAGGAGAGCGATCGCGAAGACAATTGCCGCAGGCCAGAAAGCCCAAGACCATGAATGCCTTTTTCGGATTTGCTGTATGGCGTTGCTCAATGAGAACGCCGTAGCAATTCCGCCAAACGGAATAAGAGCAGAGGCGGGCATAAAAGCATCGAGCTCACCGGGCCCTCTGCATCCATGCCGGAGACAGTAAATAGACGGCAATAGAATCGACAAGATGTAGACGATCGCAATGAAATAGGAGATTGCGAGGCCTAGCCTGCGTAACATAAGTTCTACCCTCAGATCTTATTGTGGTTGGCGCACGGATAGCCACATTAGCACGGTGCTTTAGCAGTTGTGTGACGCCAGGAATGGAGCGGGCTGCCCCTTCTACTGGATTCTGTTTTTCATTTCTTGGGGATTCAGTTCAGCAGTGCGCGGTGATTGCCGGAGTCGTATTCCCTGGGCTAAAGCCCGTTGAGCGAGTGCGCGTGTTTTCGCCGGACTGAAGCCCGGCTCCCCCTGATAAATCAGGGGGCTCCCACCACAATCACGGACTCTTACCAGAATTACGGGCTCCCCACCAGAATCACGGACCCCACCTGTGAGGATAAGACCCAGGCACTCTTTGTGCTGATAATCAGGATATTTGAAGGAGGTCACTTAGAAACGTCCACTGTGGAAATGTTGATATATTACGGACGCTTGTAAATATAGCGTTGGGCAAATCACGCTACTGATTTTTTCGAAAGAAGACGTCGAATCACATGGCCTTTCCACATCCACAATCCTGAAATGAGCAATGCGGGGAAAAAGACAGAACGAATGGACCAAGCGTAATTAGGAGTGTCCGCCGGCGAATCATAGATATAACCGATGATCGGAATGCCACAAATGATATGGATCCAGCGAAAAATCGAACGTTTGGTGGCGTCTTTCATGGCTGAGCTGCCCTCCAGCTATGGCGATACCGCGTGATTTAGCTCGATTCAGGACTTTTGGGCCGCTTTCGGCGGCCAGCTGGGCGCTTCAATACCGAACTGCTTGGCATACTCGACGTTCAATCGCTGCCAGTCGAACTTCATCGCGTCTCCACCAACGATGCGGCCGATTGGATTTCCGCCGAGAAGGTGATCCAGAACATCGAGACAAATGTGCCATCCGGCGGCACCC
>DATNKB010000121.1:0-6905 GCA_035603595.1 Candidatus Dormiibacterota bacterium
CTGCGCGGCAATGCGTTCGCGCTGAGCCGCCGCTTCCCCGAATTCCAGGTCCAACCGGAAGAGCGTGCGGAGGATGCCGCGCCAGACGTAGTAGGATGCAGAGTTCTCGACGGGATCTCCGGTTCCCAACAAACACGGCACGTTCAGAGCTCGCGCCTTTTCCACCAGGTACTCAATCAGCCTGGACTTGCCGATACCCGGTTCGCCCTCAAGAACAATGCATGATCCCTGCCTCTGATGCACGAGGGCGGCAAGCGCTTGTGAAAGCATCGAGCGCCCCGCCACTCGATCGATCACTCCGGACTCTTGCCTGCTGGCGACCTTGCGTGGCAGATAAGCGGCGACAGGATCGCTCTTGCCTTTGACTCGAATGTCTCCCAGAGGCTCAAAACTCAGCTCTGGGCGCGCTCGAGCGGACCGGAACGTGGCTTGATCGCAAACGACGCGTCCATCTGCCATTTGCATAAGCCGAGCAGACAGGTTCATCACCGTGCCTACGGCCGTATATTGCCGGCGCTCTTCACTTCCCAACACGCCGCAGAATGCGCGGCCCGTGGTGATCCCAATGGAAGTGCGTACACCGCTGCGGTTCAGCTCTTCGTGGATGGCGAGCCCCGACTGCACCGCGCGAGCCGCATCGTCTTCGTGAGCCAGCGGTGGCAAGCCAAAAATGCCGATCAGCACGATGCCCTTGTCGTCCATAAGGAACTGATAGACGCTGCCTTCATAGCGAAACAAAGTTCGCTGCATCGCTTGGACGGCTGCATGCAGGCTTTCGCAAGTGTCGAACCGGGCCGCGTCAACGTCTTCAAGGTGAACAAAGAGCACGCTGATATTACGAAACTCGGCGAGCCATGCTCCCTGGCCGGCATGAATGCGATCCACGACGATAGCGGGCACGCGATCTGACACGCCTGCGGTTGCCGATGCAGGGTCAGTTGCAATCCGCTCCGGTGGTGGCGCGGGATCGAGTGTTTCCTCAATTCGGACATCGCCGGACGGCAGCGCCGTTCCTCGACATCTCGATTTCACAAGTTCCCAGGTTGGCGACGGGACGAGCACTTCTCCCGGAGTAACGTGGCTGTTAGTCTGTCCCGCTACGACAATGGGTTTGCCCGCCACCAGGAGTTGCCAGCATCCGCTGGTGCCGCCAAGCTCCATCACAGTGAGATCTCCTGCCGCGACCGAAGCCCGCTGACGCAGAATCACATTTCCTGGCAATCGGAATGCAGCCATTTCGCTTTGTATCGTCTTAGCGGATTGAATCGCTTGATAGGCCGAAGCTTCCATCTCTTCCGGTGTGTTGGCTAGCCACAAAGCAAGGACCGCATCACCTGCAAACGCGACGACGTCGCCAGAGTAGCCGGTGACGATGCGGGAGACACCTCCGAAGTACGCATTCAGAACCCTCGAGAGTTCTTCGGCGCCCCCCTCTCCGCCGGCGGTGAATCGCTCGGCCAGCTCGGTGAATCCGGAGACATCCACCAGAAGGATCGCCCCTAAACGGTCCTCTTCAAACGGCGCATTCGCCAGAGTCCTTCCCGCAGCAATCAGACGATGTTGGACTCGAGGCAAAAAACTGCCGAGACTTGCTTCTCCCGAAGGTGGCAAGTTAAGAGGCATGGGCTGGTGTTTGGCTGAATGCGCCTGTGTTGCGCAGACGCATCGAGGCTGTCGAATAATATGTTAATGGGCAGCTTGCAGGAAAGAAAATCGTGCGCTGGAGTGCGACGAATTCTACAGGTCGAATGACGTTCAGTAAAACCCGGGAAACATCCGAGCGGTGCGTCGCACGTAGGATTCGTACGTCTGGCCAAAGACGCCGTGCAGATGATTCTCCTCGAGTTTAATCCTTCGTCTCACCAGCGCCACTGCTACCGCCAGTGATATCCACCCGAGCACGCTGGCGAATGTGAGAGCGAACCCGGCCTTGAGGCCAAGGAGCCCGGCGTAGCGAGGATGCCGAACAACATGAAAGGGGCCGCGCGTGACTAGCTCGCGATTATCCAATCCGCGATCAAAGTGCTTCACCAGGATTGCGTCAGCCCACAGCAGCCAGGCAACCGAAAGAACAGATAGCCCCAAGCCGACCTCCTGCAATAGCGGCTTCTCAAGGCTCGGGACAAGATGCCAGTGGGCGTAGTCGAGAAAAACGCCAAGTTCGGCGAACGCCTGCAGGCTTCCCCACTTTATCGTGGCTGGATCGTAGCTGGCGCCCGAGGCCTCGCGCAGAATTTCGCGTGACTGCAAAATGCTTTTCTTAAATTGAATCTGTCTCAGCGCCAAAAACGCATTCAATGCAAGGAAACTTCCCGAAAACACATCCAGCCTCGCCCATGGCCGATCGGTTCCCCACTGCCGGAGACACAGAAGGGCGAGAAGCAGATAGAGAAACGGAAACAGATACGCTCCCCATTTAGGTCGCCGGGCGGTCAAGGTTTTAGTCGGGGAATCGTCCATACCACCATTGGCGAGAGCGCTTTGCGCCGCCTCGATTTGGCGCGTGTCAGACAATGGTCGTCGCGCCTGCACCGGGATAGAAAGTGAAGCTCAAATTGTAGCGCGTGCCCTTACGTACGGGTTCGATTGCATGGTAGGACGACTCGGAAATCTCAAATCCAAATGCGCAGCGATGTACGGGAAGAATGCGTTTTTGAGGCCTAGCCGACCGTGACGGAGAAGGAGCATCCGTGAGTCTCAGCACGCCGCCATGTTCCTCCGAATATTGATGGTTCAGGTAGAGGACGAGGCGGTGTGTAAATCGAAAAGCTGGAGGCAAAGTGCTGATATCGTTGTGCAATCCAATTTTTTGGCTTTGCGTCATGCGGTTCGCCGTCAAATCCACAAAACCTTCGAGTTTCGTCCCAAAGAGCTCGCTCATCTGCTGTCGGACGTGCGAGAGGAACGGCTCGCCCGTCAGAAAATCAAGTTGTCGGCCAAGTTCGCTTGTGTGCAGATCCACACTCGACAGCGTCCCCAATCCGGCAATGGACTTGGCGTTCCAATCAGCGTCTTGCTCGAACCATCGAAGCAACGCCGAGGCAACATCCTCGTCAACGAAATTCTCAATCGTGAAGTGACGAAACGGGCTGGTTTCCACGACAGCGCCATCGAAGTGCACGCAGTTCGCTATCAACATGGCGGAGTATGATCACACAAGTACTCGCCGCTGAGAAGTGCCTCGCGCTGGCGGTCACGCACACGTGATTCTCCCCTCCGTTGACTTAGCTTCAATGCCCGGCCTACTATGCCGCCTTGGGTCGCACTAAGTGATTGGAACAACGGTTACTCACTACCGCGTGCTGCGGAAGATTGGCAGCGGCGGCATTGGCGAGGTCTACGAAGCAGAGGATCTACTTCTCGGTCGCCATGTAGCGTTGAAATTCTTGCTGCCTGAGCGAAGCCGCGACCCGGAGGCTGTGGACCGCTTCCTGCGCGAAGCTCGCGCCGCGTCCGCCCTCAACCACCCCAACATTTGCACCGTTCACGAAATAGGCGAACACGGAGACCGGCGTTTTCTTGTTACGGAGCTTCTCGTCGGAAGAACCCTGAAACATGTGCTGTACGCAGGGCCTATGCCGTCGAATTGGGCGCAAGATGTCGCTTTGCAGATCGCACGCGGCATGGCTGCCGCTCATGCGACGGGAATCACCCACCGCGACATTAAACCAGAGAACATCTTTGTCACCGAGAATGGCCTGGTGAAACTGCTCGACTTCGGACTGGTGAAACTAACCGAGCAAAACCCAATCCTCGCCTCCCCTCTCACCTCCGATGGCTTTGTGCAGACGAGCCCCGGCGCGCTGGTAGGCACCTTGCTCTATATGTCGCCCGAACAACTCCGCTGCGAACCCATCGGTAGTACCTCAGACATCTTTTCTTTCGGCATCGTGATCTGGGAAATGTTAACTGGAGCCCACCCTTTTCTCAGAAATAGTCCGGTTGAGATTGCTAGCGCCATTTTGAACGACGCTTTGCCTTTCTTGCCTCAACCCGTGATGCAACTGCCAGTGCCGTGGAATGCAATTCTCTCCAAGATGCTGGCGAAACACCCGAGCGCGCGCTACGCAACCGCACAGGAACTCCTGGACGATTTTGGCAATTTCAGCGGCGCGGCAATTTCTTCTTCCGGCAACAGCATCGCGATTGCCAGACCCGATTCCTCGATCGCCGTGCTACCCCTGGTAAATCTCAGCGGCAGTCCGGACACAGATTACTTCGGCGATGGGCTGGCGGAAGAATTGATCAGCATGCTGATGGGAGTGGATGGATTGAGAGTAGCAGCCCGAACATCTTCGTTCCGGTTTCGTGGCACCGAAATCGATGTGCGCGACGTGGGCCGGCAGTTGAAGGTCAGTTCGATTCTCGAGGGAAGTGTTCGCAAGTCGGGGAACAAGCTGCGAATCACGGTGAGTCTCGTGAATGTGGCCGATGGATTTTGCCTGTGGTCGGCAAAGTACGACCGCGAAATGTCTGACATCTTTGCCATCCAGGACGAGATCTCGCATGCAATTGTGGCCGGCCTGAGAATCACACTGAGGGGCTCTGCCGACGCATCCATGCTGCCCCGCCCCACCAGGAATCCCGACGCATACAACCTTTATCTCCAGGGCCGCTTTTTCTGGAACAAGCGAACCGCGCAGGATCTGCAGAAAGGCATTGCTTGTTTCAAGCAGGCGACGGACATGGACCCCCAGTTTTCAGCTGCTCTGGCGGGACTGGCTGATTGCTATGCGACCCAGGCGATCTACGGAGTGGAGGCTCCGGCAGACGTTGTTCCTCTCGCACGCGAGGCAGCTCAGAAAGCACTGGCCATCAACGACCGCCTGGCGGAAGCGCATGCATCTTTGGGGTCCATTCGCGCGGCTTACGATTGGGACTGGCAAGGCGCGGAGAAGGAATTTCAGCGTGCCGCCGAAATTAGCCCTCGCTATGCCACCGCGCATCATTGGTACGCTACTAATTGTTTGTTACCCCTGAGGCGGTTCAAGCAAGCCCGCGCCGAGTTGCAGACGGCATGCGATCTCGAGCCGCTCTCCCTCGTTATCCGCACGACGGTCGGCTTGCAGCTCCTCCTCGAAAGGCGCCACGATGAAGCGACCGAAGTCCTCCGAAAGGTTGTAGCGCTGGATGAGAATTTCGGGATGGCGCACTACTTCCTCGGTCAGGTTTACGTCGAAAAGCAAATGTTCACTGAGGCGATTGCTGAGCTGAAGATGGCAGCAACTTTGGCGGGCTACAGCTCCGAATCCGTCGCTGCTCTCGGAGTAGCCTATGCTGGCGCCGGCAAGAAAGAAGAAACAGAGCGGCGGCTCAAGGAACTCGAAGAGCGGTCTCGCACCGGCTATGTCTCGCCGTTGTTATTCACGCACCTGCTGCTCGCGCTGGGCGACAGGGATCAGGCTCTGCGTTACCTGAAGCAGGCGCGCGAGATTCGTGCATCCGATCTCATCTGGCTGAATGTCCGGCCCGGGTTCGACGGTCTGCGCCACGAGCCAGCATTCGTCGAGATTTGCAGCGAAGTCGGCCTGGCGCAGTGAGGTCCGCTCACTCGTCACCGGGCAACACTTCATTATCGGCGTACTGCGGCCTATGTGATGGTTCCGCCCCCAGCGAACGCCGCTCCTACGTCTTGTAGAGCCTTGTAATTGACTTCCTTGAGAGACTTGATTTGTTCCGGAGTCGGTGTCTCTCCTGCGTCACGCAACGCCTTTCCTGGATCTTTTCTCAGCTCGTTCCAGAATTTAGGATCGCTGAGAACCTTGTTGATCAACTGTTGCAATGTCATGGTGCGATCTCCTCGTAGGTACGGCATATTTACTGCGACTACGCCATCTGGCACTGCACTGCTGTACACGAACCCTAGGTAATAGCACTCGGCCCAGCGAATGCGGAACCAACATCCTCCAGGGCCTTATAGTTCAGCTCTTTCAGGGCCTTGATCTGCTCCGGCGTGAGCTTCTCGTCGGTCCCTTGCAAAGCTTTGGCCGGGTCTTTCTTAAGCGCGCTGAAAAAAGCTGGGTCGTTGAGGACCTTGTTGATCAATTGCTGGAGCGTCATGGACTCTCCTTTCAGTTCGGACGAGCAGAATAGTTCTTCTCGCTGCTTAAAACAGCGGAAATTTCCACGAGGGTCTTTAGGCCCGCGCCAAGCTTGGCTTTGTCCTCTTCCAGCATCTCCTCGCGCAGATCGAGATAGCGATTCAGCGCGGCACTCCTTAGCGGCTGGGCGAGACGGCGCAACTCGGGAAGCCACCCGCTAAGCACACTCATGCCCCAATCGAACCCCGTTCGCGCCATCCAGGCCTCGACAGTTTCCCCTTCCCGTTTATGCCCCCGGGCCTGGGACAGAACGTAAGAATCCTTCTTGTCACGCAAGTCGCGATGCCAATCGAACACATCGTCGAGCATCTGTGACCAACTGGCCAAAGCCGCGGTGAATTCCAGCCATGGTTTGATGCTTTCCACGTCACGATAAAAATAACCGGTCGCGGCGAGTGGAATCCGGGCTGCGCACAGCTTCTGCACGGAAATCTGCCGGAAGGCGTCTTCGTCAAAACAGACAACGCTTTCTTCGCTTGCAATCGCTTCGCTCGAGGAAAACCACGCGGACCTGAGCACCGGCCAAAACGGATGATTGGCGTCAAAGTATTTCTGGTACGTCAGGAGAAATTCGCTGTGGAAGAAGGCCGCTGCGGGCAGCAGCGCAAGTTCGACGCTGCCGTGGCCGTCCATCAGGTTATCGAGCAGGCGGATGTAGTAGTAGCCATTCAGCGTCGAATACACGACGTCGGATTGAAATTCGCGGTCGAGCTTCCGTTCCCCGCTCCCGGCCATCCACCAGGGCAGCAGCAGCATCGGGAACATGCGGGGCTGCATGAAATAATCAGGCGCGTCACCCGATAC
>DATNKB010000122.1:0-7606 GCA_035603595.1 Candidatus Dormiibacterota bacterium
CATCCGCGTGGTGGAAGGCGAGCAGACCGCGGCGCGAGCACCGGCCGTTTCGTACGAAGATATTGGCGGACTCGAGCGTGAAGTGGCGCGCGTGCGCGAAATCGTCGAACTCCCGCTGAAGCACTCGCGCATTTTCGAGCGGCTGGGAATTTTGGCGCCCAAGGGCGTCCTCCTGTATGGTCCCCCGGGTACCGGAAAGACTTTGCTGGCGCGCGCCGTGGCCGCTGAAAGCCGCGTTCACTTCATTCATCTCAATGGCCCGGAGATCATGCGCAAGTTTTACGGCGAGAGTGAGGCCAAGCTCCGCGAGGTTTTCGAGGAAGCGGCGCGCCATGCACCGGCCATCCTCTTTATTGACGAGATCGACGCCGTCGCCCCCAAGCGCACGGAAGTAGTCGGCGAAGTGGAAAAGCGAGTCGTAGCCCAGCTTCTCAGCCTGATGGACGGTTTCGTCGCCCGCGGTCAAGTCATCGTTATCGGCGCTACCAATATTCCCGAAGTTCTCGATCCAGCATTGCGGCGCCCCGGCCGCTTCGATCGCGAAATCGAAATTGGCGTTCCCAACACGCAGGCGCGATTACAAATTCTGAGGATTCACACGCGCGCCATGCCGCTCGCGGCTGACGTCGACCTGCAGGAAATCGCAGAACATTCTCACGGTTTCGTCGGAGCTGACCTGGAAGCGCTCGGGCAGGAAGTCGGAATGATTGCCCTGCGCCGCTTTCTCTCAGCTTGTTCGCTGGATATTGACGGCGCCGCATCCGCCGAGTTGGGAACGCTGTTAGTCACGCGTGACGATTTTCTTGCCGGTTTGAAAGAGGTAGAACCCAGCGCCACCCGCGAATTCTTCATTGAGAAAAGCAAATCCAACTTTGCGTCCTTGGGAGGTTTGCAGGACGTGAAGAAATTGCTCGATGCGGTGATCGAGCATTCTCACATGCGCGATGAAATCTATGAGCAGGTTGGACTTGCGCCGCCGCGCGGCATCCTGCTGACGGGGCCTTCGGGCACTGGGAAAACTGCCATGGCGCGTGCGCTTTCGGGTGAAAAGCAGATTCCACTTATCGCAATCGACGGGCCGCAGTTGTATTCCAAATGGCTGGGCGAATCGGAGAGGGCGTTGCGCGAAGTTTTCAAGAAGGCCAGGAGGGCGGCGCCGTGCATTTTATTTTTCGACACGATTGACGCGGTGGCGCCGAAATTTGGAGCCGAGCAGTTTGGCAGCGACGTGTATCAAAGGATTCTTAGCCAGCTGCTGCGGGAAATCGATAATTTGCGCGACGTGAAAGGCGTGATTCTGGTGGCAGCTACGAATCGCCCTGAGCGAATCGAGCCGGCGCTTTTGCGGAGCGGGCGCTTCGATTACATTGTCCCGTTCGCGAAACCTGACGCCCCCGAGCGCGCGGACATTATGAGGATCTGTTGCAAGCGCGTGCCGGTCGCGCCCGACGTTGATTACGAAGAGTTCGCCGGCCGGACGGAAGGCCTCACGGGTGCTGATATTGAAAGCCTCTGCAAGAAAGCCACGCTGCTCGCAATTGCGGAATTCCAGAATCGCACTCGCGTGGCGCCATTCGTCGTACTGCGAAATGATTTTCTGGCGGTTCTTGAATCCGACCGAGGCGGTCCGAAGGCTTTCTTAGACGGCAAAGTAGGAAGCGGCGGGCATTCGCGTTCGGAAGTTTCGCTGAAGTGAAGCAGTTACTAAATTAGGGCGAGGTTTGAAACATGAGCTATACCGAACTCACCGTTTGGACGCGCGGCATCATTATGGACAAAGAAGGGCGCGATATCGTCAACTCCGTCTCCGCTTCAGCCCGCCTGGAGGGCAAGTACTCACAGGCGATGGAAAACTACGTGGACAATCCCGATCGTACCAACGCGCCGACGCGCAAATATTGCCGCGTGAGCGACACTGTGATCGAGAACGAACTCACCTACGAAAATGAAAAGCCCAACATCGTCGTACTGGTCGAAGGGACGATGGTGAAGGGATGGGATTACATGCGCGGAATGCCGCCTGGCGGAACGCTGGTGATCAACACGCAATACACCCCGGAGTACATGATCCGTTTCGTCCCGGGCCCGGAGCGACTCGCTCAATTGGTCTGTGTAGACGCTGCGAAACTAGCTGACCACAAGTGGCTTTATTACCGGCTCGGCGAACTCGGCCTCGATCGCCTTTCAACGGAAGGAGCCGCCGAGCGCAACAAATCGGTGGCGCCGGATATCGCGGCTCCACTGATTGCAGCCGTGGTCAAAACCACAGGTATCGTCAAGATGGCTACGATCGAGCCGATGATTGCGAACAAGCACGCGTTTAATTTGGCGCTTCAAGAATTACATATCATGCCGCTGAATCCAGTGGCGGCATAGGACAGGACACATGTCGACTAAAGGCACAAAAATCCCCGAGCGGCTTCAAATACCATTCGCGGGCATCACGCCTGCGCCTTCGCAGGAAAAGGGGCAGGATCTATTTCCCACGGGCAACTGGCGCGCGATACGGCCCGTGTATCGAGACAAATTGCCGCCCTGCAACAATGCTTGCGGAACCAACGAGAAAATCCAGGGCTATCTGGATTTGGTGAAGCGCGGCAAATATCTGGATGCGTATGCGCTCATTAAAGAAGACATGCCGTTTCCGTCGGTCACGGGTCGCGTGTGCTACCACCCTTGCGAGCAAGCGTGCAACCGCGGGAAATATGATGAAGCCATCTCCATTCGGGCGGTCGAGCGATTCCTTGGCGATCTCGGGCAGGCGCTGAAGAAGGACGTGGTAAAGGCCGGGACGCCCAACGGCAAGAAGGTTGCCGTCGTCGGTTCGGGCCCTGCCGGGCACAGCGCTGCCTACCAACTGGCGCGGCTCGGTTACCAGGTCACGATCTTCGAGAAGTCGCCGAAAGCGGGCGGGCTGAATCGCGGCGGGATTCCGGACTGGGTTCTGCCGCAGGATGTGCTGGACCGCGAAATCGAGCGCCTACTTGAGCTCGGAATCACGATCAAGACGAACACGGAAGTTGGCAAGGACATCAGCTGGGACGATTTGAAGAAGAACTACGACGCCTGCGTGTTGGCTGTGGGCCTGATCGAGCCGAACAGCGTGCGTGCCGAGGGCGAGAACAAGGAAGGCGTCTTGTACGGCCTTCCCTTTCTGCGCGACATCGGCATGGGTACTTCAAAGGTGAAGCTCGGCGCGAGAGTAGCCGTGATAGGCGGCGGGAATACCGCCATCGACTGTGCCCGCGAAGCCCTGCGGCAGGGCGCGGTGGAAGTCACCATGATCACGGTGGAAGAGCATCCGCACGAATTGCCGGCCGTAGTGGAAGATCTGCACGACATGATGGAGGAAGGTGTGGAGCTGATGCACGGGCGGGCGATGACCGCGGTGCATGGCAACGGCAAGGTGGAAGCCCTTCAATTGCATCCTGCGCGCTTTTCAGGCGCTATCAACGCTTCCCCGATCAACATCGATCGCGAGGCGCCTCCTCAGCGGTTCGCGGTGGATAATGTGATTATCGCGGTGGGTCAGCGTGCGTCGCTCGGCTGGTTGCCGGCTGAGTTCAAGAACGAACGCGGAACTATCAAGATGGACCGCTTCGGTCGGCTCGGCGATACGAACTTTTTTGCTGCAGGCGACATCGCGCAAGTAGGTTCGGGCCAGCCATTGATGGTGGTGAACGCGGTTGGCGACGGGAAGCGCGTAGCTTTCAATCTGGATAAGGTGTTGCGCGGAGTGGCGCTCGAGCCCCGGTCTATTCCGGTCGATGTGATTTTTGACCTGAACCGCATGAACATGACGTACTTCCCGCACTTTCCGCGCGTTCAGCAGACGTTGCTGCCACCGTCGACTCGGAAAAAAACGCAGAATGAGGTGATTCAGGCGTATACGGAAGAGCAGGCGGTGGAAGAAGCGAGCCGCTGTTTCAGCTGCGGCACCTGCAATGCTTGTGACAATTGCTACCTGGTTTGTCCTGAGCCGTGCATCGTGCGCGATGTTCGTTCGAACGGCTTGTATAAGATTTTGGTGGATTACTGCAAAGGCTGCCGCGTGTGCATTGAGGAATGCCCGACGGGTTGCTTAGAGGGCGTCCCCGAGCTTGACTTCGATACGGGTGTGGTCCGAATGGATACCGCCTTCGCGATTTCGCCCGGGTTGCACGGACGGCAAGCGGAAGAGTTGAAGCATCTCGGAGACCGGGCCGCGAAAAGTATTTAGGATTTGCGAATCAGCTCAAGGTAGAACAAAACACCGAGCGGAGTGAACTATGCCAACGGTTACGGAAACAAAAAAGAAGACGGTCCGCATGAACGGATGCGTCGCGGCTGCACAAGCGGCTAAGTACGCCGATGTCGACGTGATTACGGCCTATCCGATTCGGCCTTATACCGCGACGATGATGGCTCTGGCGCAGATGGTAGCCAATGGAGAACTCGACGCCGAATATATCGTGGCCGATAGCGAGCACTCGCAGTTGAGTATCGCGCACGGCGCGGCATCGAGCGGAGCGCGCGTGTTCACCGGTAGCTCGGGAGTAGGCGTGCAATTCGCGTACGAGCTTTATTCGCCGATCTCAGGCAGCCGCATGCCTGTGCAGATGATGATTGCTGACCGTACACTCGATCCCCCGGGCGATTTCGGATCCGAACATACCGATGCGCTTTCTACTCGCGACATGGGCTGGCTCATGGGCTGGTCCTGTGACGCCCAGGAAGCGTTCGACAATCACTTGATGGCTTACCGCATCGGCGAGGATCGCCGCGTGCTGCTGCCGCAGATGGTATGCCAGGACGGTTTTTTCGTATCGCACATCACGACGGACGTCGAATTGCCGGATCCAGGTCAAGTCAAGGAATTCCTGCCACCCTACAAGCATCCCTATCCGCTCGATCCGCGGCATCCGGTGTCGCATGGACCTCAGATCATGCCGGAGCAGGGGCCACCGCTCCAGTTGGAGCGTGCCCGCGCGATGGAAGAATCCATGGCGGTGATTGAAGAGGTCCACGACGAGTTCGCGAAGATCTTTGGCCGCCGCTACGATCCATGGGTTGAAGAGTTCATGACCGACGGCGCCGACATCGTATTTTTCCTGCAAGGCGGTCACGGAGTTACGGCGCGTTTTGCGATTCAGCATATGCGCGATCAGGGCCTGAAAGTCGGCATGGTCCGGCTGCGCACCATCCGGCCGTATCCAACCGATCGAGTGAAGGATATTCTCAGCAAATTCAAAGTGGTCGGTGTGATTGAAACGAATATGGGGCTCGGCAGTGTGAGCAGCGGCGGTGTGCTCTATGGCGAGGTTTGCGCAGCACTCTACGAAAGCACCAAGCGCCCGCTAGTTCTCTCGTTTATGGCTGGAATGGGCGGCGAGGCCATCGTCCTGAAGGAATTTTACTGGATGGCGAAGAAGATGACGGAAGCTCAGAAAAGCGGAAAGATCGAAAAGCGGACGCATTGGGTTGGATTCGAAGAATAGAGGGCGGAACGAGCTCTAATAGAATTCCTGCAGAGCCGAGCTCTGCGATTGGGGGGAGTATTTATGCCAACGATCGAAGTTCAGAGACAAGTGCTACCGATTCTCGGAAGCCCGAATCAAGGGGCGCGCTTCTTTAACCCCGAATTACCATCCAGCGAGCCATTCGTCCCCGGGCACCGCACGTGCGCCGGCTGCGGGCCTTCCATTCAGTACCGCATGACGAGCAAGGCGGCTGGCGACAACACGATCCTGGTAGGGCCCACCGGGTGCATGTATGTGGCGAACAGTTCGTACCTGTGCACGCCCTACAATGTGCCCTGGGCGCACACCCAGATTGGTAGCGCGGGCAGCTTCACCGCAGGCGTCGCCGCGGCCTACGAAGCAATGATTCGAAAGGGCAAGTGGAAGGGTGCTTTCCCGAATATTATTTGCGAAGCGGGCGACGGCAGCGCTTCGGACATCGGGCTCGCGTCCATTTCAGGCGCGCTCTATCGTAATCACGATTGCCTGATCATCTGCTATGACAACGAACAGTATGCGAATACCGGCATCCAGGCCTCGTCGCGCACGCCGTATGGTGGCATGACAACTTTCACACCTCCGGGCCCGCTGGTCCCGGAAGCCAAGACGCTGTTCCCCAAGGATCTCGCTCGCATGATGGCTGCCGGCCATCCGCACTGTTATGTGGCGACCGCAAGCGTGGGCTATCCCATCGACCTGATGAACAAGGTGCGCAAGGGCCTCAACCACAAGGGGGCGGCCTATCTGATGATTTACACACCCTGCCAAAAGGGCTTTGTCTATGAGACGCCACGCTCGATTGACCTTGGCCGGCTGGTGGTCGAATGCGGTCTCTACCCCATCTGGGAATGGAACCCCGAGAAGCGCGCATACGATTACAGCTTCCGCCCGCAGAACATGCGGCCCGTGTCGGAGTATTTGAAACTGCAAGGGCGGTTCGGCCATCTCCATGCCGAGCACATCGCCAAGTTGCAGAAGTTCGCCAACGAGCAGTGGCGGATGATGGATGTCCAGTTGCCCGAAGCTTTAATCCAGGCCGCGGATGCGAAGAATCTGGTCAATATGGCGTCTGCAACGCAGGCCGAACAGGTGGCGCAAACACTATGAATACCAAAGCAACAGCAACTCCTCCAGCTGCGCCCGTGGCTCCGGAAGCGCAGGAAAGCTATATCGTAAGCGAAGGCAAAAAGCGCGGGTCAACCCGCGAGGTGCGGCCGGAAGCGGCCTTTGACCGTTACTACACCGTGATGCGCGTACACCCGGGTGACGCGATTCTCACGGACAACTGGCACACGAACGAAGTGCTCGACCACGCGCGCAACAACTTTGAAGGAGTCACGTTTGCGATGCGTACGCTCGAAGCGTGGGGAGCGATGATCGAGAACGACCACCGCGCGTACTACACTGCCGGCGGACGGATATGGGTGATGGACCTGGAGCCTTGCGAGGGCAAGAAGAAACGGCTGCCGGGAACCGGGCCCAGCAAGAAGTAACCTACGCTTGCGCCGCATCCTGCTCATTGACGACACGCCGGAGATTGCTGAGCTCCTTAGTTTTTCTCTGCGCGACGCGGGCTATGAAGTATTCGCGTCGGGCTTCACGGTCACCGTCAACGAACTGATCCAGGAGCATCAAGCCGACGCGCTTGTCCTCGATTGCACCTCCTTCGATATGAGCGAAGCGCTTTTCGATGCCGTGCGCCACAGCTCGGACCATGCCGAATTTCCGGTAGCTATCATCAGCGACACGCCCGAGCTTGCCGATGCAAGCCTTCGTGCGCGAAAAGCCCAAAAAGTCCTGCTGATTCCTAAACCTTTCACCGGGTCGCAGGTGGCGACCGCGCTCAGTCAACTGCTGGGATAAAGATGCCACTGTGGAGCATGGACGAATGGCAATACCTCGAGCGCGAGGTCGTCATTGACCCGAAGGGTCGGCGATGGACAGTGGCGCTGATGGACGTGTTGGGGCAGGAAGGCGATCCCGACATGCCGAACAAGTTGCTTGAAATTCAATATTCATCGGGCCGCTTTTTTACCCTCATCTATTCGGATACCGGAGCGCTACAGCGGGAACGCGGCTATGCGTCGCTTCCAGAAGCGACAAACGCA
>DATNKB010000123.1:0-2433 GCA_035603595.1 Candidatus Dormiibacterota bacterium
CCACCTTCACAGCTTCCGGGGTGTAGGGCACCGTATTGAGCCTCGGGTAATTATCGGGTGCGATGGTCGCTTGTGCATGAGTTGTGGCTGAGCAGAAACACGCAAGCACCAGCCCCGCGACCATCCATGCAATTTTCGTCAACAGTTTCTTCATAGGGATCTCCTTTGGCAGGGACTGAATTGCGCGGGCTTCCGTCCCCTTGCCGTCCTTGGGAGGGTGTTTCTCTCTTGCGCAAATTGTGCGTTCTTGTACGGGCATACTACTCTGGTTCGATAGCAACTCCCAGGAATTATTATTGGCTCAGCTTTCGGGCTCGCGTCAGAGAGGAGTTTGATCGGCTGGTGAGCGGGCCCCACGATTAAATCGGCACCCAGCGGGGTGAGTAGCGGTAACGGAGCTTCTCTTTCGGGGACAATGGAGATCGACAGGACGATCGGAAAGGTCACTAATGATAATCTGGTCGCCTCGGCGCCAGGTGTGTCGTGGACGTTCCCGAATCTCTTTGGCCAAAATTGTAACGGTGCGGAGTGCGTGATCGACAGCCGAATCGGCAACGATTTTCTAATCCTTAGCTTGCATATAGGCACGCTGATTGGATACACGGGTGGTTCGATCAATGATTTTTCGGACTATAATAATATTTCGTCTGACGCATTGTCTGCTGACCAGTGGTAAACTCGCCACTGCTCCAGTCGCGACACCCGAGCCGAGTTCTCTGGCCTCGTCCCGCGTGGACTCGGAGCTTTGCTGCTGATGCGGAAACGCGCGGGCAACGTCCGTCCATCGGCTATTTGAGACCGCACACCCCTGCGATCCTTGTCAGGATAATCGTCCATAACCAGGCCAACAACTCGAATGGCCGACACCACGCGGCCGGAAAGGAAATTAAGATGGCAAGAGCTCTTCGGAGGGCGTTCTATGCGGTTGCGTTGACATTAGCCCTGGTTGCATCTTCCGGCTTGATTTGCGCCGGTTCTCACGTCGCATTTGCCAGCCAGGGCAGGAACGATCCATCAAAGCATCGGGGCTACTCGCTGGCCAGCATTAGTGGAAATTACGCCGTTGTCGGCACCTACAGCGCAAATGTGGCGAGCGTTTTCGGCGTGCTCACTTTTGACGGCCTGGGAACCCTGAAAGGGTCGGCGACTGTTAATCAGCCTGGACTGAATGGATCGAGAACCATCGCCAAGGTCACCGTTGCAGGGACCTACTCCGTTGAGAGCGACGGAACGGGAACTATGTCGGTTACGGTGATGCTGCCAAACGGAACTACATCGGATGTGACCGAAGACTTCGTCATCACAAAGGCCGAGTCCCGCGACGGGATGCTGATTGCAACTTCTATTTTTGATGCCCAGCAGCAGCCCAGCGTCCTCATTTCGGGAGACGTTTTCGTAACGCACACCTACACAAGACGCCCGGACTGATGGGGCCTAGTTCAGGCAAATCCTCCCGTCGACTCCAACCGCTGGGGTGTCTCCTCCCGTAGCACGCTGCTTGGGGTGCACCAGCTTGTCTACGCTGAGCGCATCGAAGGCTGCCGCTTCGACGCAGCCTCGAACTTCCGCGTTAAATCCGGTTCGAAGAACGAGGCTGCTCGGTTTCGGTACCAGATCTGCTGGATCAATAATTACACAACCGAAATGGCAACAGATTGCGCAAGGAATCAATTCAACGAAGCCAGACCAATTGCGCATCAGCTCAGGCACAGCATGAGAAGTTAAGAATCAGAGACGCCAGATAGGTCTCGAGAACAGGGCTTATCACTACCTATCTCGAAATGAGATAGCTGGTGATACTTTGCGCCAGAAATCGACCAAGGTAAATTCCGAGTTGCCGACAATGCGGAACGTTTCAAAACTATCCGTTTTGGAGTGAAGGGGAGTCTATTGCTTGGTCCGCAGTTTATTGAAATACCCGGTGACCGCGTAACCGCCGGTCTCCAGATTGAAAAGGGTCTCATCAACGACGGCGACATCCGGCACCTCGATGACTTCCAAATTGTTATAGATTGAGTGAAAAGCGGTACCATCGCCGACCTTGAAAACTCTGCTATCCACAATCTTGTTGTCCTTGTTGACAGGGAAGTAAGAGCCGCGTTCCTCGATCAAGCGCCAGCCGGGATGGTTTTCCAGCTGTTCGGTTGTCAACCGAGCGACGCTCTCGGTCAAAAATGCCTGAGCCTCGGCCAAACCATGGAACTCGCCGAGTATTGAAAAGCTCCGCTCCATGTCGGAGGGATCGAACTCGGTAATCGCATGCGTGATGACGAACTTCATCTGACACTTTTCCGGTCGAGCAACTTACGTCATTGTACTCTTTCAGCTAGGTAAGCGAGAGACTGTCTAAATGGCGTGGGATGCATGGCTCTTCATCTCCGGTGTACTCCCCCAATTTTTGAATTGTGGGAGAAGAAGAGTCCGGATAGATGT
>DATNKB010000124.1:0-14860 GCA_035603595.1 Candidatus Dormiibacterota bacterium
CCGCTCAGCCAGCCAATGGAAAATTCTCCTCCCCGCCGCAATCGCGCTCGTGGTTCTCGTCGCAGGAATTTACGTCTACCGTCACCGCACGCCGAAACTCACCGACAAGGACACCATCGTCCTAGCTGATTTCACCAACACGACGGGCGACACGGTGTTTGACGGAACGCTGCGGCAAGGCCTCGCCGTTCAGCTTGCGCAGTCGCCATTTCTGAATATTGTTCCGGACGACAAACTGGTGCAGACTCTCCGATTCATGGGGCAGCCGCCTGACGCGCGACTCACACCGCCTATTGCCCGGGAAATTTGCCAACGGATCCAGAGCGCCGCAGTTGTCGACGGTTCGATTGCGAATCTTGGTAGCCAATATGTTATCGGGCTCAAAGCCGTGAATTGTCGGACCGGCGATTCCCTAGCACAGGAACAGGCAACAGCGGACGCCAAGGAGCGAGTTCTAACGGCGCTCGGTGAGGCGGCCGCCAAACTGCGCGGGAAGTTGGGTGAATCGCTCACTACTGTGCAGAAAATCGATACCCCCATCGAGCAGGCCACCACATCTTCACTTGAAGCTCTCCAAGCGTACAGCATGGGAATGGAAACTCTGGTGGGGAAAGCCGATTCCGCCGCCGGCGTGCCTATGTTCCAAAGGGCTATCCGCCTGGACCCAAATTTCGTGATGGCCTATGCTGCGCTCGGCGCCAGCTATTCCAATCTCGGCGAGGGCGACCTGGCGGCGGAGAACGCTCGAAAAGCATACGAGCTGCGCGAGCGGGTGAGTGAGCGAGAGAAGTTCTTCGTCGAGACCTTCTATTATGACTTTGGAACCGGGGACTTGGAAAAGGCGCGCCAGGTTTATGAACTCTGGCGCCAGGCATATCCGCGAGATTGGGTTGCACCAGCCGGCTTAGCTAGTATCTTTACTAGTCTGGGACGCTATGACAAAGCGCTTGTGGAACACCGCGAGGCCCTCCGCCTCAGCGCGAGCGCACTAAACTATGGCAACCTGGTCGCGGGCTATATCAACCTGAATCGCATGGAGGAAGCTCGGACCACAGCCAACGAGGCACAGGCGAACAATTTCGATTCTCCCGGCCTCCGGACCAATCTGTACTTGCTTGCTTTCTTGCAGAACGATGCGGAGGGGATGGCGCGACAGGTAGATTGGGCGATGGGGAAACCGGGAGTCGAAGACGTACAGCTGAGCCAAGAATCCTTTACCGCCGCCTATTCCGGTCGGCTAGCCGACGCCCAGGAGTTTTCCCGCCGAGCAGTGGCTTCAGCGGAGCGAGCCGAAGAGAACGAAGCGGCTGCGGGCTACAGAGTCGACGCGGCCCTGCGAGAAGCCCACTTTGGCAATGCAGCCGAAGCCCGGCGGCGTGTCGCATCGGCACTCGTGAGTTCGAAAGACCGAGAAGCGCAATACGAAGCAGCGCTGACTCTTGCTTTGGCCGGAGACGGAGCGCGGGCACAATCGCTGGCCGATGATTTGGGCAAGCACTTTCCGGAAGATACTATCGTTCAGTTCAACTACTTGCCGACCGTTCAAGCACTAGTCGCTATCACCCGCAATGAACCCATAAAGGCCATCGAGGCTCTCAAGCGTGCTGCTCCGTATGAATTGGGAGGTAATTTTTCTCTCTATCCAGTTTTTGCGCGCGGCGAAGCCTATCTTGCCGCCCATCAAGGAACCGAAGCAGTGGTTGAGTTCCAGAAAATCCTCGACCACCGCGGAGTTGTATGTAACCTAATCACCGGTGCGCTGGCCCGGCTCGGTATCGCCCGCGCCTATGCCTTGCAGAATGAAACCGCCAAAGCCCGCGCTGCATACCAGGATTTCCTCGCGCTGTGGAAGGACGCCGACTCCGACATACCCATCCTAAAGGAAGCCAAAGCGGAATACGCGAAACTGCAATAACTGTTAGAACTTGCGCCTCAAAAATGGGACTGAGCCGGATAGGTGTTGTGAAATCCGCTTCCCACCAGCTATCTCAAAACGAGATAGGTGGTGATAATCCCTGTTCGCAACATCTATCTGGAAATATCCTAGTTTCCGATTGGCGCGTGAATCAGGACTTGGCACACAAACTATCGCTCTTCGTTGACTTGGCTCTAGCAGCAACCTAAGATGAGCGCCAAATGGCGGATCCCCAGTCACTTCTCGGGCAAGCCGTCTCGCACTACCGCATCATCGAAAAGGTCGGTGGTGGCGGCATGGGGGTCGTATACAAGGCGGAGGACACGAAACTAGGCCGTTCTGTCGCCCTGAAGTTTCTTACCGAAGAAATGGGGTGCGACCGGACGGCGCTCGAGCGTTTTCGACGCGAGGCACGCGCTGCTTCGGCGCTCAACCATCCTAACATCTGCACGGTCTATGAAATTGACGAAGATCAGGGACGGCATTTCATCGCCATGGAGTTTCTGGATGGGCAAACGCTGAAACACCGGATCTCGCGCGGTCCATTGCCGGTGGAACATTTGCTCCAGATCGGCATCGAAGTCGCGAACGCCCTCGATGCGGCCCATGCAGCGGGAATCATCCACCGCGACATCAAGCCTGCAAATATTTTTTGCACCCGCAGCGCACAAGCCAAGGTACTCGACTTCGGCCTCGCTAAGATCTTGTCTAAGGAGCAGGTGTTTCCTGGAGTGCCCGCCTCTGCGCTGCCCACCGCGTTTGAAAAGGAGTTGCTCAGCACACCCGGGTCGGCCATGGGCACTGTGATGTACATGTCGCCGGAACAGGCGATGGGAGAAGAACTCGACGCGCGCACCGATCTTTTTTCTTTTGGCGCTGTGCTTTACGAAATGGCTACGGGGACCATGCCGTTCAGGGGCGCAACAGCAGCCGCCATTTTCGATGCCGTCCTTCACAAGGCGCCGGTACCGCCGATGCGGCTCAATCCGGAATTGCCCTCGGAACTCGAGCGGATCATCCAGAAGGCGCTGGAAAAGGATCACAGGCTGCGTTACCAGCACGCGTCGGATCTGCGAGCGGACTTGCAGCGCCTGAAACGCGACGCGAGTTCGAGTGGCGTTCACATCACGGGAATCAGCTCGCTCGCGTCTTCCCGGTCCTCCGCAACACTTCCGTCGGCTTCGGATACGCCTTCAGTTGCCTCTGGAGATGCACTGTCAGGCAGCTCCACGGTCACGGCCGTTGCGCGCCAGCACAAGTTCGGCTTGGCCACGGGCGCCTTGATCACGATCGTGGTGTTGGCCGCTGCGGCTTACGGTGTCTATACCCTGCTCCATCGAACGAAACCCGCTCCGTTCGCAGATTTCACCATCACCCAGATCACAAATAACGGGAAGACCGTTGGCGCGGCCATTTCTCCCGACGGCAAATACCTGCTCAGCGTGATCGAAGACAAAGGCAAGCAGAGCCTTTGGCTCCATCACATTCCGACGAATAGTGATACGCAGGTCCTCGCGCCGGCTGATGCTTCTTACCAGGATCTGATTTTCTCACCCGACGGCAATTACACCTACTTTCGAAATAGAACTGAGGGCGCCTTCGATCTCTACCGCGCGCCGGTTTTGGGGGGCGCGCCGCAGCCGGTGCTCCATAACATCGGCAGCGGTGTAAGCTTCGCGCCTGAAGGCAAGCGTATCGTGTTCGTGCGGGCGAACGATCCGGTGGTGGGAAAGTTTCGGGTATTCACAGCGAATGCGGATGGAACGAATTCGCGCGCACTCTACGACGGACCCACCACGGTGGATCAGCCGGCCATGGTTGCGTGGTCCCCGGACGGAACTCAAATCGCCTCGCTCCTTTTCTACGCGAACGGCGCGCTCAGCATGATTCAGTTCGCGGATAGCGTCTCCGGCAAAGTGGGGCCCTTTGCGGAGTTCAATGATAGAGAACTTAGCGGTCTCGTGTGGCTGCCGAACGGCAGCGGTCTTCTCACCACCTATATGCCCGGCAGCGGTCCGCCCCCTAACCATTTGCAAATTGGATTCGTCGCGAGTCCCGGTGGGGAATTTCGCCGGATCACCAAGGACACAAACAGCTACGAGACACTTACACTCTCGGCAGATGGAAAGACGTTAGCGACGGTCCAGCAAAAAGCCACACAGACACTTTATCTCATGCCTCCTGCGGGGTTCACCGGAACTCCTCCGGCCCCGGCGGCGGCCCAGAGCAAGGACTCCCATTTCTTCAGTTGGGCCGGCAACAGCGATTTCTACTTCGATGGCGACTTGCAGCGCATTTCTCTCGATGGCGGCACGAGGACGCTGCTCGCTGACCCCGATCATCTTATTTTTAGGCCGGTAGGGTGTCCGCTTGGAAAATACGTCGTGTTTGTATGGCAGGGGCACCCCGAGAGCAGCAAGGTAGTTCTCTGGCGCATCGACGCCGATGGGGCGAACCTCAAGCAGCTCACGCACGGCGTCGCAGACGTAGGACCTCATTGCTCCGCCGATGGCCGTTGGGTTTACTACAGCGATCTTGTGAACGCGCGGATCATGCGGACTCCCGTCGAGGGCGGCGACTCCGAGGTCGTCAAGGAAGCGGTGATGCCGGGCATGCTTCTCGGCATCTCGGGAATCAGCCTGTCTCGAGATGATAAGTTTCTCTCGTTCATAGCCTTGAAGAGTGGCGTACAACACATGAAGATCGCGATCGTGAATTTGGTTGCGGGAACGGAGCCGCGAACTCGGCTGCTCGAGCCTGATCCGCGAATTGTGAGAGTGCCACAGTTTGCGCCAGACAGCGAATCGATCATCTACATCATTCAGGAAAACGACGCGGAAAACTTGTGGCTTCAGCCGCTGGATGGAGCTGCAGGCCACTTGCTCACGAACTTTGCGTCGGACAAAATCCAAACCTACGGATTCTCGCCCGACGGCAAGACTCTCGGCGTCTTACGCTCCCACATAGAATCCGACGTCGTGCTTCTCCACGATACCGGCGGCTCGCCACGGTGACGCACTCCTGGGCTCAGCAGCAATCATCAGGATCTCCCTAGTATTGACGCCTTCGCTAGTCAACCACGGGCCGACTTCCGATAACTCGCGTAATCGGAAACTGGCTTTTGCAGGTGGCCGGGACAGGTTGGTCCGCATAGATGTTGATAAATCCTCTTCCCACCAGCTATCTCACTCTGAGATAGCTAGTGATAATCCCTGTTCGCGACAGTTATCCGAAAAAGTGCGCCTTCTTCAGATATTGCGTGGTTGCCATGCGGACTCTAATCGTCTTCAAAATCACTCGTGCTATACCTTGAATACGCAGAACGAATGGCTCGCAGTTGGTTAGGTGGCTCAACGACTCGTCCAGGGGGAACCACACCAGGTAGAAGTTAGCGGATCTCGCCGATGCGCTGCCCTTGTAGATACTTCCCTCCGACCACAGCGTCGATCACGACCTTCTTGTTCTGGAACAGCATCACGATGTCAGAGCCGCCGAAGAGAAAGAAGCCGAACTCGTCGCCCTTCTGCAGCTTGGCGCCTACCTCGGGCGTCAGGTTAACCGAGGATATGGAGCCCATCCCGACCGGTAGCACGGCCACGAGCCCCACCTCGGGCGAGTCGATGACGATCAATCCTCGCTCCTGGTCAACCTGGTACGTCTCACCATCGACTGGGTAGAGAGTGCCGTCAGGTCGCCGAATCACATCCAAGTACACTCGACCATGGATGTTGCGTACTTCCTTGATCTCACCGGCGACGGGCACGTGGTAACGGTGGTAGTCACCGACGTTTAGGAAGCTGTGCGTGTAGATGCCGTTCTTGAAAGCATCCTGGTACGGGCTGCCGTCCAGTAGCTTGGCGACCGGCCATGTGACGCCCTTGACCGTGATCTTCGAGTTCGCGTCGATGTCCCACTTGCCTGCGAATGTGGCGTCGGCAGGCGACGCGATCACCCTATCGTTTCGGGGCTCTGCAATCGGCCGCTTGCCGGGCTTCACCTCACGTGCAAAGAACTGGTTGAAGGTGAGCCAGCCGCTCGGTTCCACGATGTAGTCGCCGATGTTGAAGTTCGGTAGTGCCACAAACGATGGGATGCCCGACGCGGACGCGGGCGTGTCCAGGAACTGGCCCCAAGCCTCGGCAAGCTTCTTCATCCAGGCACAGAAGCTCTTATCGCGGTTCAGTTGATCCCCCGGCGCCTGCTTGAGAATGTAGCGGAACCCCAGCGCCATGGACGACTCGTGTTCGGTAGGGAAGGAAGTGACGAGGCCGTCCAGGTAGGTCAGGAACAAGTCCATGTCCCCAAGGCCCTTGAGGTCGGCCGTCCGAATCGCGCCTTCGAGCGCCGCTCGCAGGTCTGGTCGCGCCTGCAACAGTTGGACCAGCTCCTCGACGACTGGGACATGCCGAGTCGATTGCTTCGGTGCCTGATTACCGGCCAAGTAGGGTGGGACGACAAGAGAGAAAACGACACCCAGCACGGATACCCGCCACGAGTTGCCTAGGCGCACACTCAATGCTCGGCACCCCCGACTGAAGGTCCTCTTAGGCTTTTCGCGTCACTGCTTCCATAGGTTTTTATTCTTGGCGCTCAGTTTATCTCTGGCGTTCTGCTGCTGGCAAACCTTTTTGTCCCAACCAACTGTTCTGCTGGGGCCCCAAGCAGCAGCTCGGCGAGTATCAGTGAGCCATCGCCGAAGATAGTGTCGAGAAATCCGCTTCCCACCAGCTATCTCAGTCTGAGATAGGTAGTGATAATCCCTGTTCTCGACATCTATCCGGAAAGTACGATGCCAAGCGCAGAGATCTTTCTACAAGCCGACTTCTCAGGACTCATACGCACCCTGGAACCCGGATACCTTCCGGTTGGCCGACTATCCGGGGCTTCGGAGTCCTTCGTTCTGTTTCGGCCGCCGCCTCGGCTTGCCATCAACACACTTCTTATGTATTATTGAGTATGCACTCAGTTATAGAGGACCTTCGTGGCGCGTCCTAAGAGCGAAGACAAGCGAAATGGGATCCTGGACGCCGCGACCCACGTATTTGCGGAACGCGGTCTTAGCGCTGCTCCGACGTCGGAGATATCAAAACGAGCCGGGGTCGCCGAGGGAACTCTATTTACGTATTTCGAGACCAAGAGTGATTTGATTAACGCCCTTTACCGGGCGATCAAGTCAGAACTGGCAGACGCGATGATGTCCGGTTTTCCGCGCAAGAAGAGTGTTCGCACCAGGCTGCGACATGTATGGGACGGCTATGTGAATTGGGGGGTGACGAACCCCAAGCAGCGCAGGGTCCTGGCTCAACTGCAGGTTTCGGGGATGCTTTCGAAAGAGTCGATCGCAGCGGGAGGCGCGCCTTTCGTCGAAATGCAGAACACGATTCGGGACGCGATTGATCAGCACATTCTGCGGGTGGACGTTCCGATAGAGATGATTTCGAAGATGCTGGCGGCTTTGGCGGAATCCGCTATGGACCTGATCGCGCTGAAGCCAGCCATGGCAAACAAGTATCGCAACGGTGGATTTGAGATCTACTGGGCGGGGATCGCCCGGAAATAATTGCTGCGCCCCAATGGATGAGTGAGTAATCAGATACCACAGGCGTAGCCTTCGGGGGCTTTCGTGAAGCTGGAGTAATAGATCGTTAAGACCGAAATTATCTAGGAGGATTTGCCATGGGCAAGGTCTGGTTGATTACAGGAAGCGGAAACGGGTTGGGGCGGGACATCGTGGAGGCGGCGCTGGCCGCAGGTGACAGCGTGGTAGCTGGAGCGCGCCGGACGGAAGAGCTGGCACCCCTGGTGGCGCAGTACGGCGAGCGGGCGAAGCCCGTGAAGCTGGAAGTGCGCGACGAAGCCGCCGCAAAGGCAGCCGTGCAGTTGGCGGTGGACAGCTTCGGGCGTCTGGACGTGCTGGTCAACAATGCTGGTTACGGGCAGATTGCGCCGTTCGAGCAAATGACTGCGGAGGACTTCCAGGCGATCGTGGACACCTGCTTTTACGGAGTGGTGTACTCAACTCGGGCCGCCATACCTGTGATGCGCAAGCAGAAGAGAGGTCACATCTTTCAGGTGTCTTCGGTCGGCGGTCGCCTCGGGGTTCCCGGCAATACGCCGTATCACGCGGCCAAGTGGGCTGTCGGCGGTTTTAGCGACTCGCTGGCGATGGAAGTCGCGCCGTTCGGGGTCAAGATCTGCACCCTGGAGCCGGGAGGTATTCGAACCAATTGGGCACGGCGCGCTGGTCAGAATGCGCCGGACCTGCTGCCGGAATACGAAGCCTCGGTAGGTCCGATGCTCAAGATTTTGCGGAGTCTCGAAGGGCGTGCGGAAGGCGATCCGCGGAAGATCGCGGATGTAATTGTGCAACTGGCGAATAGCGACGACGTGCCGGTGCGGTTGATTCTCGGCGTAGATGCGGAAAAGCGCGTGCAACAAGCGGAAGCTGTGCGTGCGGATGAGGCCGAGAAATGGCGGCATCTTACTGTTTCAACGGTTTTTGAAGATGGGCGCTTCGACAGGCAATTGTATATAGCAAAGAGCGGAATCAATTCCTGAGTTGCATGCAAGGAGGAGGACGTTTATGAGATACAGATTACTCGGCAAGAGCGGGCTGCGGGTTTCCGAAGCGTCACTAGGCACGATGACTTTCGGCGACGAGTGGGGATGGGGATCACCAAAGGCTGAAGCGCAGGAAGTCTATGAGACCTACCGCGAGGCAGGCGGAAACTTCATTGACACAGCGAATTTCTACACTAATGGCACGAGCGAGAAATTCCTGGGTGAGTTCATGCTGGGCCATCGCGAGAGCGTCGTTCTAGCCACGAAGTACTCCAACGCCGCGCCAGGCAATGATCCGAATGCGGCGGGCAATCATCGCAAGAACATGATGCAAGCAGTGGAAGCCAGTTTGAAACGACTGCAAACCGACTACATCGACCTGTATTGGGTGCACATCTGGGACGGGATCACGCCTGTGGAAGAAGTCATGCGCGGTCTGGACGACTTGGTTCGCCAGGGCAAGGTTCTTTACGTCGGCATCTCGGACGCTCCCGCCTGGTGGGTCGCTCAGGCAAATATCCTTGCGGAGCTTCGAGGCTGGACACAGTTTGTCGGGCTGCAGCTCGAGTACAGCCTGATTGAGCGGACGGTCGAGCGCGAACTGATTCCCATGGCTAAAGCTTTGAACTTGGGGGTTCTGGCTTTCTCTCCCCTGGCGGGTGGATTTCTAACCGGGAAATATCACGGCGAAGGCAAGCCCGACGGCGGGCGGATGACCAATGAGGGAGTGAAAGCGTTCTTTCCTGAGAGGGAACAACACGCGGCGCCGATGATATCGGCTGTAAAGTCGGTTTCCAAACAAACCGGTCGCAGCATGGCGCAAGTCGCACTCGCCTGGTTGCGCCATCAAACGGTGCCAATAATCCCGATCATTGGAGCGCGGAAGGTATCTCAACTCCAGGACAATCTCGCCAGTTTGGATATGGAACTCTCCGCCGAACAATTGAAATCCCTCGATGGAGCAAGCCGAATCGAACCTGGATTCCCTCAGAGTATTTACGACAGAGAAATGGTTCGTGCAATTAGGTATGGCGGGACGTGGGATCGCTTGCAGCTCTAAATGCGGCACTGCGGGCAGAATAGTGATGTAGGTGCCAGCGTTTGAGCTTCTCGCCTGCCCCCAAGTGACGGGCAAGCGGAAAGTTGTCGGTTCGTCCTTCGGATCAGGACCGAGAAACGCGGTTGTATTGACCAGTCGGGTCACTCTCCGGTGGAGAGCAACTCGGAAGTAATTCTCGGTCACTTCCGACAGAACTTGGATAGGTGTCGAGAAATCCGCTTCGCACCAGCTATCTCAAAATGCGACAGCGGAGGATAGGCGAACTTTGGATGAATTTCGCTAGGTTGGATCGATCCTTTACGACGTAGCGTGGGCGAGCTTTGCGACTAACAGTCTCACAAGCCCTTTGTCTCGCGCTTTCAGTTTTGTGAACTGGCGGCCCAGGCTCTCGATCTCGCGCCGCTCGGTGAGGGACAGCTTCTCCCCGTCTAGGTCTACCCCTTTGATCTTCTTTGGAGCCTCTTCACCATCGTAGAAAATTTGATAGAGCGGAATTTCGAGCGCCTGTGCGTACTTCGCAAGTGTCTCTATGCTCGGAACAGTGTGGCCGTTCTCCACGCGGGATGTGTAACAGCGCAGCATACCCGTGCGCTTTTCAATGTCGCCCTGTGAAAGATTCTTTGATTCCCGGATTGTTCGCAGACGTTCTCCAATCATCAGCATTGTTTCATCTCCTCGATTCTTGAACCGGTTCACGCACACAGCGGAACCCAATCACGATACTTCGGACGTTGGGCTTTTGGATATAACGGGAGGAAACGCGCGCCTGTCCTCTGACAAGTCCGCGAAAGGAACCGCCGCGCGAAACGCGATACTCTCCGCTGAGAGGGCCCTTCGGGTCGGTTTCAGGACTGCGGCCGTAATAAGTTATGCCGTACCAGTCCTCCACCCATTCCCAGACGTTTCCCAACGTGTCATGCAATCCAAATCTGTTCGGCTTTTTCTCACCGACCGGATGCGTCGTTCCACCCGAATTGTCTCGGAACCAGGCAACCACATCCAAAGAACCATACCGGCAGGAACTATCTCCGCCGCGTGCCGCATATTCCCACTCTGCCTCTGTGGGCAGGCGATGGTGGTACCCATCCCCCCTGCGATTGACCGCCTCACAAAACATCTGCGCGTCTTCCCAGCTCACGCCATCAACTGGATGGTTCGGTCCGCGGGAATAGCTCGGGTTGGTAGCCATGACCGCCTCATACTCTGACTGCGTAACCTGGTATTTGCCTATCTCAAAAGGCCGCGCGATGGATACTCGATGAGACGGCTTTTCTTCGGCGTAGCATTCATGGTCTCCCGCTGAACAGCCCATCATGAAGCTACCCGCTGGAATGCTCACGAACTGCATGCGCTTGGCCTTTTCTATGCTGAAATATTGCGGATCAGAGATTCGGCTTCGGCCTCGGAGTCACGCTCCGGCGGGAGTTTACACCTAACCGATTGCGCGGTTCACGATTTCGCTCGGAGACGCGCGCCAAGATTGATAGGTGTTGGGAAATCCGCTTACCACCAGCTATTCACAGTGAGACAGGTGGTGATAATCCGTGTTCCAGCACCTATCTGATCTTCAATGTCCGGTTAGCGCGTTTGACAGTTTGGGTGGCGTTACGAACGCTGGGGCGAGACCAGTTAAGGATTTTCTGTTCGAGGGCACGGTGTTCTTCTATTCAGTGGGTGCAAACCAGTATAGTTGGATTTCGCCGGATGCAGACACAGTCCGGGTTCCGCATCGATTGGGACGAGCTTCCAGGCCGTACTTCACGCTGGCGGAGAAAAATCAAGCTCGCCCAACGATGCGAGAAGCAGTCACATCCCCAACAATTCAAGAAACCGCTTTACTGTTTGTTGTAAACGAGGATGTTATTTACATCCTGCCCCTTCGCGTTCTTGCCTTTGAATGTCGAGGTCCGCGTTTTCCCGTCTTTAGAGACCACCGATGTCACGGTCATCACAACTTGGCCGTCTTTCTTATTAGTGGACTTGATGGTGTTGGAGTCGATCCGTTCCAACGCTACCATATCAGCGTTGGGCGAGCCGGTAACGGGATAGTCCTTGCCGTCATATTTTGCGGTGTACTCGACGTGGGTCGGATTTCCACTGGCGTCGATTCCGTCTGAACTGTACGTGATGTTATCCCCGTCAGACTCAATCTTTAAGGTGATGCTCTTCGCTGCGGGCCCGGGGCTGTACGTTGACTTGGCAGGGTCCATCTTCCAGGTCCCAGACTGCTCATCGGCTGCCGCGACGGGCACGTTCAAAGCGAGTGCCACGAGCAGCAGTGTCATTGCGAAAGCGGCTAACGTCTTTAATCGCATAATCTATCCTCCTGCGGGATTTATAACGGCGGCGCTGAACTAAGACTGTTCAAAACGGGACACTTCAGATATTCGTTGGCACAACAGCCGTTGGATTGGAAACGAGTTACTTTCTCAGGCCAGTGAACCAAGAGTTGATGCCGACAAGAGGTGGCTGCTCGACGCACCCTCACACCCACGATCTCTTTGACGGTGGGTGCAGAACGAGTAGCAGCGCAAGGGCCCGCGGGCAGTGGCGCGACCGCCGCCGCACAGGAGAGTTCGCGCTCCCTTAATCCGATCAACTGGGTCAAGAAAGATTCCAAGAATTCCACCGAGGCGCCAGGAAGCAGAAGTGAGGCAGAGAAAAAGCTCACTCCCAGTCTGCAAGCCCAGGGGCTATTGGCTGCTAACGTGACCGCCAGCGACGCCTGTGCGCCATTTACGGCATTGGATGGATGTCTGGCCGCTCTTCATGCCAGCCATAATCTCGGAGTGGATTTCAATTGTCTCCGTGCCGATGTGACGGGCGTGCATACCAGTGTGGATGTGTCCGGCTGCAAAGTTGCTGACGGAGAGAAAGCACAGGGCTTGAACAAGGCCATCCATCAGTTGAAGCCGGATGCCAGCGCCAAGCAAGCCACAAAGGACGCGGAGCAACAGGCCAAGGACGATCTGAAAGGAATTGGCCAGTAGCTCCAAAGCGTTAGAAATGTCCTTCTGAGCCCCAAAAAATACGCACCGATTCCGGATTTGTCGCATTCTGAGATAGGTGGTGCGAATCGCTGTTCGCAACAGTTATCCGGTGCGACAGAGTTAGACGCACTCTGGTTTTAGTCTTCTCCGGATTTTGTCCAATCAGTCAACACGCGGATGAAAAGTGTGCTGTTTTGAACAGATACCTCTGGAGCCGTTCCAATATGGTTGTCACCGATTCCTTTTGAACCAGTTCCGAGGTTCAGTCCGCGCGGAGGAGCTGATCGCCGTGAATCTGGTGGACTCTCAATGGCTTCAGCAACACGAGATCGCGTCAAGCAAGACAACCCGCCCCTGGTCTTGAACGGACCTGCCGGCAGAAGGCTCCCCTTGCGCATTTTGTTTGTTCATAGCGATGCCGCGGATGTAGAGCTTTGCGTCCAGGAGCTCAATAGGGCGCAATTCAAGGTCAGCTCAGACGTAGTTCTAACTCCGGACCAGTTTGCTGGACGCCTGAACTCAAAATACTATGACGTGGTACTAGCTGAATACCTGTCCCCGAATTGGCAAGGACCACAGGCGCTGGAAGCGCTGCATCTGAGGGATAGGCAAATTCCCTGCATCTTCCTGAGCGACACGATGCAACCGGAAACCGTGGCGGAACTGATCACAGAAGGCGCTGCCGATTGCATTGGAATGGATCGTCTTACCCACCTTCCTGTAGCTATTCGTCGAGCGCTCAATGACAACCATCTGCGCGAAGAGCGCGATCAAACGGAAAAGAGGCTGCGCCATTCAGAGGCACGCTACCGCGCTCTTGTAGGAAACCTTAATTATGGAATGTGTCGCTGCAACACGAAAGGCGATTTCCTGGATGTCAATCAGGCGTTGGTGACCATGCTTGGTTATCCATCCCGCGCGGAACTCCTGGCCGTGAATCTCGCAGCTGATATCCTTTGCGATCCCTCCAAACGAGCGCATTTATTGGGCCAGTCCGTCGAACTAGATAGCGCCGCTGCCCTGGAAATTGAATGGAAGCGAAAGAATGGGACAACCCTCAGAGTTCGGCTCAGCGGACGCAAGGTCGCCGATGAGGGCGAGACGGACAGTTACGAGATCATCGTTGAGGATGTCACTCAACAACGTAAACTCGAGGATCACTTACGCGAACAAGCAGCTACCGATCCCCTGACCGGACTAGCCAACTACCGCCATCTGGTGGAAACCGTTGACCTTGAAATCAATCGCACCGAACGCACCGGCCGTGAGTTCGCTTTGCTGTTTCTTGACTTGGACGGGTTAAAGAAGATCAATGATCGTTGCGGTCACTTGGTTGGCAGTCAAGCGCTTTGCCGACTAGCCGATGTTTTGTGCATTTGTAGCCGGAAGATTGATACCCCGGCGCGTTTCGGTGGAGATGAGTTTGCACTAGTGCTACCCGAGACAGGGCAAGTCCAGGCCAATTTAGTTGCCCGGCGCATTTGTCACAGTCTTGCGAATGATGGCAGGGAGCCAAAACTGTCGGTCAGCGTCGGCGTTGCTATTTATCCCCAAGATGGCGAAAAGGTGGATTCTCTGTTGGGCGCGGCAGACGCGGCATTGTACGTGATGAAAGCTAGAAGACGGAGCCCGTACGCGAGCACAAAAGGGAAGACCGCGGAGCTCCGTCATAAAGCGGCGGGCCGGTAGCACAACGGATCGGTGAACCAATGAAGCTCGAACTCAAATTAATTCGTATCCACCGCGCTTCAGCTTTCCAGTTGGACCCATCATTGACCGGCGCGGAAGCAATCGTACTGCGGGCTCTCGTCGCTGGTCAAACCGACAGACACGTGTGTAGCGAGCTCCGTATGAGCCCGGTGACATTTCTTCGCATGATGCGCGGCATGCGGGGCAAGATCAGCACGAAGGATAATGTTTCTCTTATCGAGTGGGCGAGCCGGCATGTCGAGGGCGTCGACCAAAGAATCGACCGACCAGAAAGATCTGCACGCCCAACGTGAGTCAGGGTGCTTGTCGAAGAACGAAGCCGACCAATGAGCAAACGCGGGGACTAATCCCTGCGACAATAGCCACGTTCTGTTTTCCTCAGTGTCAGATAAATTGAATTACCTTTGGATCGGTCGAATCGCTACTTCGATTCCCTTGCCCACTTCCCAGTTTTGCGTGTTGAAAATGCGGATCTCGTTATACAAAACACGCTCCGTGGTCCTGGACGTGGGGACGCGAGATTTATAACAGCTGCGCTGAACTAAAACTGTTCAAAACGCCACACTTCCTAAAATATTGAATGCGCGGGACTGGTTTGCGGTAAACAACACAAGTGTGCGGTAT
>DATNKB010000125.1:0-4655 GCA_035603595.1 Candidatus Dormiibacterota bacterium
GGTCGAAAACCAATCTTGCGTGATCCCGAGGCCGGGCGAGCGGTTCCAGAGGATGACGAGCTGGGTGGCGTCTTTGTAGGGAAGCGGGCGAAGCAGAAGCGCGCTGGTGATGCTGAAGATGGAAGTGTTCGCGCCGATGCCCATGGCGAGAGACAGGATTGCGGCGATCGAGAAGCCGGGATTTTTGGCGAGGGCTCGGAGTGCGTAGCGGAGGTCGCGAATCAGGGCGTTCATTGAGAGCCGGAGCCGTTCATAGTGGACGATTCACCCGGGTGTTATTGGGGAAGCTGATGGGATTAGACGGCGCTCTCGAGTTTTCGTCTCTTATGGGCCCGAAGAAAATGTATTGCAGGATTTGATGCTGCCGGAGGTGAGGCCGGTCTTGAACCATTGAGCGCGTTGGGCGGACGTACCGTGGGTGAATTTATCGGGCATCACGCGGCCGGTGGCTTGTTTTTGAAGGCGATCGTCACCTACCGCGGCTGCGGCATTTATTGCGGACGCGATGTCGCTTTGATCGATCAGGTTGCGCTGCTCGGTGGAATTGCCCCAGACGCCGGCGAGGCAATCGGCTTGCAGTTCGAGAAGCACGGAGAGTTGATTGGCTGAGCCGGGATTGCGCTGCTGTTCGGCTCGGACGGTGCGTTCGATGCCGAGGATTTTTTGAACGTGGTGGCCGATTTCGTGGGAGATCACGTAAGCCTGCGCGAATTCGCCGGAGGCGCCGAAGCGGCTGCGGAGCTCGTCGAAAAACCCGAGGTCGAGATAGACCTTTTCATCGCCGGGGCAGTAGAACGGGCCGGTGGCCGTTCCGGCCTGGCCGCAGGGCGAGTTTGTCTGGTCGCGAAAGAGAACCAGCTTGGCATGGCGATAATTGGGAATCAGCTTGTCCCAATCGGATTGCGCGTCGTCAAGGACGAACGAAACGAACTGGACTTCGCGCGACTCGGCCGCAGTGCGCGCGGGATCAGCCGGTCGGCTCACGCCTGGTGAAGCACCCGGGGAACCAGAATGGAGAAAAGGCGAGATCAAGTCTCGTTTAAAGACGAAACTCAGGACGAGCAGAACCAGAAGGCCGCCGATGCCGAACGGAACGCCGCCGCCTCCAAATCCTCCGCCGCCACCACCGCTATCGCGACGATCTTCGATATCGCCGCTGACGCCGCCAGGAGTCCAGCGCATGAATCACCTCAGGAAGGGAGAAACGAACCTCTGCAAGAGTATACGCGACGAAACGGCCTTGCCGAAAGGCAGGCTTTCGCGGTTACTGGACGGTGAGATTCAGGGTGACGGGCAGAACGGCGCCACCGGAGCTTGCCGTTACGGTGAGGGTGAAATTTGATGGGGTAGGCAGAGTTCCACTGCCGCCTCCACCGCATGCTGCGGTGAGGCAGAGCGCGAGCAGCAGAGACGCGAGCGCGGCGTGAACGAATCGCGGAGCGAAGCTGGCGCGCTTTGTGCGGCGTTTTCTCGCAAGAACTATTCCCACCAGTGACAAGGCGCACGCCATTCCAGAGGTGAGCCTAAGCGATGTGGAGCCTAGCGGAGTGAAGCGAACCGATGGGACGAGAAGTGCCGTCGCGGACGGCATGGCAGTGACTGTGACAGGGACGGCTACGGATCCCTTAACCTGGATTGTACTGGGGGAAGCCGAGCACGGAACTCCTGCGGGCGTCGAGGCGCAGGAGAGCGTGACGGTTCCGGTGAAATTTGCGATGGGACTGAACTGCAGGCTGTACATTGCCGTTCCGCCTGGCTTTGTTGTTGCGGTGGTGGGGCCGCTCGCAGCCAGCATGAAGGGAGCATTGCCCGTGCCACTTACGGCGGCAGTATGCGGCGAGCCGGCAGCGTTGTCGCTCACACTTAGCATCGCGGTCCGGAGGCCAACAGCTTGCGGCGCGAACGTGGCGGTGATCGTGCAGGACATGTTCACGGGAACGCTTGAGCCGCACGTGTTCGATTGAGTGAAGTCGCCAGGATTGGGGCCGGTGAATCCGATGGTCGAAATTGCGAGCGCACCGGTTCCGGAGTTCATGAGATTGAAAGCTTGAGGTGAGCTCGAGTTTCCAACAGTGGTTGCCGGGAACGTGAAAGTGGCGGGCGTGAGCGCAGCCACGGGAGTGACACTCATTCCCGTACCGGTGAGCGCGGCAGAGTGCGGGCTGCCGGACGCATTGTCCATTACGGTGATGGCTGCTGAGCGTGATCCGACGCCGCCTGGGGTGAAGATGACGGTAAAGGTACAGTGTGCGCCGCTGCTTAGAGTGGCGGCGCAATCGTTCGTCTGCGAGAAATCGCCCATGTTTGCGCCAGTGATCGCGATGCTTGCAATATTCAGAGTGGCTGTGCCGGTATTAAAAAGTTGAATCATTTGCGAGGCGCTTGGCACACCGACAATTTGAGAACTGAAACTCAGGCTTGTCGGAGAAAAATTGGCAGCAGGCGCCGGGGTCACTGCGGGAGTCCCTGTGACGGCGATTGCCTGAACGATAGCGGTGGTCGTATAGGGGCGAACCCGGTGCTGGAGTGAGCAAGCCGGAGGCGGTGTCAATTTGGTAGGAGTATACGCCAGGACCTTGGACCGTCGGGTTCCCCGTAAAAACGAATTCGCCGATTCGGTCGGCGACCATAGGATTGGCACCGAGCTTGTTAGGAGTGGGGCTGAGAGTGCCCATAATCGGGTCAATTAAGTAGGTTCCGATTGACGACAATAGATACTTTGCGGACGCGTCTACAGTGATGCTGTCGGGAAAGATCGGCTGAAGCGATAGAGTTGTGACCTCACTAAGAGAGCCATCCACCGGCGATACCGCGACCGTATCGAAGACTCCGACATTTTTCCCTGCACCCAGAAAGAGGAACGCGCCCGAAGGAGTGCCAGTGAGCGAACGGCCTTGCTCGGGACCCTGATAAATACTGCCGTTGCCGAAACCGAGTTCACCTGTGGTTGGATTTATTCCCCACTGCTCAACGACGTCGGACTCAGGGTCGGCACCCAGTGACAAACTCATGATGTACAACCACTTACCTGATGGGTGCATAAAAATTGCGAGCGGGGTTGACGGGATCTCTGCAGGACTCGTTAAGGATTCGGGACTGGGCGTCAAGACGCCGGTGACGGGGTCGATCGAATAAACATCTATCTCTCCTGAGCTTCCGCCGATGTCATGAAAATGTGTGTTCCCAACGTACAGGAACTTTCCGGAGACGTCGGTCGTAAGAACGGTAGGATTGAACCCTAAGCCGACGTCGTAAGGGGAGCCTGGCGCCTCTGTCAGGGCACCTGAAGTCTGATTGATGACGAAGGCCGAGACGTCACTCGTGCTGTGGTTGGCGACGAACAGAAACTTGCCGGCTGGGTCAACCGCGAGTGCATACGGGTCTAAGCGTTCGTTGAACGGGGATCCCGGAGCGGGGGTCAGCGCGCCATTGGTGGGATTCAATACAAAGGCTGAGATCATGTGGGTAGACTCGTCGGCTGTGTAAACGAATTGGGGCGGGCTCTGGGGCGTAAGCGGCCGGGAGCTGAAAAGGCAGGCGAGGAAGAGAAGCAGGACTCCGGCTCGGGAGGCTGAAACGACGAGTCGCTGCGCGCGTTTGGAAAACAGGCGAGTCTGGGCTGGGGCGTTCATGTTTGGCACTCCTCGCTCTTTCGGCAGGGAGCGATGGCCAGGGAGAGGGCTCACCGCAGACGGATGATAGGTGTAGGCTATCGCTCTCGTCAATTCCCAAATGGGAATTAGTGTAATAGAAGCCAGTCTAGTCACTTGTCCTTCGCCTCTGCATTTATGATGGTCGAGGATTGCAGCTGCTGATATGAATACAGCGTACTTGTCGCTGGGATCGAATATGGGGGATCGCGCGGAGAATATCGCGCGGGCGATTGCGGCACTGCGCCAGCGCGGGGTGCGCGTGACGCAAGAGTCTTCGTTGTATGAGACCGAACCGCTGGAGATTAGGGATCAGCCCTGGTTTTTGAATTGCGCGATTGCGGCGGAAACGGAATTTTCGCCGGAGCGATTGATGGAAGTGCTGCTTGAGATCGAGCGCGAGATGGGTCGCGAGAGACTCGTACTGAGGGGGCCACGGCTCATCGACATGGATATTCTGCTGTATGGCTCGGATATCGTGAGAGGGTCGGGGCTTGAGATTCCTCATCCGCGAATGGCGGAGCGGAAATTTGTGCTTGTGCCGCTTGCGGAGATTGCGGAGGAGGTGAATCATCCTGTGGCGATGATGACGATTGCAGAAATGCTCGCAGCGACGGCGGACCGGAGCGAGGTGAGAAAGTGGCCGGGCGGCAACACGACTAACGCGCGCCAAGCATTTTGAGTCGAGAAGTTTGTTACGTGCGGCGCAGGCTGAAGCCTACGCTACTGAAGGGGGATCAGACCAAGATGAACTTCGATGAGAATGGAATGTTAAAAGGCAGAGTGGCCCTGAGAACCCGATGAAGAATTGAAATCTAGCGGTCGGTCGGTGTACGTTATCGGCCTGCCTGCGGGTCATAATAGCGAATCTGGTTCAGTGGAGGCACCTCATGCGACGAAGAATTCTCTTGATGCTGATTTTGGTGTTGGCGGGTGCGTCTCCTTCGCTGTATGGCCAGGATCAGAAAGCGGAAATTCAAAAGAGATTGAGCTCAGCGTTCAAGC
>DATNKB010000126.1:0-2633 GCA_035603595.1 Candidatus Dormiibacterota bacterium
GTCCAAACATTGAAATTGTCGAGAATCTTCGGATCAGTTATTTCGACAGGGGTCGCGAGGTTGCCGCCACTCACCGTAATCTTGAGCGTTTTTTCTTTTGCCGTTAGCGTTACGGGGAGCGCAGAAATCACTACGAGAATAGCAGCGGCGGTGAAAGTTCCCTTCATAACCGCCTCCTAATATTTACCACCATACTACTCGCAATTTCGCAGATTTCCAGATAACTGTCGAGAACAGGGATTATCACTAGCTATCTCACATTTGCGACGTCCGTGGATTCGTGGTGGTATGCTTCTCTGAACGACTAATCGTTGAGGAATCCATGCCAAGTTTCGATGAAGCTTGGGAGGCGGTTGCAGGCTCCTGCGATGGAGAGCCGGTCCCGCCGACGCTGCGAGCGCCACTCCGTTGGCTATTCCTACTCAATTTCGCTCTTCTCATCCTCGCATCGCCCACAGTTGCATTCGCTGCTGCAGATGAATCTGGTCCTGGCCATTTCGTCGAAGTCGAGAAAGGCAATATCTACTACGAGGAATGCGGCACTGGTCCCAGTGCGGTCGTCCTGATTCACGACGGAATCGCTCACTCCGCCGTTTGGGACGCCGTCTGGCCCACATTTTGCAAGGAATTCCACACGGTGCGCTATGACCGCCGCGGATATGGCCGCTCGCCCGCCGCCACCACCTGGTATTACGAAACCGACGACCTCTTCACGCTACTCCGCCAACTAAAAATCAGCCGCGCATTCCTGGTCGGCAGCTCCCACGGCGGCGCACTCACAATTGATTTCACGCTCGCGCATCCGAAACTCGTCGACGGAATGGTCCTCGTCGGCGCGGTCGTCAGCGGTTACGGCTTCTCCGATCATTTCCTCAATCGCGGCAATGCTAATAATGCGCCGATGGAAAAGAACGACGTCGCGGCCATGATCTCAAATTGGTCGAATGACAAATACCTGCTCGCCGCCGATCACCCCGAAGCAAAAAAGAAACTCCACGAAATCCTATCGGCCGCTCCACAGGACTTAAATCACCCCGACTTCCCGCGCCCCACGCCCGATTCCCTTCCGCGCCTCAACGAAATTCGCGTTCCCGCGCTCATCCTCGTCGGAGACATTGACATCCCCGACGTTCACTCTCACGCAGGCGTAATCGAAGCCGGCATCCCCAATTCCCGCCGCATCATCCTAGAAGACACTGGCCACCTCATGTACCTCGAGAAACCCGAAGAGTTCACCCTCCTAGTAATCACATTCATCAAAGCCAACCGCAACTAATCTTCACCTACGCCGTTGCCATTCAGTAGCACAGGCCGCATCGACTGGATGGCGGGCAAAGAAGATTGCCCGACGGGCACCCTGCGTAAATCGTTCGAACACAGGCTTGTTTCAAGAAGGAGTATATGTCTCGTTGGGCATACCAAGCAATGTTTTGGTATCTTCAACGATAGATGTCGAGAACAGACATTATCACTACCTATCTCAGTGTGAGATAGGTAGTGACCTGGACATGGCCCGGAAGAACCTCCTGTGATCTCACTTCAGATATACTGGGCGCATTCCCGTCGCATCAGTGCTATCCAGTGATTGGGGAGTGCCAATGACAAAGGTTCACGCGTTCGTCGTGGCGCTGTTCATTCTAACGCTCACAGCCGTGACGGCCTGGGGCCAAACGTCTGGCGAGCCTGAAACCGTACTCATCCACAGTGGGTCGGCTACCCTGCACGCGATGCTTTGGCGGCCGCAGGGGCGCGGACCGTTCCCCGGCATCCTGCTGAATCACGGCAGCGGCCGAAGCCGCAAAGATCTGGAACGCCTCGGACCGTACGAACAAAATGCCGGAAAACTCGGCCCGGTCTTCGCTCGCCATGGATATGTATTCCTATACGTGTTCCGACACGGCGTCGGCCCTTCCACCGACCAGGGCACAAACGCCGTCGACCTAATGAACAGCGAATTTGCCGCGCACGGGCAAGAGGCGCGCAACGCGCTGCAATTGCAGTTGCTGGAAAACAGAGAAATGGACGACGCCCTGTCTGGCCTTAAATTCTTGCGGGAGCTCCCTTACGTCGATGCGAGGGATGTCGCCGTGGTCGGCCAATCGTTTGGAGGCTCGCTCACGGTGCTTTTGGCCGAGCGTGAACCGAACCTGCGAGCAGTCGTCGTCTTCTCCGGAGCTGGCTATAGTTTTGATCGCTCTCCGGAGTTGCGAGCGCGGCTCCTGGCGGCGATCGACCACGTCACAGCGCCAGTCTTCTTCATTCACGCCGAGAACGATTATTCTCTCTCGTCGGGCAAGGTGCTGGACGCCCGCCGCGAGCAGATCGGCAAGCCACATCGCTTGAAAATCTATCCGCCCATCGGCCACACGGTGGACGATGGACACGACTTCCTCTATCTCGGCGTGAATATTTGGGAGCCCGACGTGTTTGCCTTTTTAGACGAAAACATGCAGAAGTGAGCGTCCGGGGGAGAGCCCGGAACACAAGATCCGATAGATGTTGATAACATCTCTAACGAAGTCGGCTCCGTCAAGAACGTTTTGTCTTAGTTTTTTATTTTTCTGAGCACACCTGTCTGTCTGCGCAGCAGCGTTTGGTCGATTTGCTCTCGCGATTTCTGCTTCTTTCCGTTT
>DATNKB010000127.1:0-4206 GCA_035603595.1 Candidatus Dormiibacterota bacterium
CACCTGGCATCTGGCCGTCGGTGCCGGCAAAGATTCGAACATGTACATCGTAAATCGCGACATGATGGGCAAATTCAACGTCCAGAACGACAATGCGATTTATCAGCAGCTCAGCGGTGCGCTACCCGGTGGCGTCTGGGCCATGCCCGCCTATTTCAATGGCACGATTTATTACGGCTCCGTGGGCGCGCCACTCAAAGCTTTTCCAATCACGAACGCGAAGGTCGCAGCCTCGGCCTCGAGTTCTTCAGCCTCGTTCGGTTATCCCGGCTCGACGCCAAGCGTTTCGGCAAACGGTACGTCGAACGGAATCGTCTGGACAGTACAGAACGGCGGAACAGCAGTTCTGCACGCCTATGACGCAGGCAATCTTGGCACTGAACTCTACAACAGCAATCAGGCCGCTAGCGGGCGCGACAGTTTTGCCGGCAACAAATTCATCACTCCGATGATTGCCAATGGCAAAGTCTTCGTGGGCACTCCGACAGGAGTCGTGGTTTTCGGCGAACTGCCTTAGAAAATCTGAGCACCGGGCGCGACAGGCTGATTTGCTCGGCTTCAGCTTCAGCGCTCACTCTCCGGGTGCACTCCCAGCCGGTCATTTAACTCGTCGGCCGCGAGTGGCCGGATGCAGAGCCGAGTCCAATCTTCGCTGCACTGATAGATCTGGTAGGCCGGCAAATCCTCGGACTGCACTTGGTAGTCTCCCGCCTCCATCGAGGCCACGTCTTCGAAGTCCGTCATCGCGTACTTGTTTCCGGGCAGCGCTTGAACTCGAAACAGGGTGGAAGCTGGCTCGTAATTTCCGTAGCTGAAGCAGTGGCCGATGCATTCGCGATCCACGATGTGCTGCACCAGGACGCGCGATTCGTCGCGCTTCAGAATCGTTGCGAGCACACGCTGATCCGGCGGGAGAGTTTTAATTAGATCTGCGACCTGTGCTTCCATTCGGTTGATCACTGCCGTGTCCCGGTAGAGAAACGTGAAAAATACCGTCGCGATTCCTGCGAGAGCGATCAAGTGCCACTTGCGCGGCAGCATCGCGCCCAGCACACAGCAAATGAGCACGGCCGAAATCGAAGTGAGCCGCTCGGTGATGAGTGCGAGCGCCGCAGGTTGGCTCGGGATGCGCACTCCGTCGGGCAGCAGGAATACGGCGACTTCGGCGATCGCGTAAAGCTCGAGAGGAATAAGGTAGGCGTGCCAGAAGTTTCGCTCGCGCCTACGAGCGATCACGTCGATCGCGAGTGCGACCGCGATAAAAATTCCGCACAGCGCCTCGACAATTTTGTAATGCCCGCCGAACAGCACGAATTGGTCTCCACCGTTGAACAGCTGCAACGGGTCATATGCCGCCCCAACTACGAAATGGTGTGAGAGATATAGGCGCAGCACATACAACGCAGCAGTTGCGGCGGCTACCAGCAGCAGCTGAACTCGCGGCGGAATAAAGGATGCAACACGAACATAGGCAGCGGCTGCGATGAGCCAGATGACGCCGAGCGGATGCGCCACATAGATAAATGGGATTAGTACGATTGCAACGGCGCATTCCCGCAGTGTCCCTCGCCAGAGAATCGCGAGGGCAAAAAAGGAAAGCCCCAGTGCGATGTAATAGTTGAAGAAGCCCATCTCGAAGGTCCAGCCGTAGGCCACCATTGCGATCAGCGGCGTCAAGAGCCACGGCGCGCGCCTTGTTGCGGCCGCAGCGAGGACGAAAGCCCCCCAGAAAAAAATCAGAACGGCGATTGCCACCGAGAGTATTTCCGCGGCATGCAGCCCAAAGACTTTCGCGAGGCCGCTGAGCAGGGAGTCGAACAAAATATTGGTGGATGGATACGCGATCCGCAATCCGGGCGCCTGTCCGTGCTCAATCAATTGAGCGAGCCAGGCATTGTAAATATGGCTGCCAAGATCGCCGGCTTCGATGTGGGGGTGCCAAAAGCAGGGAACCAGAATCAGCGCCGAAATCGAGAGCAGCCGTATCCAGTGATCCGCGACAAACCTGCCAGCCGCCGACAAGACGCGGATTTTCGCCGGGACTTCGATCGATGATTCCTGTTGTTCGTCAGGAGGAGAGTGGGAGCGAATCAAATCAAGAAGCCGTTTACAAAGCCTTTCGTTCAATAAACATATCACGCTATCGCACCGGAAAGTTGAGAGCGATCAGAAGGTGTGACACAGGTCACATCTTCAGGTGACGCCGGGTACCGCGACCGCCAGGGGTTCGGCCTACATTAAGAGGCAGAAAGGCAAATGGAGGTGGGCCGTGAGAGTACTGGAAACTGTAACCCGCATTTCTCTTAAGAACATTCTGTACACAACCGATTTTTCGCCGACTGCCGAAGCGGCGGCTCCTTACGCATCGGAGCTAGCCAAACGATACGGCGCCAAAGTTATCGCTCTTCACGTTCGGCCTGTGGAGGCGAACGGGATGGTTCCGCCGGAAGCATGGGCAGCAGTTCACGAGGCCAATGAATTGCAAGCGAAACAACAAGCCGGGCACCTGAAGGCACTCTTTCGCGGAGTCGAGAATGAGGTAGAAGTCACCGAGGGCGCTATCTGGGATGAAATTTCCAGAACCATCGAAGAAAAGAAAGTGGATCTGCTGGTGACGGGAACCCATAGCCGCGAAGGATTGGGGAAAATGGTAATGGGATCCCACGCAGAGAATATTCTGCGCCACTCACCCGTGCCGGTTCTGGTCGTCGGGCCGTACGTTCGGAGCGAGCCGGAAACGACCGCGCGCATGAAGCGCATTCTCTTCGCGACGGATTTCTCGGAAGCGTCTTTGGCAGCCCTTCCTCACGCCATCTCGCTAGCTGAGGAAAACCAGGCCGAGTTGGATATTCTGCGGGTAGTCCCGCCGCAGAAGAGTGGAGAGCTGGTGAATCCGAGCGACCTGATGGACGCGACGGTGAGGCAGATGAAGCATCTCGTTCCTATGGAAGCGGAGGCGTGGTGCAAGCCCTATTATCTCGCCGAGGTCGGCGAGCCCGCACCGAAAATCCTGCAGGTCGCCGAACTGAGCAAAGCTGATCTAATTGTGCTGGGAGTGAAGCGGGTTCACCGCGCACTTGGAGTGACGCATATTCCGTGGACGATCGCTCACAAGATCATCGCGGAAGCGCGCTGCCCCGTTCTCACAGTGCGCAGCTGAGCGAAACGTTTCTTGATGGGACAAAAAGCATTGGGAAGCGGTGCGGGGCGACGATTCAGGCCCCGAAGATTGAATCCCGCGCTCGCACCGCCTCCCGAGACTTATTCGAGGAGCGGCGGCACCTGTTCGGGTGTATGTTTGTGGCGAACCCACGAAAATCATCGCAGAATGAATTCCGGCATAGTCTGGGGATAATCGATTCGGATATCAGAATGTCTTCCAATTCAACACTCCGGTCTTATCCCGCTCAATACGTTAGCGCCTGGACGACGACGGGAGGAATGCCGGTGGTAATTCGCCCCATCCGCCCCGACGATGAGCCGCTGATGGTGAAGTTCCACGGCACACTTTCGGAACAATCCGTGTATCTGCGCTATTTCCATATGGAGAAACTAGATTCGCGGGTGGCGCACGAACGTCTCGTGAAGAAATGCTTCATTGATTATGAGAGTGAAATGGCGCTCGTAGCCGATTGGCAGGATCCGTCGACAGGCGAGCGCGAAATCCTGGCTGTGGGCCGGATGACAAAAGTGCCAGATGCCTGCGAGGCCGAAGTGGCAGTTCTCGTCAGCGATCAGGCGCAGAAGCAAGGATTGGGGACGGAGATGGTTCGGCGGCTCATCGAAGTGGCGCGCGACGAAAAGCTGGAACGGATCGTCGCGGTGATTCTGCCCGAAAATTACGGAATGATGGCGCTTGCGAGACGCTTCCAATTCACTGTTCGTCCGAACCCCGACCCAAGTGTAGTCATCGCAGTCCTCGATCTCTAACCCAGACTTGCCAAGCGTTGCGGGTCCTTTGACGAATGTCACGAGGCCGAGTGACGGCAGCTACCGCTTCAATGTTCTATTTTCAGGGAACATATTCACCAGCGGATGCACCCGCTCACAGGCCTGAATATGTCACCCAAATCGTTTTGGTACTCGCAACGGCCCCAGAGGGCTATAATCTCGGCAAACAAGACAATGCCTGCGCCTTACGGACTCGAGATCATCGAGAACTGCATGAACTGCCCGCATCGGGAAGAGCGGCTCTTCTGCAATCTT
>DATNKB010000128.1:0-7866 GCA_035603595.1 Candidatus Dormiibacterota bacterium
CATAATAAGCTTGAAGACCTTCGCGTCAGGGTACCGCTAGCGTACCTGTAGCTCAGGTCTCAATCCGGCCGCCATGCGACCGCAATTCACCTGAGGCCTTTGATTAACGAAGAGTGTGCGGCCGCAAGGACCGAGACTGAACTTCGAAGTGACCTACCCGAGTGCTATCATCCTCACGAAAGCGCCGTCACTTGCGGAAACCACGCATCCGCAGCAGAAAAGCGTGGGCTACCCGCCAATTTGAACCACTTCCAAACTCAACAGAATGGATGACCTCTATGACCCAAGATGGCGTGACAGGAAAACCGCTAGCCTCCGGTAGCGCATACAGTTTGAATACCGCTGCGATCTGCCTTGCGACCGTGGCTGGCTATACCGACGGATACGGTCTTCGCCAATTCAACACATTCATCTCTTTCATGAGTGGAAATACAACCATCGCGGGTGTGTCCGTGGGAGAACAGAAGTTCCATGCGGCTTTGCCTGAAGCAGTGGCAATAATTTTCTTCTTAGCGGGCACGTTTCTCGGACATTGGATCGTGGTCGGTAAATATCGCCATTCCCATCGAATCGTGCTCCTGACTTCTGCTGCATTCATGGCGGCGTTCGTCATCCTGAATTTGCGCGTTGCATTCATCGCTGAAGTGGGAATCGCCCTGCTTAGCGCATCCATGGGCATCATGAATCCCGCCGTGGCCAGGATTGGAGCAGAGTCTGTGAACCTGACATTCGTTACCGGAGCACTCAACAAAATCGGAAGTCATCTTGCCCTGGCTGCTCGCGGGACGATCCCGCCGGACGCGCAGGGCTCGCGGGACACTCACCTTCGACGCGCTGGGTTAGAAGGCGGTCTGTGGCTCGCGTTCTGTGCAGGTGCAATATTTGCTGGCGTTGTGACGAAACGCGTGGCAGGTTTTGAACTTGTTCCTGCCATAGGCATCCTCGTTTTTTTCGCTCTGTTAAGTCGTGACCGTTGATTAAATGACCGGCGTTTACTCTGGCGAAGGAGGCTCTTATGACTGTTAAACACTGCATCCCGGTCATCCCGAGCGCAAACCTGGAGAAGAGTCTGCGTTTCTGGGTTGATGGTCTCGGATTCTCGATGAGTTCAGAAATGCGCAAAGACGACAAGCTGATCTTCTGTATGCTCCAGAAGGACGACTTGCATTTTATGCTGAACCAGCGCGCGGGCACTCCGGCGAAGCCGGAAGGCTATGATAGCATTCGACTCTACTGGACGCCGACGGATATAGACAAAACCAGGGAGCGATTGAAGCGCCTTGGTTACGGTGTTTCAGAACTCGAAAATCGAGAGTACGGACAGACCGAGTTTTTTCTTACCGACGACGACGGCTATTCGCATTGCTTCGGCGTCCCTACACAAAGCTAGGCATCCCCAAACTACAGAGTCGAACTAATCGTCTGCGTCCGCAGTTCCGCATTTCTAAATCGGAGTCGTTCACTCGGCTGCCGGGCCAGCAAAGAGGATGAGATTCTCGTCTGGGTCCGAGACGATAAAGGTTCTGGCCCCCCACGGCTCTTTCTTGAGTGTCTGATGGAAGGGAACTCCTGCAGCCTGATAACTCACAAATAGTTCTTCGATTTCGTTCGCGGTTGCAACCGTGATCGAAGCGGAGAGCAGATGTTCGCGCTTGCGAACATCACCAACGAACACAGGTTCGGAGACAAGCTTCAAGTTGAGTCGTGCATTGTCGCGGATCACTTGCCCGTAGTTCGGCGGATCGCCATAGATGAATTCGACCGCGAAGCCGAGCTTATTTGCATAGAAATCAAAGGAACTCTTCATGTTCCTGACGAAAAGTTGTGCCTCAATTGAATTGAGAATGACACTTGGCGTCGTCAGTCTCGGTTCATCATCGGTCATCGCATCTGCTCCTGATTTGAGCGCCTTGCCATCCGTCGAACCCCATTTGGGGGCAGGTGGCCCATCCTTCGCTGATGCGCTTCCGACCGGTAGACCGGCCTTCGCATCTCTCAATTACACCGAGTTGTGACGCAACAAAAGAACAAACTGTAAGGGAACTCCTCCGAACATCTACGGCCTTCACTCTATGTGCTCCTATCCCGCCGCGACCTAGTTTTGTAGAAGCTCTCCAACCTTCGCACTGAGTTTCACTCTCTCAGGAGGCACAGAAAATGGCAACGAAAGGGCTCCTCTTAGGGCTCATCCTTGTTGGAGTCACGGCTTCCGCAGCGTCCGCACAAGACACGGCTTCTAAACCGAAGGCCGAAGTCCGCTCCATTACGGGTTGTCTTTCAAAGGGCGACAGCGCTGACGAATTTCTGCTCACCGCCAAAGATGGCAGCACCTGGGAAACTCACAGCAACACTGCTGTCAATCTTGCTGACCATGTGGGTCACACCGTAACTCTGAAAGGCGTGGTCGCGAATGCCAAAGCGCACAACATGAAGGAAGACGCCAAAACTGCGGCAACCGACGCCGGTGTCAAGAAGACCGACACCGAGCACGGGCATTTGAAGGTAACGAGTCTCAAGATGGTGAGCGAGTCATGTAGCAAATAGGATTGGCGCACTCCCGCGCGGACGATACCCGAGCACATCACTTAGAAGTTTAGTCCCAGTCTTTGCGGGTACCCCATCCTTCGCCGCCTTTGCGAAGGGCGGGACGGGTTTGCCATTCTGATTTGGTTCATTGATTTCAGCTAACGCAACGCCTGGATGTCGCGCGCGACTCGGAATCCATAATCCGCATACTGAAACTCCGGCGGAATGCTCGACCGCGCTGCGCAGCGCGACACTTTCGTCTGATGCCGCCACGAACCGCCGCGTGACGCTCTCCGCGTTCCTTCCGCCGGCCCCTGCGGATTGCGCTCCGGCGAAACGCGATAGTAATCCGCATCAAACCAGTCCGCACACCACTCATGCACATTCGCGCCGATATCGAATAAGCCGTAAGAGTTGCGTTCCGCGCGGCCCACGCGCTCGGGCGCTGTCTTCCAGCGCGACGCGTAATTCGCCAGCGATTCGAGCGGCTCATCGCCCCATGGGTAAAGTTTCTGCTCGGCCCCGCCGCGCGCGGCGCGTTCCCATTCGGCTTCGGTTGGCAGGCGGTAATGTTTATGGGTGAGCGCGCTCAACCATTCGCAATACGCCACCGCGTCGAACCACGACGGCGCAACCACCGGCTGCTCCGGATGCGAGAAATCCGGATCGTCCCAGTGCAACAGCTTGCGATGGCCCTTATGCTCACTCCCTGCTGCGAGAAATTTCGCATACTCCGCGTTGGTCACCTGGCAGACAGCGAACTCGAAGGCATCGATCCACACGCGATGCACCGGACGCTCGTTGTCCTGGCCGGTTTGGCCGGCGTCGCTACCCATCAGAAACCAGCCTTCAGGGATTCGAACCATCTCCGGCTCGATGCATTCGCCGTGCGGTGAGGGTGTCAGTAGCACAGGCAATCCTGCTTGCCCTGGGGAGCGAAGGGCTCCTGAGAAGTGAAGGGCCTGTGCCCCAAGTTCCTACCGGCGTGATGTCGCGAGACGAGGTAACCCGAGCTAGCGTTTTTCGCCTTTTCTTCGCTTTTGTGGGTTCGGGTGGCGAATCGACGGCTCCGACCGGCGGTTAGCTTTTTGCTGCAACCTGTTTGCTGCAGTTGCGACACCTTTTTGTTCTCTTTTTCTTCGCTTTCATCAACCCAAAACAAACGGCCTCTAGTCGTGCCCTTGGCCGTGCTGAGTCTGGCTCAGCAAGTTGACGAACAGACGATACGCGCCCGGCACGCCCGCCGGCAGTTCGCGGAAAAATGAGAGTCCCGTGTAAATGTAGACGCCTTTGCCGTAGCGCGCGTACACGAGCGAGCCGTTTGTTTCCGGCTCGCCGGGATCGGTGAGGCTGAGCACTGCTTGATAGTGCGAATCGAATGTGCCGAGGAAATAGAGGCCACGCTCCTGGTCCCAGCCTTCGAAATCGGCGAGCGTTATCCTGTTCGGCGAATTCAACAGCGGATTATCGGGCGCAAGAAAGTGCACAGGAGAATTCGCGTCGGTTACGCGCGAAGTCTGCCCCGGCATCGTCCCGGGGTAGGGCATCGCGGAAACCCACTGCGGATCGCGCTGATACTGCACCACTAGCGACCCGCCCTGCTCCACATAATCCAGCAGACGCCGATTCGAGCGCATCAGGTCCGGACGCAAATCGTAAGCGCGGATGCCGACGACGATGGCGTCGTACCGGCTCAGATCCTCAAACGCCAGCGCAACCTCATCGAGCACATCCACTTGAATGCCAATCTGGCGAAGAGTGTCGGGAATCGGATCGTTGCTAGCGGCGATGTAGCCGACGCGGAGATGTGTTGGCACCGCGAGATTCAGCACATGCACCGTTACGTCGGCGGGCTGGCTCCAATCGCGCGTGGGCAGCGCTGGAATTGGTTCGAGCGAGGTGGTGAATTTTTCGCCGTCGAGCTGCGCGAATGGGTGCAGCGGATACGCGCCGGGGGCAACGTTTGCGGCGGCCGTCACTGTAAAGCGGATCAGTTGATCGCCTGGGCCGGAGAAGTCGAGGTGAAGCAATCGGTCGCCAGCAACGTAGAACAGACCCTCCGGCAATACTTGCCAGTTGCTCGGCACATCAACGCCGACGCGGACTTTTTCCGCTTTTGTGCCGTGATAGCGGACGCGAGCTACCAGCGTAACTGGTTGCGAGGCGCGCTCAGCGGGCACCATGATTTGCTGGGGATCAGGGGTGAGCGTGACGGCGGGGACGAACTCGAGCGGGTACGTGTCGATGCCCGTGGTGGTAGCTTTCAGGGATTCAACCGTCTGTGCGAACGCGAACGAATAGCCGTCAATTTCTATTTTTGGCGCGATCCTCACCAGCGGCGGCGGGTAGGGAAAGATCACATCGCCGGGCAAGCTGGGCGGCGTGGCGCGCGCGGGAATTTCTACCTTGAATTTGTAGTTTTTGTCGCCGCTACTCTTGTCCCCGTCACCTTTGTCGCCCTCACCTTTGTTGATTGTTACGTTCCATCCTTTGGGCACGAGCAAGCTCGATGCATCCACGGTGTATTTCACCGGCACCGCCGGTTTGCCGAGAAAGCTGACGTCAACCGAGAATTCTTCGCCCGCCACAAGCTCATGTCGGTCGGCTTCGACAATCATTGGCAGCGCAATATCGTCGTGGAGTGCAAGGTCGACTTCTTCGGTCTTGCGTTCCAGCTCCCAAAGAAGCTGGGCGCTTCCGTTTTCGTTTTGATTCGAGATTTGCTCGTGCAATTTCGCGATTTCCGCGGCGGCCTCTGCGAGGCCTTTCGCCGCGATTGAACGGTGCAAAGCGAGCGCAGCGTTGCGCGCGGCTTCGAGATTTGAATCCACCTGCCTCAGCGGCTGTGCCAGCATCTCGCGGTATGACGGAAATCTTTCTGCGAGCGATTCCAAAGGCTCCGCTAAAAGCTTTGAGTCGAATGAGCCTGCGGGATCGCCCTTTTCGTTTTCGCGCACCAGAGACACCGGGCGGCGGAAAAACGGATTGCCGAAGAAGGATGGGGTGCCTTGCGAGCGATGTTGGGCGTGGCCTTCCATGCCCATGTCGACGTAGCTTTTGCCCCAGAGCGGCGAGACGTCGTTGATGGGAAGCGGTATGGCACCGGCGACGTTGGGGTCGCGCGCGGGTCGCAGATCGAGCGTTACTTTCCAGGCCGGCAGGCCCTCGGCAATTTGCTCGGGAAACATTTTGGGATCGGCGGCGGCGGCGATGGCTTGCGGCGTGAGAATTCCGCTCTCTTGGTGATGGCCATGTCCACCGTGAACGCCGGCCCAGCCATTGATCACAACTTGCGGGCGGAAGGTGCGAATCACGCGGACCATGTCCTCGAGCGCGACGCCGCCCCAGATTTTTTGGGCTTGCTCGGGCGTCTTCACGTAACCCGTGTCCATGGCGCGGGTGAAAAATTGGCGCACGCCGTAGTGCTTATCGGCAGCGAGAAGCTCCTCGGTGCGAATCACGCCGAGTTCAGCTCCCTGTTCGGGGCCAATGGCGTTCTGCCCACCCTGGCCGCGGGTGATGGTGAGAAGCCCGACGTCGGCATTGAGCCCGCGCGAGAGGTAGGTGAGCAGGCTGGCCCATTCGTCATCAGGGTGCGCGGTAATGAAAAGGATGCGGGTGGTGACTCGGGCCCTGTTGATGGCCTCAACGGTTTCTGGGAGGGATTGAGCGGAGGTGAAAACGGTGATCGTCGCGGCGAGCGTAGTCAGCGTTAGGACAGCTCTGAGGATGCGGCTGCAGAAAATCCCGGGGCTAAAGCCCTTTCGTAGCAGGCAGCGTTTTTTCGCTGGACTGAAGTCCAGCTCCCCTTGCTGAAGCAGGGGGCTCCCACCTTGAGAGAAAGTCAGAGCGCGGGGAATGCGCGGACTTCGCGAGAAAAATACAGACATCAGGCGGCCTCCTCGAATGGCCATTGGTGGAGCAGGCGGGCGCGGGTGAAGTAGACGAGAATTCCGGCGAGCATCGCCGCTAGCGAGGCCAGCATCGGACGGCGCCCTGTAGAAATAAAAATTGCGATCCAGCCTGCGATCGAAAGAAACACTGGCACGGGGTAGAGCCACATGTGAAAAGGCCAGCGGTCCTCCTTCCATCGCTGATGCAGCCTCATCAAGCCTACTGCCTGGGCCACAAATTGGATGAGGCAGCGCATCGCCAGGATGGAGCGTATGACGGAAAAGAGGCCGATGAAGATACAGACGAAAATCGAAGCGAGGCCGAGGGCGATGAGCGAGACGTTGGGGAAGCGTTTGGTGGGATGCACGCGGGCGAAGATTGAAAAGAAATTGCCGTCGAGGGCGGCGGCGTAGGGCACGCGCGAATAGCCGAGCGTGGCGGAAAAAACGGAGCCGAACGCGGTGACGAGAATCAGCGCGGTGGCGAGCGAAGCCCAGTGCGGGCCGAAAGTGCGTTCGACGAACAGGCTGACGACGTAGGGCGATTTCTGGGCTTCCTGCCAGGGAACGACGGCGAGAATGCACGTTTGCAATGCGAAATAGAGCGCGGCGATGCCAAAAATCGAAAGAAAAATCGCGCGGGGAATATTGCGCTCGGGATTTTTCATTTCGCCGCCGAGGTTGCAGACGTTGTAGTAGCCGAGGTAGCTGTAGATTGCTTGCACGGAGGCGTGGCCGAGGCCGGCGAAAAAAATCCAGGAGAAGCTCCAGGCGCCGGCGGGGTAGGTGAAGACGAGGTCTTTGTTGAAGTGAGTTGCGCCGCCGTAGATGAGCCAGGCAATCGTGGCGGCGGCGATGATCCAGAGAATTGTGGAGATTTTGCCGATGGCGGTGATGCGGCGATAGAGCAGGACAACGGCGATCACGATCAAGAGGATCGCGACGAGGCGATTGTAGTTTGCGAGCGCGAACATAGATTGACGGGGGTGTGCTCCGAGCCACGCGTTTACTGCAGCCATTTTCGCTGTGAGGTAGAGCGAATAATCCGCGAATCCTAGTGCGCCGGAGGAAATACTGAGCGGACCTTGAAAGAGCGTTTGCCAGATGAATAGGAACGACATCAGGCGACCGAAGCGGTTCGGCCCGTACGCTTCGCGCAGAAAAACGTAGCTGCCGCCGGCTTGCGGCATGGCGGCACCGAGTTCTGCCCAGACGCAGCCGTCCACGAGCGCCAGGGCGGCGCCGATGACCCAGGCGAGAATGCATTGCGGGCCATTCATGGCGCGGATCATGAAGGGAATCACTACGAAAGGGCCGATGCCGATCATGAACGTCATGTTGAGGGAGGTGGCTTCGAGGAGGCCGAGGCCGCGTTCGAGTTTTTCGGGTTCGGTCATTTCGTGGCGACGCGGTGCTGCAAAAGAACGGAAAGCATAGCAAGAAAGGG
>DATNKB010000129.1:0-11764 GCA_035603595.1 Candidatus Dormiibacterota bacterium
ACAAATCCTTCCCGATAAGCCCCGGCCAGATCGCCGACTCCGGAAAAATCCTGATAGTAAGCATCCCGCTCTCCGGTTAAAAGCACATGCAAGGAATGGTGGAAGTCGTCATTCCAAACTGAGTCGAATCCCCACCCACCAACTTCAGGAGATTTCACCACTCGCGTATCGTTGCGATTGTCTTCCGGGATCAGGTAGACATCCCGCCCGAGTTCCTTCGCCTTCGCGTGAACGGCAGAGCTCAGCTCCTCGAGAAATGTTCGCGCGGAGGGATCGACAATCGCGTGAATGGCGTCTAGGCGGAGCGCATCCACATGGTAATCCGTCACCCATTGCAGTGCGTTGTCAGTGAAATAGCGTCGAACCTCGTCGCTCTCGGCATCGTCAAAATTGATGGCCTGCCCCCACGGCGTCTTGTAGAGGTCGGTGAAATAAGGCGCAAAATCCGCCAGGTAATTTCCTTCTGGGCCCAGGTGGTTGTAAACCGCGTCGAGCGTCACTGCGATCCCAAGTTGATGACAAGCGTCAACAAGCCGCTTCAACCCCAAAGGCCCGCCATATGACGCCTGAACAGCATACGGATAAACTCCGTCGTAACCCCAGTTGCGCTCTCCTGGAAATTGAGCCACTGGCATCAGTTCGATTGCTGTGACGCCGAGATCTTTCAATGCCGCTAGCCGAGGAACTATCGCGTCGAAGGTTCCCTCTGGCGTGAACGTGCCCACATGCAGCTCGTAGAAAACGTACTTCTCGAGAGGAATGCCTCGCCACCGAGAATCGTTCCAGTTAAAGCTGCTATCTATGATTTGTGACGGCCCGTGAACGCCTCGCGGCTGATATCGCGACGCGGGATCGGGCCTTTCCTTTTCTCCATCGAGACGATACCGATAGAGCGCCCCAGCCGAAATGCCTTCCACAACAGCGTGAAAATACCCGCATCCGGCACCCTGCATGGGAACCGCACGCTCCCTCGGCTCGACAATGCACACCTCAACGCTTCGAGCGCGCGGCGCCCACACGAGAAAGCTACATGCGTTCTCGCCTACAAGAACGCCGCCAAGAGTTTCATCGCGAGCAGTCACGTTTAGCCGGGTCCCTCACCGAGAATCTTTCGCTACCTCACTCAGAACAACATGTTACCAGCCACAATGAGGTCTAGCGCCCTTAAGAAAGAGGGGGAATTAACCTGATTGCGTGGTTGCTCCCCTCAGGAGAATATTTTAGTGATGATCGCAGTGCTGAACCGGCCATTTCAGAACAATCTTAGGTGGGTAGCAAACTTAGGTGGATAGCAAACCCATTGGGATGTTTATATTAAAGATGGAGAACATGGGGCTAATGATGCCCCGCAATCAGGAGCCAAAAAGATAGTGCCAGACCGGTCAGCAGGCCAGCAAATGGAAGGCAGGCGTCGTGTCGCAATCGAGGGCGTAACTCCCGAAATCGATTGCGGGCGATTTCCCATCAAACGCGTCGTGGGTGACGCTGTACGTGTTGAAGCCAATGTTTTTGCAGATGGCCACGATCAGGTCGCCTGCCGTCTGCTCTACTGGCAGGACCCAAAGAATTTGCTTACATCTCCGATGGTGGCGCTACCCAATGACCGCTGGCGCTGCGAGTTCTTCGTGGCGAAGCCAGGCCAGTATCACTACACGATTGAAGGATGGATCGATCATTTTCAAACCTGGCGCAGCGCACTCATGAAGAGGGTGGCCGCTCAGCAGAATGTAAACGTCGAACTCCTCGTCGGCGCTGACCTGATTGAAGAAGCCGCCGGGCAAGCGCCTCCCAAGAACGCCGAACTCCTTCGCCAGTGGGCGAAGCGGTTGCGAGACGCCAAAGATAAACCGGAAGGTGCGAGCATCGCCCTCGAAGACGAGCTGCTCGGCATCATTCAACAATATCCGGTGCGCAACTTCGCCACTCGCTACGAGAAGGACTTGGCGATCACGGTCGATCGCGAAAAGGCGCGTTTCTCCACCTGGTACGAAGTATTCCCCCGGTCGTGCTCAACTCAACCGGGGCGTCATGGAACACTTCGCGATTGCGAATTAGTCCTCCCCTACATCGCATCCCTGGGCTTCGATGTCGTATATCTTCCGCCCATCCATCCGATCGGAAAATCATTTCGAAAAGGTAAAAATAATTCCACGGAGCCGCAGCCCACAGACACCGGCAGTCCCTGGGCAATTGGATCCACCGAGGGCGGCCACAGGTCCATCCATCCTCAACTCGGAACATTCGAAGATTTCAAGCACTTCCGCTCGGCCGCAGAAAAGCAGGGACTCGAAGTCGCTCTCGATATCGCGTTTCAGTGCTCGCCGGATCACCCTTACGTCCGCGAACATCCTGAATGGTTCCGCAAGCGTCCGGACGGAACCATACAGTACGCAGAAAATCCGCCAAAGAAATATCAGGATATTTTTCCGCTGGATTTTGAAAGCCCGCAGTGGCGGACACTGTGGGAGGAGTTAAAGGGCGATTTCGATTTCTGGATTGACCAGGGTATCCGGATCTTTCGCGTGGACAATCCTCACACAAAGCCTTTCGCCTTCTGGGAGTGGGTGATCGGCGAAATTAAAGCTCAGCATCCCGATGTTCTTTTCCTCGCGGAGGCATTCACGAGGCCACACGTAATGTACCGGCTCGCCAAACTTGGTTTTTCTCAGTCCTATACTTACTTCACTTGGCGCAACACAAAGGAGGAGCTCACCGACTACTTCACGGAGCTCACTCAAACGGAAGTACGAGAGTTCTTTCGCCCCAACCTATGGCCCAACACGCCGGACATCCTTTCGCAAATTCTTCAGGCCGGAGGACGCCCCGCATTCATGATCCGCCTGATTCTGGCGGCTACGCTCGGATCGAACTATGGCATCTATGGCCCCGCATTCGAGCTATGTGAAAACGTCCCGATCCAAGTAGGCAGCGAGGAATATCTGAATTCAGAGAAATATGAGCTCCGGCACTGGGATCTGCAGGCTGCCGGCAGCCTGAGCGAGCTGATTGCTCGCGTGAATCGGATCCGCAAAGATAATCCAGCTCTGCAAAGCAATAGCACCCTACGGTTCCATCCAACGGACAATCCGTCGCTGCTCTGCTATAGCAAAGTCACCAGGGATCTCTCCAACGTAATCGTCGTCGTGGCAAATCTCGACTGCTTCCACACGCAATCGGGTTGGGTTAATCTCGATTTAGCGGCCATTGGCGTGGCCGCCGGCCAGGAATTTCAGGTTCATGATCTGCTGGGCGAAGGTCAGTACATGTGGAATGGTTCGCGAAATTATGTGGAGCTTACGCCGGAAAGCCTCCCGGCACACATTCTGCGCGTTCGCCGCTTGGTGCGGACGGAGCGTGATTTTGACTACTATCTCTAGCCCCAAAAACGAGCCATGCTCAGTTTTTTTTGAATAGGAAATTTGAATAGGAAAAAGGAGCACAAGTTTGCAATCAGCTATAAGCGAATTCGACCTCTACTTGCTCGCGGAGGGCACCCATTACCGCGCCTACGAGAAACTCGGCGCTCACCTCACCGGGAAAGACGGCAAGCGTGGCGTCCAATTTGCCGTCTGGGCGCCGAATGCGAAGCGTGTCTCAATCATTGGCGACTTCAACAACTGGAACCCAAATGCCGCGATCATGAGCTCTTCCACCGCAGGCATCTGGGAGGGCTTCGTTCCGGATATCGGTCAAGGCGCCAGCTACAAATATCACATCGAATCGCGCTATCGCGATTACAAGGTGGATAAGGCGGATCCCTACGGCTTCGCCTCGGAAATTCGCCCGGAGACAGCTTCGCGCGTCTGGAATCTCGACAATTATTCCTGGCATGACGAATCCTGGATGAAGAATCGCACAAACACCAATTCTCTTAGCTCTCCACTGTCTTTCTATGAAGTGCATCTCGGCTCCTGGAAACGCGCACTGGATGAAGGAAACCGCTGGCTTACCTATCGCGAGTTAGCCCCGCTCCTCGCCGATTACGTCCACGACGCTGGCTTCACACATATCGAATTTCTTCCCGTCATGGAGCACCCCTTCGACGGTTCCTGGGGATACGAAACCCTCGGCTATTTCGCCCCCACCAGCAGGTTCGGAACGCCCGACGACTTCATGTATCTCGTCGACTACCTTCACCAGCGAGGAATCGGCATAGTTCTGGATTGGGTTCCCGCGCATTTTCCAAAAGACGAGGCAGGCCTTGGTTACTTCGACGGATCGCATCTCTATGAGCACGAAGATCCCCGCCAGGGCGAGCATCCGGACTGGAACACTTTCGTCTTCAACTATGGCCGCAACGAAGTCCAGAATTTTCTCATCAGCAATGCGCTATTTTGGATGGACAAATATCATGTTGACGGCCTTCGAGTCGACGCCGTTGCCTCGATGCTATATCTCGATTACGGTCGCCGCGAAGGACAGTGGATACCCAACCGCTTCGGCGGGAAAGAAAACCTGGACGCGGTTCATTTTCTGCGCACTCTGAACGAACATATCTACGGTGCATACCCGGACACAATGATGATCGCGGAGGAATCCACTTCCTGGCCGCAGGTATCCCGCCCCATCTACCTCGGAGGGCTCGGCTTCGGTCTCAAGTGGAACATGGGCTGGATGCACGATGTGTTGAATTACACCTCGCAGGATCCTGTGTTTCGCACCTACCATCAGAACGAAATCACCTTCAGCCTGGTCTACGCCTTCGCTGAAAATTTTGTTTTGCCCTTCTCGCATGACGAAGTCGTCTACGGCAAAGGCTCCATGATTCGCAAGATGCCGGGCGACGACTGGCAGAAATTCGCAAACCTGCGCCTTCTCTACGGTTTCATGTTCGGCCACCCAGGAAAGAAGCTGCTGTTCATGGGCGACGAATTCGGCCAGTGGGCGGAGTGGAACCACGATGCCAGCCTCGAGTGGAATCTCCTCGAACATCCTTCTCACGCTGGACTAAAGCGCTGGGTGCGCGATCTCAACACGCTATATCGCGGCGAGCCTTTGCTGCATACCATGGACTTCAATTCAGCCGGCTTCGAGTGGGTTGATTGCAAGGATTTTCAACGGAGCATAATCAGCTTCCTCCGCCGCGGACAGAACCCGAGCGACCAGCTACTCTTCGTCTGCAATTTCACGCCGGTCGTACGCCAGAATTATCGGGTCGGCGTTCCACTGGAAGGCCACTGGAAAGAAATTCTGAACAGTGACGCACCTTTATACGGCGGCTCCGGGCAGGGAAATTTCGGCGGCCTATCCACGGTCCCTCTCCCGATTCACGGCCGCCCGTTTTCGCTGAATATGACGCTTCCGCCTCTTGGAATCGTAATTTTCCGGCCAGAATCTCCAAGCACCACCTGACACTCGGGGAAAAAGCGACATGGCAAAGCTGCCCGGCAGCGCATCGGATCCGCTCTGGTACAAAGACGCACTCGTCTACGAGCTGCACGTGCGCGCCTTCAAAGACGGCAACGCCGATGGCATCGGCGATTTTCCCGGCCTGCTTCAGAAAATGGACTACCTGCAGGATCTCGGCGTCACTTGCATTTGGCTGCTGCCTTTTTTTCCATCACCCCTCAAGGACGATGGCTACGACATCTCCGACTATATGGACGTCCATCCGATGTACGGCACGCTCGACGACTTTAAGGCCGTCCTGGGCGCAGCTCACGAGCGCGGTCTGCAGGTGATGATCGAGTTGGTCGTGAATCACACCTCTGACCAGCATCCCTGGTTTCAGGCCGCCCGTCAGGCTCCGATCGGTTCGCCCGAACGAGACTTTTACGTTTGGAGCGACACCGAAGAGAAGTACAAGGATGCTCGAATTATTTTCTCCGATACCGAAAGATCGAATTGGACTTGGGATCCCGTCGCCAAGCAGTTCTTCTGGCATAGGTTTTTCTCTCATCAGCCTGATCTTAACTATGACAATCCAAGAGTAGTCGCCGAGGTTCTGAAAGTAATGAAGTTCTGGCTGGACATGGGGGTAGACGCCCTGCGCATCGACGCCATTCCCTATCTCGTCGAGCGCGACGGAACCAGCTGCGAAAATCTTCCGGAAACTCACGCCGTCATCAAAACTCTCCGGCGCGAGATTGACGCCGACTATTCCAACCGCATGGTCCTGGCCGAAGCCAACCAGTGGCCTCCTGACGTTCGCCCTTACTTCGGTGACGGAGATGAATGCCACATGGCATTCCATTTCCCACTGATGCCGCGCATCTACATGGCCCTGCGCCAGGAAGATCGCCTACCGATCACCGACATCATCGCGCAAACTCCGCCCATCCCGGACACATGCCAGTGGGGCCTCTTCCTGCGTAATCACGACGAACTCACGCTCGAGATGGTCACAAACGACGAGCGCGACTACATGTATCTCGCATACAGCGCTGATCCCAGGATGCGCATCAATCTCGGCATTCGCCGCCGCCTGGCCCCGCTCGTCGACAACAATCGCCGTCGAATCGAACTCTTGAACAGCTTGCTGCTCTCGTTTCCCGGTACGCCCATCCTCTATTACGGCGACGAAATCGGAATGGGCGACAACATCTACCTCGGCGATCGCAACGGAGTCCGCACTCCGATGCAATGGAACGGCGACCGCAACGCCGGATTTTCCACCGCGGTCCCTGCCCGCCTCTATAGCCCCGTGATCATGGATCCAGTCTGGGGATACGAAGCGATCAACGTCGAAGCGCAGCAGGGCGATCCCTCTTCGCTCTTGAACTGGATGCGCAACATGATCGCCCTGCGAAAACTTTTCAGCGTCTTCGGTCGCGGAGCCATCGAGTTCCTCAACCCGTCCAACCGCAAAATCCTGGCGTATCTCCGGACGTACGAAGACGAACAGGTTCTCTGCCTCGCCAACCTCTCGCGCTTCGCTCAGCCAGTCGATCTCGATCTCTCCAAACAAGAGGGCCTCGTTCCCGTCGAGATGCTCGGCTATGTGGAATTCCCGCCCATCGAACGCCAGCCATACCGCTTCACCCTGGCTCCCTACAGTTTCTTGTGGCTCGAACTTCAGCAGCGTGCCGAATCAAACGAGCCCGCCGTAGATGTCGTTGAACAGTCGCCATTGAACGTTGCTGCAGGCTGGGAAAGCATCTTCGACGGCCCGAGCCGCCAGCGCCTGGAAACCTTTAACCTTCCGGAATTTCTTGTTAAGCAGCGCTGGTTCGCGGGTAAGTCTCGACATCTCAAATCCACTCGAATCAACAACTGGAGCTTGTTGAACGATCAGCGATTTGCCGTGGCTTTCGTTGAGGCTTGCTTTGACACCGGCAATCCCGACGTGTACTTCGTGCCCTTGGCGATGGTTCTCGGCGACACCGCGAACGAATTGCGCCACACCGCGCCCAACGCCATCGTCACCTCCATCGCATCCGCAAAGCTAACCGGCCTTCTCTGCGACGGAGTCTTCGACGACTCCATGTGCCGCGAATTTATTTCGCTGATTGAGACCGGGCGCGAACTGCAGGCAAGCGAGGGGGTCATTCGAGGACTTCCCAGCAGGGCCCTCCAACAAATTCTCGGGTCGACCGCAGAACCGCTACCCGTAAAGCGAGGTTCAGCCGAGCAAAGCAACACTTCGATCATATTCGGCGATCGCCTCATTCTGAAACTCTTTCGCCGTCTGGAACCCGGAATCAATCCCGATGTTGAAATCGGGCGATACCTCACCGAAAAAACAAAGTTTGGTCATATTCCGCCATTCGCCGGTTCCATTGAACTGCAGCCGACCACCAATGGCTCCGAAGGAACCGCGCTTGCCATGCTGCAAGGTCTGGTGGAGAACGAAGGCGACGGCTGGAAATGGACAGTGGAAGAACTCGATCGCTACTTCGAAACCTCTGCGCCGCTGAAGTTTCCCGAAAATGCGAGCGCGGAAATCGGGGATCCGCTCGAGATGTCGGAACATCCGGTCTCTCAGCTGGCTCGCGACCATCTCGGCATTTATTTCGATGCCGCCACCACTCTCGGCCGCCGAACCGCCGAATTACATCTGGCGCTGGCTTCTCCGACCGATGATCCGGCATTCAAGCCGGAACCCTGGACGCCCGACGATCTTCAGGCCATCCTCGCTGATTTTCAGCAGCACGCTTCACAGGTCTTGGACCTGCTGAAAGAACGCGTATCCTATCTGCCGGACGAAGTTATCGAAATAGCCGCCACGGTGCTCAGCCGCCGTCGCCGCATCCTCGATCATTTCGCAATATTGAAAACAGCCAGCTTTCGAACCGAGCGAATTCGAATTCATGGCGATTATCACTTGGGCCAGGTGTTGCGCGTGAAGACTGATTTCGTAATCCTCGATTTTGAAGGGGAACCAGCCCGGCCGCTCGCCTATCGCCGTGCCAAACAATGCCCGCTGAAAGATGTTGCCGGCATGCTGCGTTCTTTCAGCTATGCCGCCTACGCCAGCCTGATCAACTACACGGAACGTCACACCGAGGATGTAGCCCGCCTCGAACCGTGGGCCCAACTCTGGGAGCGATCCGCTTCCGCGGCATTCTTGCGCGCCTATCGTGAAACAGCCCAAGGCGCTGCATTTCTGCCCTCGGATATCACGGAATTTCAAAAGCTCCTCGATTTGTTCTTGTTGGACAAGGCGCTCTATGAAGTGCTTTACGAGCTGAACGCCCGTCCTGACTGGGTACGCATTCCGTTGCTGGGAATTATGTCGCTCTCGCTATAAATTATTCTCGCTGTTAGGCCACCGGGATTCGCCTTAACGGTGTAACAATCGTTATAGTAGCTGCCGCTTCGTTTACACGGGCTCAGGAGTGGAGAACGCAACTTTGGAAGTCGAACCCATCTCGCAGCCGCCGGCGCCGAAAGTCGAACCGGTAAAGAGCGCCGACTTGGTGCTCGGCGTTGTCGCGGAGATCGATGATGAAAGCCTCATCGCCCTTTGCGATTCTCTGCGAACGCTTCCCGGCTCTCCGATCGTTGCAGCCCTGCGAAACGACCACGCCGGCGGCGCAGCCGGCGCCACCTCAGAAGCCTCCGAGAAAGTCCCGTCTCCCTATTTTGTTCCCTGGCCGTCGTCGAAAACAGATGATCCCGGCACCCCGGTCGTCAACGTCGCCACCGCATACCAATCCGCTTTTTCAGTTAGCGAGCAACTGAACGCCCGCGCCTGCTGCATCGTCGCCTCTACGATCGAAAATGCCAAGCCGGATTGGATTCGCGAATTGGTGCGGCCGCTCCTGGAGGAAGACTTCGATCTCGTCACGCCGCAATACGCGCTGCGGAAATTCGAAGGATTGCTGAATAGCAGCGTCATCTCCCCTCTCACACGCTGCCTCTACGGAAAAAGAATCCGCAATCCCATGGGACCGGACCTCGGCATTTCTCGTCGCCTGTTCACCAAGCTCGCATCAGAAAAGGGTACCGGCGGAGTGGGAAACGGCGTGCATCTTGTGGCGTCCATCGCTCCCGGCGCCCTCTGCGACAATCTCAAAGTTTGCCAGGTTCTCGTCGGCCCGCGCACCTATCCTCCGCCGGATTGGACGAACATCAGTTCCTTGGTCTCGCAGATACTCAGCCCCATTTTTGCCGACATGGAAAAACGCGCGGCATGCTGGCAGAGAACGCGCTCATCCGTTCCTCTACCCTCGTTCGGCAAGCCTGTTCTTTTGTCTCAGGACACCGGCACAGTGGACGTCAGTCGTATGGTCGAATCATTCCAATTGGGAAACCGGGATCTGCAGGAGATCTGGGATTTGGTGTTGCCACCCTCCACGCTTCTTGAGCTCAGAAAGCTCGCCCGTTTGCCGCTCGAGCAATTTCGCATGCCCAACGATTTGTGGGTACGCATCGTCTACGATTTTGCGTTGGCACATCGCCTTCGCACCATCAATCGCGACCACTTGCTGAAGTCGATGACGCCGCTCTACCTCGCCTGGGTCGCTGGTTTTGCCCGCGATGCGGAAGCCGCCGACGCGGCTGGAGTCGAACAGATACTCGAGCGCCTGGCCGTCGCGTACGAATCCGCCAAGCCTTATCTCGTTTCGCGCTGGCGCTGGCCCGATCGATTCAACCCTTAGCGTTCTCCGCGAACGTCGGCGGAGAAGAAGTCGCAATGGAGGTACCTATGTGGGGAGAAATCAAGCAAGCATTAGCCCAATCCACCGAGCGATTCCTTACGAGGTTTGCAGACCTCTTGCCCGGAACTGCCGCGCTACTCGTAGCGGTGCTGATTTCAATCGTATTGGGCTTTCTTCTTGCCGCGATCGTTCGCCGCGTGCTCACCAGCATGCAGTTTGACCAGCGCCTCGCCCAGTGGGGTTTTCATTCTTCCTCCGAGTGGCCGTTGCTCAAGAGCCCCACCCTCCTGATATCGCGAGCGATTGCAGCCTCGATCATCGTTGCCGGATTTCTCATTGGAATCGCCGCTTTCGACGCGGAATGGACGTCCCTGCTTGCCCGCAGCATTTTCGCCTACATCCCTAATATGCTCGGTGCAGTGCTGGTCCTTGTGGTAGGCAGCGTCATCGCCCGTTACCTTTCGCGAAGCGTCCTTATCGGCGCGGTGAATTTGAATCTGAACTACGCCCGCCTGCTGAGCGTAGGCGTGCGATGGCTGGTCCTCGTCCTGGCTGTGGCAATGGCTCTCGAGCACTTGCGAATCGCCACAGGTATCGTCGAGCTAGCCTTCGGCATTCTCTTCGGAGGAATTGTCTTCGCGTTGGCGCTTGCAGTAGGTCTCGGCTCCAAGGACTTAATCACCAAATCCCTCGAGCGCGACGCCCAAAAAGTCTCAGGTGAAAAAATCGAAGAACCCTTCCGCCACGTCTAGCGAATTAGGAGTGCGAGAGCGAGCTCTCGCTTTGATAGGGCGCGCCATTCGCGGTCCGGACGGCCGTTCGGACAGAGGCTAGCTCGCCCAGTGTTGCGCCGCCGCGCAAAAGCGCGGTCCACGTTGCGTACGCCACGGGAAAGTACCGTAGCTCAGGTCCCTCCCGATCGATTTTGGATCGGGATGACCTGAGGGGCCCCTGACCTTTGTTTTGGCAGCTAAATTCTGGTTCAGCGATTATTTCGGCGGGAAATTCTTCAGCAACTTCTGCATAGCCTTATCCAAATTCTTCTGTTTCTTTTCCTGATTCGCATTCGGATCAAGCGTCTTCGTCACGCGCCCCGTCCAAACGAGCTGCTTGTTCGCCGGGTCATACATATCCAGCACAAGCGTCCCCACGCTGATCTTGGACGTGGTCGCATTCGCCATCCCTCCGCCCCAGCGCAAGCCGCCGGTACCATAAGCGTTCCACTGCCTTTCCTGATCGATGGAAGGCTGATAGCCAATGTAAAGATCTGCCTTATCACCATCATTCTTGGTCAAGCCTTTAGCTGCCAGTTGAGTATCGATCGCAGTTTTGATCTGCGCGTCCACAATCTGGTTCGGGTACTTAGCTCCCTCAATCGTGATCCACTTATAGGTGTGATATTTCGTGAAGTCCGTACCCGGCATCGAGTTCGTGCTCACATCCTGCGCCAGTGCCGCACTGCATGCCAACAACGCCAGGGTCAGTCCCAGCCCGAGCTTCGCCACTCTTGTCGGAAGCATTCGCGTCATTATTTTCTCCATGAAGGAACCGCCGATTCGGTCGCCATTCTAATTGCCAATTAGCCTGAAGTCACGGCCAAATCCAACGCGCTCAAACAGTTCCGCTAAAAGGAGCGTAGACCCCCATTCGCAACCGCTGCGCCAACCTTTCGAATGTTCCGCATGCCTCGATAGTTCTACGTATGCAACCGCCTAAATTCG
>DATNKB010000130.1:0-14188 GCA_035603595.1 Candidatus Dormiibacterota bacterium
TCGCCTCGCGCCGGGTGGTGCGGGCGTTCAGCAACTGCGCGACGAATATCTTTCAAGCCTTCACCTTCTCATGTGGATTTCAGCGCTCGTTCTGGCAATCGCGTGCGCGAACGTTGCCAACCTGCTGCTTGTCCGCGCCACCACGCGTAAGCTGCAAACTTCTATTCGAGCCGCGCTAGGAGCGCCGCCTTCGCGCCAAATCCGCCAGGTGCTCACCGAGAGCATTGTGTTGGCAGTGCTCGGAGGAATTGTGGGCGTGGCGATCGCTTATGGTGGAACTCACCTGATCCTTCGTCTTGCCTTCCCGGTCACCACTGTAGCGATCCATGCCTCGCCATCCCTGCCCGTGCTGGCTTTCACGTTCGCGGTCTCGCTGCTGACCGGAATCCTTTTTGGAGTTGCACCGGCATGGATTACGGCGAATGCCGCTCCTGCCGACGCGCTTCGCGGCGCCGGCCGTTCCAGCGGAAGTAGCGGCGGCTGGACACAGAAATCACTCGTCATCGCTCAGGCGGCGCTATCGCTCGTGCTGCTTTCCGCCGCGGGTCTGCTGACGCAGAGCCTGCGTAATATGCAGGGTCAGCACTTCGGTTTTGAGACACCGAATCGTTATATTGCCCACATCGATCCGCAAATGGCGGGATACAAACCCCCGCAGATGCAGGCACTGTTTCGCCAGCTTCACGATTCGCTCGCTGCGATCCCGGGCGTGGGCCAGGTCAGCTTCTCTCTTTACACTCCGATGGAGGGCGACAACTGGGGAGAAACCGTCTATATCGAAGGACAGGCGCCTCCGCCGCCCGATTCCAATGAAAACAACGCTTCGTGGCTCCGCGTCAGCGCCGGGTACTTTGAGACTCTGGGCACCAAAATCATTCAGGGTCGTTCCATCAGCGATCAGGACACGCCCGCCTCGCAGCGGGTCGCCGTCGTAAACGAAACCTTCGCAAAGAAATTCTTCAAAGACGAAAACCCGCTCGGGCACCATTTCGGATATATTGACATGCAGCATGCCGGCCAATTTGAGATTGTCGGAGTGACGGAGAACACCGAGTACCGCGAGCCGACGCGCAAAATTCCGCCAATGTTTTTCCTCCCTTCCACGCAGGGGGTCGTGTTCGACAATCCCCGCTTCATCGCGTTTGAAGATCGTTCACACGTTCTGAACGCCATCGAAATTAGGACGCTTGGAAAAGTCCCGAATCTTGAAACGCAGGTGCGTCACGTGCTCGGAGACGTGAATCCCGACCTCGCGGTTATCGATTTCAAGAGCTTCGGCGAACAGGTGGACAATAATTTTTCGCAGCAGAAGATGATCGCGAAACTCACGTCGCTCTTCGGACTGCTCGCGCTCGTTCTCGCATCGGTAGGGCTCTACGGCGTGACGGCATACTCGGTGGAGCGCCGCACCAATGAAATCGGCATTCGAATGGCGCTGGGCGCCGGAAGGCTTAGCGTGCTGAAGCTCGTCCTGAAGGGAGCGCTGCTGCAGATGGGAATTGCGCTCGTCATCGGGATTCCGGTGACGATTGCCGCCGGGCACGCCATGGCCACCCAGCTTTTTGGCGTGAAGCCGTATCATCCCAAGATCCTGCTCCTCACCGCTGCAGTACTGGCGTTTGCTGCGTTCCTCGCCGCTGTGATACCGGCGCGCCGCGCGGCCACACTGGATCCAATGCGCGCCCTGCGCACCGAATGAACGACCGATCCTAGGATCGGCGTCCACCCTCGAGAAGTCTTGAAACTCAAACTGTATAATTGCGGTGTTGCCCAGATTCGGCTCGCAACGGAGCGACACCTATGCTTGATACTGTTCTGAAACGGTTTGAAAAACCCGACGAAGTACGCACATTTGAAAAAGGAAGGTTCGAACTCGTCCGCATCGGCGGCATGACTATCGGCCGCGCTACGTATCAGCCTGGATGGAAATGGTCCGTTCATGTGGGCCCTACAGTGGGCGCATCACGCTGCAACGTGGAGCACGTTGGCCTGGTGCTCTCCGGCTGCGCAGCCGCCGCTATGGAAGACGGCGCCATTCACGAACTCCGCCCCGGCACGCTCTTTTACATTCCACCCGGACCTCCCGGCCACGATAGTTGGGTGGTCGGCGATGCGCCCTACGTCTCATTGCATTTCCTCGGCGCCGACGACTACGCAAATAAATAGTCATCAGCTGTACCGTCGAAGAGACTTTTCTTCCCAGCACCTGGCGAAGCGACGCCAAGCTTACGGCAAGGCCTGCTGCTTCAAATCGAGGCCGGCCTGGACCACGTCATCCGGCCTGCCCAGATCACGCCAGTAGCAATCGTCCGCCCGGAACGCCAGGATTTTTTCTCCTCGGGCCGCTAGCCGCAGATAGGCGGTCACGATAGAGAAGGTGCCATTCTCCTGCATCAGTTCGAACAGGCGCGGAGAAATAATGTGGATGCCGGAAAAGGCTAACGCCTCTGCTGGTTTCGAAGACCCAACCAGTTCGTCCTCCTGCTGTTGGCCAGTTCGACGGCCGCAAAGTTGATGTCGCTCATCAAAAAGCAGATAACGGGATGTCTCGCGATCTTGCACCGCAAGGCTTGCGAGAGCTTGATTTTCCCTGTGAAATTCCGCCATGCGCGATAAATCAATCGTGCTGATCACGTCCACATTGTGCAGAACGAAGGGGGTTTCGATATCTCGCTGACCTTTGAGAAAGAAATCGGCAGCCTTCTTTAAGCCACCACCGGTATCGAGCAATACATCTTCGCGCGAAATCTCGATGTGCATGCCGAAGTTGTCGTTTTGCTTCAGGTATTCGACGATCATGTCGGCTAAGTAATGAACATTGATGATCACATCGCGAACACCAAAGGCTCGGAGGCGCAACAGCGTGATCTCCAACATCGTCCGGCCGCCCACATCCACCAATGCCTTGGGACGATCGTTAGTGAGCGGACGCAACCGCGTGCCGAGACCAGCGGCCAGAATCATCGCTTTCACTTGTTCTGATTCTCCATCTCAAGATGCCTCACGACAACTTCCACACCGCTCCTACCGTTCAACCGCTTCGCCAATTGCTCGGCGAAATAGACCGAGCGATGCTGTCCGCCTGTGCAACCGAAGGACACCGTCAAGCTGGTAAAACCGCGACTCTGGTAAGTCTTCACGCTGGCGTCAATGAGTGACATGACGCTGCCGAGAAATTGATGTGCGCTTTCCTGCTGATTCAGATATTCGATCACTGGTGCATCTTTCCCTGTGAGAGCTTTGAATCTTTCCTCGCGCCCCGGGTTCGGCACACTGCGGGCGTCGAAAACAAATCCACCGCCGTGGCCGGTCTCATCTTTCGGGATACCGCGGCGAAATGAAAAACTAAACACCCGCACGGTCAGATGGGTTTCCTTGAGTGGAGACACTCGCGATTCTTTGGAACCAACCACGCTCGCCGCCGGAGCATCTTTAGAAGCGATCTCCCGCAACTTTTCCGAATCTTGCATTCTTCCGAAGGCTTCCATCAGCGTCGGAAGCGCGATCGGCAGCTCCACATTCTGAAGCAGCCACTCCAAGTTTTTCAGCGCATAGGGAACACTCTGCAAAAAATGACTTTTGCGCTCATAAAAACCGCGAAATCCGTAAGCCCCCAATGCCTGCATCATGCGGATATAAACGTAGGCATAGTAATGGTGCATGAACGCCGAGCGGTCGAGCAGAACGAAATCACCAACCCGCTCAACGTAAAGATCGAGCAAATCCTGGCGCAATGCCGGAGGCAGATCCGCTTTGGAGTCGAACAGAAGAGAAGCAATATCGTACTGAAGCGCCCCTTTGCGCCCGCCCTGGTAGTCCAGAAAGAACGGCTGGCCGCCGCGCAGCATGATATTGCGCGACTGAAAATCCCGATAGAGGAAGAAATCTGAACGCGCGTTCAACAAGAATCCTGTGAGCCGCTTGAAATCATCTTCCAGCAATTGCTCGTTGAACGGAACTCCAGCCAACTTGAGAAAATAATACTTAAAATAGTTCAGATCCCAGGAGATCGACTGCTCATCGAACATGGCGCGCGGATAACAGGCTTCGTAATTTAGATCGCGGCCGGCTTCGATCTGAAATCGCGGAAGCAGCGCCACGACTTTTCGATACGCTTCGATTGTAGGTCGAGAAATATTGCCGCCAACTCGGTTTGCCGACAAGAATTCAAAAAGTGTCGTGTCGCCGAAATCTTCTTCCAAATAGGCGCCTTGGCCCAAATCTTCGCCATAAATCTCCGGCACCGGCAGACCGTGCGCCCGAAAATGCCTGGAAAATTCAAGGAACGCCACGTTCTCTTCGCGCACGTTATACAGAATGCCGATCGCGCTGGACGCTCCCCCGCTGAGCCGTATGATCTTCCGCCCTGATGCGCCTAGCTCCCCCTGGAGCGGCTGCACCCGCTCGACCTCTGCGCGGAACCGCCGTGTAAAAAGATCCTTAAGAATGTCGATCAAAGCGAAAAACCGTCCTTCGGAGAGCAGTAAAAAGACTTCCGAAACAAGTTTAGACGCCCGAAGCTCAGGTGGCGAGTGGCCAACCAGAGAAAGGTCGAAAGAGACAAGAGTGCGAGTGATGCTAGCGTAACGATAGATTTCGGAGTTGCGGACGGAGATCGAGTCCTATGAAACGTTCAAGGGGAAGGACAGAAGAAGTTTGGTTGCGGGGGTTGGATTTGAACCAACGACCTCCGGGTTATGAGCCCGCGACATACCCTCACAGGGTACGACCACTCCCAACTAAACCCAATAAAATCAATGAAACCGCACTGCTTTCGTTGTGCCTGTTTGTACCGTTTTGTACGGTGTTCGGGCACAGAAAGGGCACAGGCCCCCCTGCACTACTTTGGCGCATCGGTGGGTCCTGGCGGGTCGAACTTTTCCACGTTCGTCACATCCACCTTGTCGATCATCATGTGGTTATAGCCGCGTCCCTTGGCCCAGGTGAGATAGAAATTATCCGCCTCCAGCATGGCCATGACCATGCGGCCTTCGAGCGGGTCAGGATACCCGACTCTCGCCTTCACTTCCTTGTCGAGGTCCCAGAAGGTAAGGCTGTAAATTCGCGCGTCACTGGTCCTGCACCCGACCGATTCCCGAAAGCCTCGGTATATTTCCTCGGCATCCTCCGGCGATTTGTCTGGCATGAAGAATTTCATGGTTTATTTTCACCTTCGGCTTCTTCTGCTTGCTAAGCACAAAATATTGTAACCTAGCATCCACAGCCTCAGAAAAGTGGATTGAGGACTTGGCATGGGCTATTGCTTGTTTCGCTTTTGGTTTTAGCCTCCCACTCCGCATCTGCCTGCCGCAGTCTCTGGCGAACTTCTGGCGGCAACGTCGCCAACTGCTCTTCGCGTTTGCGCTTAGATTCGGCCTCGCGTTTCTCTCGTTCCTGTTTCAGCTCCTCCATACGAGAAGCGAGTTCCTTTTGTCCGGGAGGACTCACGTATACAGCGGGCGGATACAGGCCGATTAGTATTCGTATCGCTCCGGCGGGTAAGACTTTTTCATCAACGATCATTTTGCCTTGGGCATCAGTTGGCCACCCTCTTGCTGCTTGCCAGTTATATGAGTGCAGGAAACTCAGCAGCTTTTCTTCTGCGTCGCTTGCGTGCCAGTGTGGAGACATGCTTGGTATCCCGTTCCCCGTGGGCGTAGAAACAGATGCTTGTACTGAGACACCATCTTTAAGCCCATCTACGAATTTCAGCTCTTGTACGCTCCATTCTGCATCGGCCAAAGTTCTGGCGATGTATTGTGCCGCGCGACGAGCTTCCGCATCTGGAACAAACTCAATGAAGACCATTTGGCCAGCCATTGGGAGCAGCGGATCAACGTACGATTTTTTGGTATTCGGAGTAAGGCCCGTAAAAGACCACGAGGTTATGACCCTAGGGGCATTGCAAACCGCCAAGTCTATTAATGACTTTTCTAATTTAGCCCGTTTAACATCGACTGCCTCTAATTGCATCTTGGCATCCCGGAGATTACGATTTAATTCGTCAGTTTGCGTCGCTACAGCCCCCGCTCTCTGTTGCGCCTTACCAGCCGCGTCCTTTGCAGCTTCAGCTTCCTTGTGGGCGGTTGTGGCGGATGCCGCAGCATCGCCTGCCTCTTTAGAGAGCAGCGATATGCGAAGTTCATTAGCCTTTCTGATTTCGGTTTCCACCTGCCCAGCTTTGACACCTATGTACAGTTCACCAGCGACTCCAACGGCAACCAGTCCTGCTCCTAGCAATCCCAATACGAACAGCAATATGATGGGCTTCTCTGGCGGATGCACTATTCCACGCCGAAAGTCGTGTAGATCTTCGGCATACTCCCAGATCACGAAGACCACTTCTAGTGCAACGCCAACAACCACTAACAATGTCCAGAAATCTAGCCATCCGTGGAGCGAAGAGCGCGACCTTTCAAGGTTGTCGAGTAGTATTTTGAGAGCCGATTCGTCCATCGAAGAACTCCGTGACGATCAAGTTCTAATGGCCACAATTCAGCTTATTGCTGTTGCTGTTTGTTTCTTTGTTGGCGTTGAAAGGAATCAGGTACGAACGGGTCGTTGAGGCCATCGATTTTGGAAATCCTCAGTCGTTTCTCGTAGAGGCTCTTTAAACCAAAATGTGCGTTTAGAAACTTATAGACTCGCATGGCGCGGATGTTACCACCTTCGAAGTTGACTTTCGATAACTTGGCGAGTAGGGTTTGACAGCAAAACGGGATTGTGAATCAGCGTCGCGTGACTCTTACCTTTGACCACCAGAACATGCCTCGCACGAGATTTCTGTTAAGAATAGCGTCCCTTGTTCTGCCGATTCTGTACCTAATTTTTCTTTTAGCAGACAGAGCGGGTGTATGGTCACGCCTGCGCGGGCTTGACCTCGTTGAGAATGTGGCTACGCGATTTGAGAAATCGTATGGGCCCGACGCCAGTGCTCCCGTCAAGGTTGGCGACCAAGAATGGGAACCACTAATTAATCTCATTTACAAATACTCCCGCGCCGACTTTCCGAAGGACAAGAACCCGGAAGTTGTTGCTCGATTTCAGGCGGTACTCTCCGGAAAACAGGAAACGCCAGAAGGTCAGCTCATTGCCGAGTGGACAGCACCCTCAACTCCCTTCGTCGTGATTTACAGGAAATGGCCTGGACAGTCAATTCCAAGGGAAGACTATCGAATCGCGGGCACAATAGGAGACCTACGCTCCTGGGTCGCCCGGAGTAAAGACGACGCAAGATTCTTGGCCAAAGATGTGTTTCTGGTTTTGTTTTCGTTTGTGGTCGGATTTTCGCTTTTATTGGTCGAACACATCGATGCCAGACAAGCTGCCACGTTGGCCGAGTCAGGAATGATGGGGTCAAAGCCGAAAAAAAAGGTCTTCACCGAACCAAAGCGGGATTCCAGTGACGAAGACGGTCACATCTAGCTCCCATTCGAACGCCGCGTGCATCGCCGCGCAGTAGTGACGATTCGGCACTCGCATCGCTCACCACGATTCGTCGCCCTCGCGCTCAGAATCGTGACACGGGCACGAGCAATCGGGATCTTCACAATCGCCGCATTGACCTTGCCGGCTTTCTCGTTGGGCTGACGCTCGGGAGTCACTTCGTTTTCTTTTTCCTGCGTAGCTCGGCGAGAAACCCGTCGATCTCAATTACTGCCCTCAGGGTCTTCACCCGTGACTCTCGCGGCTGCGGGCGCCTTTGTTCTTCCAGTCGGAAATCCTGCAGGACTGCCTTCGTCACTTTCGAGAGGGGGACCGGAGCCACGAACTCCGCTAGTTTCGAAATGCAGGAGACCTCGTCCTCGACCTCCGTCAATGAGGGCTTCCACCGCAAACGCCATTCGCGAAACTGCGCGATGAAGTCCTCATTTGATATTGCACGAACGGTTTTGGAAGTCACTCTGTCCTTTTTTCTCGTACGAATCGAGCGATTGCGCGATTCCTGCTACCATTTTCCGAACATAGCTTTCGACGGGCCACAGGCTAAGTTTTTAGACTTCAGGTTTCGGATGCCGCCGTCGCCACTCCGAAATGCACAACCGCAGCGCAATAGCGAAAACATCGCGCGGTTTCTTCCCAAAGTTTGCCGCCGGCGAGCATGTATCGCGCCGCCTTGCCTTCGCGGATCAGCTCTTAGTCGCTGAGTTTGAGAAGTCGCTCCCGTTCCGCGTTCTCGTCAAAATCTTTGAATCCTACGGACATACCGTCTTGCTCCGCGGCGGGATTGACATTGTATAACGTAGGGGCAGCTTTTGAGTGCGGGACGCCGCCCGGTGACCTTCACATATTTCTTCAGCGACACCGGCAGAGGCCATGCAGTAGACGTTCAGTTCACCGATTCAGGCGGAGAAAGTGCAAATGCCGCATCAACAGTAACAGCATCAATGGCATCTCGACGCCTAAGGAGCATAACCGTTTCCACCCCTAAATTGGTCACGAACGAGCAAACACCAGCACCTGAATCGATTCCTCTCGAACGTCAGCATAGCGATCTTCGTATCGCGCCGGTCGATGTGCCGCAAGATTTAGATATGACCGATCCTCTGAACCACTTCGATCTGCGTATAGTCGAAGCGAACCTTGCAGAGGAGGAATGAAGCCGTGCTTTGAGCAGCCCACATCGAGGGTTCAAGAGAAAGTTGATCGAAGTTAAAGGCAGTGTCCCAATTGGAAACAGGTGGTGATGCGTCGTTCGAGCACCATCCCAAAGTGATTAGAATTGGATGAGAGGTTCTGTTACAGTTTAGCTTATCCGCTGAGCCTGGAGGCGCGATTGTCCCTCGCGACGTTTGTTCAGATTTCGGATCTTCATGTTGGGCTCGTGGACCCTACATCGTCGAATGCTCGGACGGCGGCTTGGATGCGATGGCCCTATCTCGATGGACTCCTTGGTCACTCGGGAATGTCTCTGCGACACCTTGCAAATTTTGTGAAGAACTTCAAGCGAACGAATCCGGAGGGCGAGCTCATAGTCACCGGGGATCTCACTACGCGGGGTGATCCACAGGAATACGATATTGCAAACGAATTCATTAGTGACAAGCTTCGCCCACCCCAAGGTGCGTATATTGGCCTTGGCGACAAAAATTGGACTAACCGAGGAATCCCAGGTAACCATGACCACTGGCCCGGCATAAATCCGCCCCCTCCAACCGCTCTTCCGATGCTGGGTCCTTCCCACCTCGATTTTGCACAAATCTTTCCTGGTCTGCCCAAGATCGACCCTATCATTCAATTAGCAACAGGCCAGAGGTTACAGTTTTTGCGAATCGATACGGATGTAGATGTCGACCCTAACGACATGGATCGCATTTTGGCACGTGGGCTATTCGTTTCCCACCTGACCGGTTTAGAACAACAGCTCGCGAAGCCAAGCCCAGATGAGATCCGCGTACTTTGCCTTCATCATTCCCGCCAATATAAACCGACAACTAGACTTTTGCCGATTCTCGAGATAGACGGGGCTTCGAGGAAAGCTCTGGATGCATTCCTCAGCAAGCACCGCATTTCGGTGCTTTTGTGCGGCCATATTCATCGGCCACCAGCTCTTGATCTCTTTAAACTAAAAAGAAGTATTATTTCCACGAGCGATGTGCTTGAAGTCAGATGTGGTACGACCACGCAAATCGACCTGTCGCTGAATCCGAAGCCGGCCTTCTTGACGTTCAGGCATTTTCTCAAGCCCCACTGGCCTAATACGTTGGTAGTTCACGAGGTGCTCTGGGAGCAAGGAAAGATCATGTGGAGTGCGGAACTGTATGTGGAGGACCGAGAGAATGGCTTTCAACCCGCACCGCAAGGAAAGTTCTCATTTCCAGTTTGGCCGTAAGCGCCCCAAGGACTCCTGAGTTGCCGAGAGCATTCTCTCCCCCCCCACCCGCAACAAGCTGATAATATGTATGTTAGGGCACAACTTTTCCTCAGCCAGTGACTCGCTCGGGATGCAAATAGTAGATGACGGGTGATTATGGCCCCGAACTCACGAGGGCGGGTCTAGGAACCCGAGGCATTAGCCATACGCGTTTAAGAACCCTCAGGCTAGTGGACATCTATAGGAACACAGTGTATGTCTAGAATCATGATGGAACGGACAGTCCCCCGAATGGAAGAGGCCTACGTACATTTCAGGCCTTTGTTTTTCGGCGCCCTGGGACGGCTAGCGCGGCAGGGCTTCGTAGTTTCTCCAGCCGACAGCATGGATTTGATTCACGACTTTTTTGTATATGCTTGGCCGACACTCAATGAGCATTTCGACCCAGATAAGGGAGGCTTCGAGGGCTATGCGTATGCCGCATTTGTTCGCTTTGCGCGCCCTCGCATCATTCGCCTCCAACGGTGGCAGCATTCGTTGGTGGGGGCGGATCAGTTCGATGCATTTCCAACCGGATCGTCGAATATTCTTGCCAACCCCGATGACGACAAGATCAGAAGTGCGATTTCGCGGATCCCTCCCGAGGAACAAGAGATCTTGAGGCGCTATGTTTACAGTGATTCTGCGTCGGAGCGCTCATTGGCTCACGAATTTCTGATGACCCGCTATCGCCTCAGAGAAATCTTAGTAGATGCTTTAGGGCGTGTTGTTGTTTCTCTCGACCGACCGGCTACCATTGCTCCAACCGATTGGGAAGTAGCGTGTTCACTGTGGCGAGATTGTCGGACAATCCAGGAAGCCGCGACCTATCTGGAGCTTACGCCCGAACAGGTTCGTCGAGCAAATACTCGGAACGTATTATTCCTCAAGGAAATTTTAAAACAGTACCATGCTGGCAAGAATTTTCAGAGGGAGAGGAAAAACATGTATTCACAATATTCTGCTACGGCAAAGGCACCCTCCGGCACGGACCTGCTCAAGCAAGCGCTCGAATCTCCTAATCGAGAAGAGCTCCTGAAACAGGTCCGTGCGCAAGCTAATGAAATTCTTGAGCAGATGGCATCATCCGACTTGAAGGCGCCCGATGTCGAGGTTGAGAAACTGCCAGCGGAATGGGTTGCCAGGATCTATCAAGCGCTCTTTGAAGGTGCCGCTACAGCGCAGAAATACGATGTTGACGCAATACAAGAACTATTTTCGGTTCACGGTAAGAAAGATACCGCGATTGGAGAGGCATTCCGGGACCTGCTGGCAGGCCTTCCACATTCACTCTCTAGCCCAAGATTATTTTCTCATCTTCCACATATTCCACAGGAAGAACAGGATCTGCTAAAACACGCACCTGATGTACAAGCGTCGTTGTCAGAAGCTCTTCCCTTTCTTCCGTACGGCATACGCCCACTAAAGCTGTTCTACGCCACCGAGGCAGTTTCAGGCCTTTCCGAACGCCTCCTAGAACTAAGACTCATCGACCAAGACCGACTCATTCTGGGTGAACAGATCCAGTTCTCCGATGACCGAGACACACGTCAAAGCCTTGAAGACCTGATGGTTTTGGAAATCGGACAAGCTGCCGAAACAAACCCGGACACGTCGAAGGCCCTCTATTCCTGGCTCATCCACACGGCCCAATACCGGCCTTACCTCTTCAAGAGCTTCCGAGTGCAGGTTCGCCCCCACTCTCAAAGCATTGCACTGGCTCAGGACTCAAGCCCAGAGGCTACCGCAAATGTTCCCCAACGGTGGGCTACGCAGATCGCGGCAGGGGGTCACGCTGCGATCTCGGCATAATGCTCGCACTGTCGATGTGAGACTGGAGAGCCCTGGGCGTTCGCACTGTTTTCACTCCTAGGGAGCGAACAAACCCGGGCATTGGCTAGACCACGGTACCGCGTAATACTCCTACGGACCAATCAGCGATTCCTGAAATAACGGAAGGCTGCGTCGTGTCTGCGCCTTAGGCTCTCGCCTGACCCTCACGAAGGGAAAAATTCTCGTTCGTATATGCGATGCGCGCCTAGGTCCGTGAAATCCATCGGACGAGAAGCTCGCGTTCTTCGATGGGAGATGGATAACAGAACGGAAGATCAGATTGAAAATCTGATGTACTGCGGAAAGGGGAGGATTTTCCGACACTTCTCGATGAATCTTTTGACTCTCACCATAGCTTACAGGCAAGGAAAAAGCCCGACGCCGCACTCGACGAGCGGTTTCATCGATCCGCCCGAACGTCCTTTGCCTACCCTTACGCCTGCCCCACATAATGGTGGATCTGTATATGTACCTATTATATTCTTATCTCCACAGTTCTGAAATTCGAGCAAGTCCGCATCACGGCGCGTAGTCAGCGAAACGGGTGCTCCAAACAAGGAGCATTCGTTGCCGCAACCCACCAAGAAAATCCGCACCCTGTTTTTCTTCATTCTGACGTGGCTAATCGGTTTCTTCAGCGCTCGCGAGGTACAAGCACATCAAGACGCACGGAACAAATCAACGATGTCCAAAGCCTGTCTCCCATCTGCGCAGCAAGATGGTCCGTGCCTGCTTTATAGCGATATCCAGAAGATGGTCGAAGACGATCCAGATATCCCGGATTTAAGAGATGTGCCGGCTGCGATATCACCCAACGCGTATGTTGAGGGGCAAATTTGAATGAGGGCGTCTCTTGTAGTCGGCGAACAAAGGCTGACGGTTGACGCGCCTGCAATTCATCTGATCGCCGAACCATCGCGTTATCGAAGCGGCATGATCGGTATTCTTGATTTGGGTGAACAGGCTTTGTTCATCGTTGCACCTGTAATTCGGGTGGAAAAGTCGTGAATGAGTGGCCATCGATGAGTGATTTGCACTATCTGTCTTTGGGCGAAGACGACAAGAAATTTCTATTAGATATTCGGGTGGACGGAGACGACCATTGGGCGGCTGCGACTGTCCGAATGATGAATGTGCGTCTTACAGAAGATGACGTGATGCAATGTCGATGCGGTGAAGTTATCACACGCTTTTACTTCAACGGCCAACCTTCGAATCAGTGGTTTCACACGGGTCAGCATTCCAAAGACGGATCTATGGGCCGCTGTAAAGACGGCAGCGTGAATTCCGGTAAGCGACGGCAAAAACAGTAAAACCAAGAGAGGAAACACAAAATGATGCGAATCAACATGGTGAGTCGGGCTTTCGATCGGTACGTGGCAGCCAAGATGGAACGCCCCACTGGAAAGATCCTTGGGATACCAGTTCGTGGCCCATCCCTTTTTGACCTGCTCACTGGGAAATGGTAAAGGCAATCAAAGCTGCGGACGGGCGAAGACGCGCAAATCGCGACTGCAATTTCGCCCGCATCCTGCTCCGAATAGAAGCGTTGCGAGCTTTTTATCGGTATAAGCAGAAAGGTCCAATTCAATAGGAGGAGCAATGATCGCTGGCGACGCAAAACTCGAACACACGCTGCATTTTTACGCCGACGATTCGAGCATCACAGTGAGATGGTTCGTTCGATCGTAGCTGACTTATCGGATGAGCAGTTGATAGCGATGCACGCCGAAAACCGCAGGAATCGTGTACGGGGCTTGGAAACACGACAAAGACTCACGCGAGGCTGAAGTGGTTGAGAGAACGTGGCTGGGACAGACGCGTCGGCGTGGAAGTTCAGACCAAGGTGAAAACTCTGCCCTCTGATTAGCATTAGTGGCCACTACCGCCCGATGCTGCGGAAGACCCGCCACCCCCTCCAAAGACAGAAGGAACCCTGACACTAATGCCAAAAGCGATTACGCCCCTCCAGTATTTTTCTGTGGATGGTGCCGGTGGAGAGCCGCTGCATTTCGGTATCGAACCATTAGCAGCGGTCTGGTTGCACCAAATCATTCCGACAGACTCTCCTTGAGTGAGCCGAACGTCGTGCCCCCAGTCGTAGAGCAGACTGAACATTAATGCTCGCCATGATACGGAGGGTCCAAATCCAAATTCGGCAGCGGAGTTGTTAGCGTTGAGGCCTACAGTACCAGTTAAATAGAAGGCCCCGCGCCGCTGATCAAATCGCCAAGCGAAATCGTGCCCCAGTCTAAGATTCGCACCGGCAAATATCACAGCGGTCGGCCTCGAAATCATCTGAGTAATAACGACGTTTCCCTGGGTTGGCACCGAACCGGGATTTTGGGTAACGATAGTCTGATTTGCAAAGGAACGGTTTGGCAGCGTCGATATGATGCCTCCCGCCGAAACTTCAAATTTCGGATCGGCATAAAGAACTGTTACTGTCACGATAGATTTCTTCTGAGCAGCCGTCACCGAAGTGGCGGGGGTCGAAACCTC
>DATNKB010000131.1:0-4734 GCA_035603595.1 Candidatus Dormiibacterota bacterium
GTGCAACACGCCATCGGAGCCAAAGTAGTAGGCGCGGTCTGAGTAATATTTGATCCAATCTGCTCCGCGCGAAATCTGCTCGCGCACCGCCAGCCGCGCATTGTCCACGCCGTCCACATACTGCACTCCGTGCGGCACTTCGATTTCCCAGGAGTAGCCGAGCAACGGATACATCCCCGTCGGCGTCATCGCCCGCGTCGAAACAAACATGTGCGGCCCCGGCACTTCTCCGCGATTAATCGCCTTTTTCACGTCCACGTCCGCATACATCGCGCCTTCCGTTTCCAGGTCGCGCAACGTCGTGAAGCCATGATCCAGCGCAATCTTCGCATTGCGCGCCGCAAGAATCGCGCGATAGGGAATTGATTGCTTCAAAAGTTGCTCGTCGTAGTCAGCGGCGGTCACGTCGCCCTGTAGCAGCACGTGCGTGTGCGCATCAGTGAGTCCCGAGAGCACCGTCGCGTGCGAAAGATCGATCGCCTCAACGCCCGCGGGCGCGCTCCCACCCGGCGTAACGGACAGAATCTTGCCGTCTTCGACCACGATCATCGCGTTCAGAATCGGCTGCTCGCTCTTGCCGTCGATCAGTCTCCCTGCGCGCACGGCGATCCTTTTCTTGGGCGCCTCTTTCGGCGCTTGCGCATTTAGCGAAACGCAAAACAACAGCAATCCGATCATTACCGCAAGGCGACGCGTCATCCAATTCCTCCAGGCGACATTTTTCTTGTACTTTCGAGTGCGACTATAGGCGAACTCGCCGGCACATTACAAGAAGTCGCCACCAGGGAGGGTTTGTAGGCCGCGGTTTCAACCGCGGCACCTTGCTCGTCGCAGAAAGGCGGGCTTCAGCCCCTGAAGTGCGATCTGAATGGAATCGACTCTCTGTGCGTCCTAAGCGTCGGAGCGGGCCCATGCGCCTTAAATGGCACAGGCACTCTTGTTTATCCTGAGAACCGAAGGGCCTGTGCGAATTTGCACCTCTCCGATTCCTTACCCTGCAAGCCCGACCGATCGCTCCCGTGTGCCCCGATTCTAGTATCATTCCTCCCCAGAGGCGGCCCAGCAAAGATGCCAGCCGACAAACCGCATCGATTTCCTCCTGCGCTCAACGCCGCCGTTGCGTGCTGCTGGCAAACCGCTGCCGTACCTCGCGAATGGAGCCTCACGCGCGAACAATTTCAGCGCGCACTCGAACGCAGCGCCGCCCGCCGTTTCCCGGATTCGCTTCCGGATGACCGCATCGTCGCCGGATATCTCGAAGGCCTCCATCTAAGCGACCTAGCCCTCGCGTGCGCCTGCAGCGCCGGTGACAGCGCTGCCTGGGAATATTTCATCGCGCATTACCGCCCGGAACTCCACCGCGCCGCCCGCATGATTCTCTCGAAATCAGGCGCCAACGATTCGAAAGCGCGCGAGATGGCCGACTCGCTCTACGCTGATCTCTACGGTCTGCGCGAGTCATCCGACGGCTCGCGCCGTTCGCTTCTCGACTATTTTCACGGCCGCAGCAAATTATCCACGTGGCTGCACGCGATTCTCGCACAACGCCACATCGACGAAATCCGCCGCACGCAAAAAATGGATTCGCTCGACGCTCCCAGCAACGGTGACTCAGATGCACGCGAATTGCCCGAAACGAGAACCGCGCCGCCCGACCCCGAACGCGACGCCTACCTCGCGATCATGCAGGCCTGCGTCACCGCGGCACTTAGTGATCTCACCCCTCGCGATCGCCTGCGCCTTGCTTACTACTACGTGGACGATCTGACGCTCGCGCAAATCGGCAAGCTGCTCGGCGAACACGAAGCCACCGTCTCACGCAAACTCGAGCGGACACGCGCGGATTTAAAGCTTTGCGTTGAGGTCGCGCTCCGCGAAGGAAAAAAATTAACCGAGGCGCAGTTGAAACTGTGCTTCGAATACGCGCGCCAGCAATGGCCATTCGATTTGACGCGCGCGTTGTCGGCGCGTGATTGACCATGGCCGCAGCCACGCGATTCGCGTTGTATTTTTGCAAGAATTTCGGACCGGCCCGTTCTAAAGAAGGAGAATAGCGTCATGCCATCGCAGGACAACGAAAACGCAATGGATGGCCTGCTCCGGCGAAGTCTTGCGCGCGATTCCACGGCGGCTGGCGATTGTCCCGACGCCGAGCTTCTGGCCGCGTATTTCGACCAAGAGCTAGGCGCTGACGAAGCCGCCGGATACGAGCTTCATTTCTCCACATGCCCGCGCTGCCGCGAACAACTCGCAGCAATGGTGCGCGCCAGCCACGGGCAGATGGTGCAACCCGATCTCGCACTTGAACCAGCTCTCGCGGGTGCACGGCCAGTCCCAGCAGTCGCCTTGGACGCCGCACGCACCCCTGCACAAGCGAAACCCGCTGTATTCATCGCGCATTCCGAAACAAAGTTCCCCGAGCGCAAATCCCCTGACGCACGATCGCTCAATCTTCGCTGGCTCATTCCAGTAGCCGCGATGCTCGTTCTCGGCACCTTCGTTTTCATGCGCTTCGCTTCGCGCGAAACAACCATCGGGCCTAATCAGGTCGCGATGTCGAAATCAGCTCCGTCACCGCAAGACCAAACCGCACCCGAACCCGAAAAGAAAGCCAGCGACGCTGCAACGCCGGACAAATCTGCGCCGAAAACACAACCGCCCTCAGCGACCACAACCTCCCGCTTGCAACATTCCGCGAAACCCGCCGCAAGCACCTCATCAAATTCCGAATCGCCACGAGCACAAAGAAACGAAGATTCGTACCTTCGCGGCGGCACGGCTTCAAGGAGTGCTCCAGCAGCGACTCCGAGTCCTTTACGAGCAACTGCAGGCCGTGCTTCGGCCTTTCATTCACAAAAACAAGTTGGTGGGATAAGTGCCGGCGCAGCAGGTCAGAGGGACCGCGATGCAGCATCCGAGCCCGCTCCGGCAGCCCCAGCTCCCGAATTGAACGCTTCACTTCCGTCGATTGTGGTCGCGACGAGTTCAGCCGACGCCGTGAAATCTCCCGCGCCCGCACCGCCTCCGAGCGCCGAAAAAAAATCTCAAGCTTTCGGACTCACAAGCCGGAATCTCCATGGTTCAGCCGCGGCGACATCCGCAGCAAAGGCAAAACCAGCCGAAGAACGTTATACCGAAACTGTAATCTCGACGCCCGATTCCGACATGTTCTATCGCATCGCCGGCGGCGGTTTCGTCGAGATTTCCGAGGACGGCGGCGCCACCTGGCAGCGACAGCTCCTGAATCCCTCTGCCGAATTCACTGCGGGATCCGCCCCCGAACCGCGAATCTGCTGGCTCGTCGGCCGCTCAGGCATCGTCTTCCTCACCGAAGACGGCAAAAACTGGCAAAAGCTTCCGTCACCCACGTCTGAAGACCTGGTCGCAGTGGTAGCAAAAAGCGCTTCCAACGCCACAGTCACGGCGAATAGCAATCAAAGATGGTCAACCGACGACGCCGGCAAGACCTGGCATCCCGTGAAATAGCTCGGCAAGACTTTCGATCTCGGCCGTTCTAACCAGAGGAGTAGTTTCGCCACTTAGTTTTGCCACAAGGAGACAGCCCATGCATCCGCTTTCCAACAAAAACATTCGCGCCGGCATCGCCCTTATGTTTCTCGCGTTTCTGCCGCTCTCTGGAAATCTCGCTCAAGCCGCAGGTCCCCAACCGCAGAAAGAAGACGCCGCGCGCAAGCAGCCCGCTATTACCACGGAAAAAGACCAGGTCGATCTCGCCGTCACCGTCTACAACTCCAACATCGCCCTCGTGCGTGACGTTCGCCAGATCCACCTTCCGTCCGGCCTGTTCCCGCTGCATTTCGAAGACGTCGCCGCCTCGATCAATCCCGCCACAGTTCATTTCCGGTCGCTCGTCGACCCCGCGAAGCTCAACGTCATCGAACAAAATTACGAATTCGATCTACTCGATCCCCAAAAGCTCCTCCAAAAATATGTCGGCAAGGAAGTCACCCTGGTGCGCGCCGAAAAAGATGCCGGTTCCACGCGATGGGTCGAAACGAAAGCCATGCTCCTGGCCGATAACAACGGCCCGGTCTGGAAAATCGGCAACGAAATCGTCACGGGCATGCCCGCCGATTCCTATCGCTTCCCCGATCTCCCCGAAAATCTTTACAGCCGCCCCACGCTCGTCTGGATGCTCGAAAATCGCGGCGCGGAATCGCAGCGTGTCGAAGCGTCCTACCTGACGAGCAATATGAACTGGAGCGCCGATTACGTTCTCACCGTCGGCCGCGACGAAAAAACCGCCGACCTCGATGGTTGGGTCACGCTCGTCAACAACAGCGGCGTCGCTTACTCCAACGCCAAGCTCCAGCTCGTCGCCGGCCAACTAAATCGCGTCGAGCCACCGATAGCAAGAGCCAAAGCGTATGCGGGGGCGCTGGAAACAAACGCTGCCGCCCCGCAGCAATTCGGCCAGGAAGCATTCTCCGAATATCACCTCTACACCCTCGGCCGCCGCACCTCCATCCAGAACAATGAATCGAAGCAGATCAGCCTGCTATCCGGTAGCGGCGTCCCGGTCGAGAAATATCTCCTCGTCGAAGGCCAGCAATACTGGTTCCGTAGTCCGCAAGGAATCGGCAATCCAATTTCACAACCGGTGAAAGTTCTCTATCGCTTCAAGAATGATGAAAAGAGCAGTCTCGGAATGCCGCTGCCAGCGGGAACCGTGCGCGTCTATCAAGCCGATTCCAAAGGCGGAATCCAGTTCGT
>DATNKB010000132.1:0-9221 GCA_035603595.1 Candidatus Dormiibacterota bacterium
GGTGTAATCCACGGTTTCCATTTGTGCTTCGCTGTAAATGCCTTGTTGCGCCGTGAGCAGCGCAGAGTAGTTGATATCCGAAGCTAGAATCTCCACTTTCCATGGCGGCGGTATGAGTGGTTTTGGCGTGGGCATTTCGAACGGCAACGGATTGCGCAAGTAGTAGTAGGCGAGAGCGTCGCAGACGAGGATCGCGAGCGTGTAAGGCTCCTGTCCTGTTGAACAGCCGGCACTCCAAATTCGCAGCGTCCAATCGCGGCGCTCCTGCTTGCGCTTCAGAATTTCTTCGAGCACGACTTTTTGGAAAAGGTCGAGCTGTGGGCGAATGCGAAAGAAACTCGTCTCATTGACAGTGAGGTTCTCAAGGAGAGCGGTGAGCTCCTGTTTTCCTTCGCGGCTAGTGAGCAAACGGTAGTAGCTATAGAACGAATCCATCTGGCAGGCCTTCAGACGGCGCTGCAGCCGATCGCGCAGAAAATGGGTGCGGCGTTCGTCGAAGTACATGCCGCATTCCTGATAGACCAGAGTCTGTAGGAGCTTGAGCTCGGGGTCTGTGAGTGGAACTTCAGTGGTCAGTGTGGACATTCGCTCCTCGTCGAAAGTGCTCTGCGGAACGACGACTAATGTCGTGTCGCGCCAACAGGAACAGCGGCGGGCTCGGAAAATTCCTCCAGCCGCCTCAGCTCGCCGCGCTGCAAAATCTTGTTGAGGTCGAGCAGAATCACCAGCCGACCCTTCAATTTCCCGACGCCCGTGATGTAGTCGAGCTCACCTTCCTGAAAAACCGAGTGAGGCGCTTCAATCTCCGAGGGTGGAATGCGCAGAACCTCGGAAGCGGAATTCACCATCAGGCCGATGCGGCGTCCTTCCATCTCGACGACGACGACTCGGTTCTTCTTGCCGGGCTCCGTGAATTTTTCGTTGAAACGCTTGCGCAAGTCTATTACGGGGATAATCCGACCGCGGAGGTTGATAACGCCTTCGATGTAATCGGGGGCGTTTGGCACCGACGTGATTTCCGGCACGCGCACAATCTCGCGAACGATGGAGATAGGCAGGCCGAAGGTCTCGCGGCCGATCCGAAATCCGACGACCTGGATTTCCTTGTCCATAATCTTCTTGTCGCTCAGGTACGAGCCATCTCCGCATATTCGCGGGCGCCACTCTGGCGCTCCGAGCCAGGTCCGGATCGCCGTGGCGGAAATCGCCGACTGTCGGAATGACCATCGTCGATAACGAACCGGTCCATCGAATCGAGGAGATTACGCGAAAGCTTGGACATCTGCTCGGCAGCCGCAGCAAGTTCCGTCGAGCTCGAAGTGGATTGCTGCACAAGCTCCCGCATTTTCTCCATGGCGCGCACGACGCCCTGTGCGCCAGACGCTTGTTCCTCAACAGAAGAAGTAATTTCCTGGGTGATTTCTGTTAGGCGGTTCGTGGCCTTGGCAATCTGGGAAGAGCCGCTCGACTGCTCGGTGGTGGCAGCACCAATTTCCTGCGAGAACTTGTAGACTTCGGAAACCACGGCCGAAATCTTCTCGAGCGCGCCGCTTAGTTCCTTGTTAAGAACCAAGCCCTCTTGAACCATCGAGGTGCTCTTTTCCATGTTGTCGACGGCTTCGCGAGCTTCTTTCTGAATACCTTCGATGAGCTCCGAGATTTCTTTCGTGGACTGAGTAGATTTTTCGGCGAGCTTGCGAACTTCTTCAGCAACGACTGCGAATCCCAAGCCATGCTCACCGGCTCGTGCAGCTTCAATGGCGGCGTTGAGCGCGAGAAGATTGGTCTGCTCCGCGAGGTCGTCGATCACTTCGATGATTTTGCCGATGTCGTCCGCACGGCGGCCAAGTACGTCAATAATTTCAGCCGACGATTGAATAGCGTGGCTGGTCCGATTCAAGCCTTGCGTAGCCTTTTCCATGGTGACCATGCCGGTTTGAACTTCGTCGCGCGAGCGGTGCGAAATATCGACGAGCAATTTGGCGGTATCCGCAACTCGCTGGATGGAGGTGACCATCTGGTCGATGGACGCGGAAGTTTCCGCGACGCTTGAACCCTGCACCTGCGTGTTCTTAACTACGTTCTGCACGTTGATGCTCATCTCGTGCATCGTGCTGGTGACTTCATCGATCGCAGACGCGGCTTGCACGCTGACTTTCGCCGATTCATCCGACGCGCTGGCCATCTGTCCCGCGCCGCTGGCAACCTGGGCCGCACTATCGCGTACCTGGCGGACGAGGTCGCGAAGACCCTGCGTCATCCGAGCGAATGCTTTGGCCATCGTGTCCTGCTGAGAACGCGGCGTCACGCTTACGGAGAGTTGCCCTTCCGCGATAGCAGCCGACACATCGGCCATCTCTTTGAGGTGAACAATCATTTTGTTGAAATTGTTGGCAAGCACGCCTACTTCGTCTGCACGATGGATATCAATCGATTGTTCGAGATCGCCGGTTTCTCCGATCCGTTGAGCCACTGCAATCAGTTGATTGACGGGTTCGCGAATCGTTTTCGCGGTGAAGAAAGCGATACAGACGCCGAGAAGAATCGCAACCAGCGTACCGGCAGTGGTAATGATGGTGCTCCACGTGGTGGCCGACGCTGCGGAAGCGTTAGAGTCTTGTAGCGTCTTGCGAATACCCGTGCTTGCGTCGTTGAGGACGCTGGCTGATTTCGTCGTCCACGAAGCCGGATCGTGCTGCAGGTAATAAATCTGTAGATCGGAGACGGTCGCATCGCCGGCATCCACCTGATGGCGCTTCGCGATCATCTGCTTGGCGAAATTCTCGGCCCAGTTGTGTTCGTTCTCCTCCACCTGCCCGAAGGCGGTCCGAAGATTGGAGTCGTTCCCTTTCCCCTCGCCGTCTTTCAGAAGCCCGAGAAGATTGGAAATTCCCTTGTTCGTTTTCTCCTCGTCACGCAAATCGCCGCTCAATAGGTAGTTTTCGAGGAAGAGGCGGTTTTCCATCATCTGAAAACGTACATTCTCAATGAGTTCTACATCGCTCAGAGTGGCCGCTGCGGCCGAGCGCGCGGCGTGCTCCCGCACCACGGTGAACATATTGACCACGAACAGCGCCAGCATAATCGCCAGAATGGCGCCGAATCCGAAATAGAGCTTTCTGCGGATCGTCATGACTTACGCCTCCACTGCATGCCCATCGATACGTTCTCCCCCACCGGAGAAGTGCGTCTGCCGTCTAATTGAAATCGAATTCGATAATCTCGGTGCTTTCTTTGGTAGCTGACTCGAAGCGCCACCTTTTAATCGCGTCCAGCGCGGAACCAACCAGCAGCGGACTGCCCCCAACTACCTTCGTGCTGGTTACTCGGCCATCGGGCGAGATCGTCACCTCGATTTTGACCTTGCCCGTTACGTTCATTTGCTTTGCAAGGATCGGAAAATCTGGAACAACCCTCGTCTTGACCTTGCGCTTGGCAGTGTCGACGGGAGTGTTTTGCGCCAAGGCCTTTGGAACCAGAACCGCAGATGCCGACAGGACTAGCGCGACGACCAACCCGATTGAACGAACTCTTAGCTTCATGCCGACCCCCTACCCGGGCAGACAAAGCTCCGGTAATAGAAATTGCAATGGGGATGCCATGTAAGTGGATGTCTTGTTGCAAGCGCTGTATCAGACAAACATCCAATTAAAACGTCTGTAATCAATAGCATGCATATAAATTGGAGTGCCTGAGAGCTGCTCGATTGGACCGGCAATCGTCTCATTGGGCGTAGGAAACACTTATTCTGGTCTCATAATGCGACAGTCTCAGATTGCACCTTTCGGCAACATCAAGCGCGACCCGCCTTGACTCAAATTGAGATAAGAACGTAACGTCATTGCGCAGCAGAAGCGCGCAGCCCCTCGAACTCCATGCGTGCATTGCGACCAACCCGGGATGTGTCTTCAGACCTCGACGGCTCCTTGGAGAGCCTGCTGAGCCAGTTCTCCGCCACGACTCTAGAATTAAATCCTTCGCTGGGGACCTCGGAATTCGCGCGACGCCTGACAGCGCGGACTGCGCACATGCTGGGAGCACGGGCAGCAGTGCTTGCCGTAGTACGGGATTCGGAATGGTCGATCGCAGGTTTGAGCGGCCCTGCCCAGCGCTGGGATGCGAAGGTTCAGCAGCGTTTGGCGGCGGTCCTAGCGGAGCAGGCGACGGTACCTGCCTCGGACTTGCGCACCGGGTCCGCAGCGGTGCTCTTTGGCCGAGAGTTGGCGGATGCGCTGGGTTGGCGTGAGGCGGTACTCGCGCCGCTGAGGGGAAGCGAAAACGAACTGCTTGGCGTGCTTTGCCTGGTGGATTTGCGCAGGATGACGGAGACCGACAGGCAGTTACTCGGGGCGTTGGTGGGGCATGCGTCGGTGGCCCTGGAGAATGTGCGGTTATTCTCGCGGATTGAGCGGTCGCGGAAACAGTGGGTGGAGGATTTCGACGCGATCTCGGATCTCATCGTGGTGCATGACGCGGACAACCGGGTCCTCCGGCTTAATCGCGCGCTTGCGGATTTGTTGAAGGTAAAGCCGGCTGAGGCGGTTGGTCGGGATATGGGAAAGCTCGAACTGCTCGGGTCGAGCGTGCAGGCGGGACGGTGCCCATTTTGCCGGAACCCGGCTGCGCTGCACGAGGAGTTCATGTTTCCAGCGGCGGATCGCTCGTACCTGATTTCTGCGTCGCGCATTCACAGCGGACATAACGACGAGCTACGTACGATTCATGTGGTGAAAGACATCAGCGACCGCCGCGAGGCGGAGCGCCGGTATCGGCGCGAGCGCGACTTCAACAAGAACATTCTCAATAACACGCAGAGCATGATTTTGGTGCTGGATACGGCTGGATTGATCAGCTACGCGAACCGCCGCTGTTTTGAGGCGGGATATCAACAGTCGGATCTGTTGGGGCATTCGCTCACGGACATTATTCCCCCGGCGCGGAGGCCGGTGCTCAAGGAGACGCTTGAGCGGGCGCTGCAGGGGGCCGCGGTCGACAATCTCGAGATGCCAGTGGTACGCGGGAATGGAACTGCCGGACAGTTTTCGATCAGCTTGAGTCCGATGCGGGATGAGCAGGGCGACATCAATAGCATCGTTGTAGTGATGACGGACGTGACTGATGCCGCAGATTTGCAGTCGAAACTGATGCATACGGAAAAAATGGCGGCCCTGGGCCAGCTCGTTTCCGGTGTGGCGCATGAGGTGAACAATCCTTTGGCGGCTATCGTCGGTTTCACCGATTTGCTGCTGGAGAATCCGCAAGTTCCCGAGGCGGCAAAAGAAGAGCTTCGCGTGGTTCTTCAAGAGGCACAGCGCACTCGGGTCATCGTTCAAAACTTGCTTAGCTTTGCCCGGCAGATGCCGGCGCAGCGTGAACCCGTGCAGGTGAACAACGTGCTGCGGCAAACGCTGAAGCTTCGCGCGTATGATTTTTCGAATCACGGCGTCGAGCTCGTCGAGCGATATGAAGAGGACTTGCCAGTGGTTGTGGGAGACCCGCACCAATTGCAACAAGTGTTCCTCAATATCTTGAATAACGCCTATGACGCGATTCAGGAGACGCGGCGGCCGGGAAGAATCGAAGTGTTGACGATACAGCGAGCAAACGAGCTCGAGGTTCTGATCCGCGACAATGGGCCGGGGATTCTGCAACCCGAACGGATTTTCGATCCATTCTTCACGACGAAGGAAGTTGGAAAGGGCACAGGACTTGGCCTCAGCATCTGCTACGGGATCGTGCGGGCACACAGTGGAGAAATCACGGCTCGAAATAATCAAGACGGCGTCGGGTGCACGTTCATCGTGCGGCTGCCCGTGGGGACGCAAACCGCAGAACTGGGCGTCGCAAAGGCCGGCCAGTGATGACCACGAGCGGGACTGCTGCCGTGGCGCGCGGGCGAATCCTGTTGATCGAGGATGAGCCGTCTGTGGCGGCGTTCTTGCGAATCGCGCTTGAGCGGCGCGGCTACCAAGTGGTGGCATCGGCTTCGGCCGTGGAAGGGCTGGAGCTTCTGGCTACCGGCGATTTTCGCGGTGTAATTTCGGATTTTCGCACGCCCGGCGGTATTACGGGAGTCGATGTCCACGACTGGCTCGAGCGACACCGGCCTGAACTGGCGTCGCGAATCATTTTCATTACGGGTGATACGGCGAGCGATGAAACCATTGCTCTGCTTGCGCAAGCCGGCACTCCCTGCGTTGAAAAACCTTTCCGGGTCCATCAACTGATGGCTGCGGTAGAAAAGACAATCGGGAAACCATGACGAACGAGCAGAAAATCCGTTTTGTGATTGTGGACGATGAGCAAAGCATTCGCCGGTTGTGCATGACGGTGGGCCAAGGCCTGGGATTTGATTGTGCGGAAGCGGAAACCGCCGAGGCGGCGCTCGAATCGGTTGAAGCCGTGCTGCCCGACATTATTGTGACTGACTTGAAGCTGCCCAATCTCACAGGAGTGGAGTTGCTTCGGAAAATCAAAGAGCAGCTGCCGCGCACAGAAGTGGCGATCATGACGGGACACGGCTCGATTGAATCAGCAGTGGAAGCGATGCGGCAAGGCGCATACGACTACATCGAAAAGCCATTTCGCGTAGAGAAGCTGAGGCAACTGCTACAAAGGATGGCGGAGAAGGTTCGGCTGGTTAACGAAAACCAGTTCCTGCGTGAGCGCGTCAATACCGAGACGCAGCTTGATGGAATCACAGGAACGTCCGCAAAAATTCAAGACGTGATGAGAATGGTTTCGCGGCTCAAAGATACGAGGACGCCGGTATTGATCATGGGAGAAAGCGGCACCGGAAAGGAACTGGTTGCGCGCGCAATGCATTATCGCGGGCCGCTCGCGCAGATGCCGTTTGTCGCCGTTGATTGCGGTTCGTTGGTGCCGACGCTCATGGAGAGCGAACTCTTTGGGCACGAAAAGGGATCTTTTACCGGTGCGCTGAAGTCAAAGCCGGGATTGTTTCACGCGGCTAATGGCGGCACAATTTTCCTCGATGAAATCGGTGAATTGCCGCTCGAGATGCAAGCCAAGCTTCTGCGAGTGCTGCAGGAAAAAGAAGTCCGGCCGGTGGGAAGCAACGAAAAGAATCCAGTGGATGTCCGCGTGATTGCCGCCACGAACCGCGATTTGGAAGCATCTTACCGAGCCGGAACGTTTCGCAAAGATCTCTACTTCCGGCTGAACGTGGTCACAGTTCATCTTCCCGCCCTGCGCGAGCGGCGTTCGGATATTCCACAGCTCGTGCACTGTTTTCTCGACCGGTATGCGCCTGGAGAGAACATTCAGATTGCTCCAGCAGCGATGAAGAGCTTTCTGCAATACGACTGGCCTGGAAACGTTCGCGAGCTTGAGAACTGTATTGCGCGAGCTATTGCTCTCGGAGACCACCGCACGATCGACGTGAACGACCTGCCGCCCGCCATTGGCACGGCTGACCAAACTACCGGTTCTGGTGGAGACTCGTCCGCTCTTTCCACCACCGCGCTGGCAGATCTCGAGCGAATGACGATCCTTCGTGTTTTCGAGCAAGCAGGAGGGGATAAATTGCTTGCTGGAAAAATGTTGGGAATCAGTCGAGCAACCCTCTATCGCAAGTTGAAGCGGTATCAGATCCCATCGCGCTCCGCTGCGAAACTACCTGTCGAAACTGTAACCGTAAAATAGACTCGATCACCCGTTTCCCTCGCGGGCAAGCGCCGCTGGCTCAAGTAACGCCGATTCGGTGAGACGACTTGTGTCAGGGTGAGACGACTCATCAAACGGCCTTCTTTCAAACCTCTAATTCTAAGAGGTTTAGCGAACCTAGAACCGAAAATCTTTGGCCGCGGACTTGCAATCATCCTTTAGGGCAATTTCTGCTTGTTTGGGTGTGCCTAATCTTAAGTTTTGGTAGTTCACGCGGCTCCGAGAATTGGCGGGAGGTTCAGTGTCACACGAAGCGGCGGTTGAGCCGATTGCAGCAGTGCAGACATGTGTCGAGAAATTGGCTCGGCTTTTCCCGAACGCATCGCCCGTGCGATTGCCTGTGCAGGTGATAGCGCTCGGGAGCGGGCCAAAACATCTGGAGGAGTCAACGGTGATTGAGTTCGGAACGGCACACGAAGTGTTGTTTGCTTCGACGTTGCCGCTCGAATTCGAGGATCGAGTACGAATTCTAAATTCCGACGGTTCGCTCGACGCGGGCGCGAAAGTGGTTGCGGTGCGATATCACGATGGCCGAAAAGCGGTGGCGACGCGCTTCGTGGGCGATGTCGGAAACTGGATTATTAAACCATGACGCCAAAAATTTTTGGCATCACCTTTACCGATGTAGAAAGCACGCAGAAGTCAGGCGGCGGCGCGCCCGCTGAGTTCGCCGCGCGATGGACTGAGGCGCGGCTTGCATATCCGCTATACTCAGCGCTCACAGCGCAATTCGAACTTGCACCCGCTCTCTATCCGGCAGGCGAACTTCCTGCCCTGCGACCGACGCGAGACGTGTTCGATCGCGACCTCCAATGGTTTGACGAGATCGATGAAAAGGTCCGAGCGTTTCAGATCCGGCAGCTACCTCCGGAAATTCTGAACGCCAGCGAGGAAGCGCTTCGAGCGTTTATTCAACGCCTTCTAAAACGGCCCGGAAAGACAAATGCGGATCGCGACAAAATCGACTTGCTGCTGGTGCAATACTTCGCGCTTTGTGCCCCCGAAGCGCTATACCGCGAAGAAATCAAGCTGGCTGACGTCGCTCGCGTTCTACAGCCAGTGCTTGTCGAAGCGGATGCGGCCTCTCTCGATTGGTGTGAGCCTCTCGAGCAGATTCTTAAGACGCTCGATGGGTGTCACAGCCTGCGGGACATGATGGAACACGGCCTGCTCGAACAAGGCAGGCTATTAAAGGATTCTGCCGGAGATATGTTCTACGATCCGGCGGCGCTTGTGGCTTTCTGCCGGTTTAACTTCTCCCTACGCCGCGCGTTTATTCGCATGCTACACGCAGATCTGAACGCTGTGAAAACTGCCGTAGATGTTCTCGAATCGGCGGGGGTAAAAAGCGTGGATTGCCGCCGAGCTGGTTTCTCGGCCGCGGAGACCACTGCGAGGCTTCGATACTACTCGGAGAACTGGCGGCAGCCGTTCCATAAGGACTACACAGAAAGCTCGGTCAGCCGCGCATTCGAGCAGTTACTAGCTCTTCGCGCCGACTTGGAAGAAGCGGTTGCCAGAGCGCACGACGGTGC
>DATNKB010000133.1:0-9527 GCA_035603595.1 Candidatus Dormiibacterota bacterium
TTCTTGAGTGCGCTGCGGAATCGTAGCCTTCGTATTTGCGTTATCGGAATCGATTTCGTAAATGCCGTGGCCGACGAGCCCGATATGTGGCCGGGCGCCCAAATAGTTCGCAACAACTTTGAGCTTCTCTTTCGCCCACCAGTCGTCCCCGTCGAGAAATGCGACAATTTCACCCTTTGCCTCGGGAATGCCCGCGTTGAATGCTGATGCCTGGCCGCCATTTGCCTTCTGGATCAAACGCACATCCGGGGCGAATCTGCGGACGATTTCGGCGGTGCGATCGGTCGAGCCATCGTCCACGACAAGGATTTCCATTTCTGCTCGCGGAAAATCCTGCTCCAGGACGCTCAGAATGGCTTCCTCGATATAGCGCTCGTGGTTGTACGTGTCGATCAGGACCGTGACTGCCGGTGTGCCCATGTCAGCTTGTTGCCTTCGAGGCACCATCTCGCTTGCGTGCCAGACAGTATAAATACAATCCGGTGAATCCGCGCAGTCGCAGGAACGGAAGCAGCACTGTGGCGGCTGGAATCATGGCCAAAGTTTTCCATGCGGCGAGGCGAGCAGCCAGCCGGTGCCCCGGTTTATCGTTCATCCTGTCCATCGCTTTTTCCATTTCGGCTGGCGGCATCACGGCCAGATCGGACGGAGATGGCGGCTTCTCGCCTGCAATTTTTGCGACGAGGCCCGTTCGAAGCCCCATGCTTAAGACTTGAGCGGCGCGGCCTACATTCAGAGGTTCTTGTTTCATTGATAGAACCTCAAATCCGTTCCTCTCGAGAAAGTTTTGCAGCGCCAGCGGACTCCAGCGCGTGAGGTGATTGGGGGGATAATCAAGTGTTTCGATGCCTTTTTGCCATCGGGTGCGGTTTGGCACGCTCAGGGCGACGTATCCACCGCTCGCAAGACACTCCTCAGCAAGTTTGAGAAATCCCTGCGGATCATCCTGGTGTTCGAGCACTTCAAAAAATGTGACAACGTCGAACGTTTTGGCCCGATTTGCCGCACGAAACTCTTCGGGACGCATCGCAAAAATTTCGCGCAGGCCGTAGGTTTCGCGTGCAAAGCGGACCGCACTTTGATTGAGTTCCACTCCCGCAACTTCGAAGCCGGAATCACGTGCCGCGGCAAGAAAATTTCCCACGCCGCAACCGAGATCGAGCAATCTCCCGTTCTTAGGTGCTTTTGGGTCCGACAGGAAAAATCGGTGGCCAGGTTCGAGCGGCAGCGCGGTTTGATCGCGGGTTTGATAGGTCTGTTCGTGCCAGGCTGCGTCGGGCATAGCAGCCGGGTGCCAGAAGTGCAGATCACATCCAGGGCATTCGTACAGTGACGCGGAATGGTAGGTCTCGAGCGCAGGGCGAATGGGAAACCCCGAGCAAGCAGGACATTGAATGGCTTGTATCCCACCTTGGGTTATGCTCGAATCAAGCGGATTCACACCGCTCAACTGATTCAAGAAGGTGTCCTCATTGGGTGTCGGAGCGCATGCCTCGGAGAAGACAGTCAATGCGGCAATATCATCTCGCAGCTGCCCGCGTGATTGACGCCGATTCGCTGCATACTTATTCTACCGTCGGAGCGGCCCGCAGCACCCTTGAAAAAACGTGGAGACCATTTCGGGGGCAGCGCGAACGCTCAAGGCCATGCGCTTGGAAGATTGGGGGATGCCACGCAAGCAGCGCGCGGTCCGGCGCATTAGCATTAGAAGACGTTGGCTGGACCGCGACGCGTAAAGACGAAGCGGGCTACTTCGCGAAGCTAGCGACGGCGAGGGCCTCGCTGTCGTAGGTGTCGAAAACAGTCATGAGCTTCGTCACCTGCAGCACTTCCTTGAACTTGGAGCCCAGGTTGGCGAGCTTCAGGACGGCGCCCTGCGAGCGGGCGCTGTGGAAGGTGGCTACCAGAGTGCCGAGTCCGGCGCTGTCGATGTAGCCGACGTTGGCCAGATTGAGCACGATTTTCTTTTTGCCGGCTGCGAGCAGGCTTTTCACCTTTTCGCGGAACGCATTGCTTTCTTCGCCGAGCACGATGCGCCCTTCGATCTCGAGCACGGTAACGCCATCCATTTCTCGATCCGTCATTCTAAGTGCCACGTTCGCGCCTCCTGGAATCTGTCAGCTGGTATTTGAATTTGGTGACCGGAGAAATCGCCGCTGAGCGCGGCGAGGATTCTCGCTAAATCTTTCTCGGCAAAACTCAGTAAAAATCCGAACAGGACATGTAGTACCCGCAAGAGCAGATCAGCTTGCAACTCCGTGGCTCAAGCCGTGCCGAGCAACGCGGGCAGAACGCGGAGGGAAGCTCCGAATGCTGAACCTCGCGATACGCGTCTGCCATCGGCTTTGCCTTTGCTGTACTTGCCGCTTGCGGCAGCGAGCCCGCTAATGTTGCCAGATCACCGGGCATTGGCAAAAGCGCTTGTTTCTGAGCCATATCCGGACACCCTTCGGACGCACGTTTATAGCACATCCAGCGTACCGGGAAAAGCAACGTAAATCGTTATTTCTTGGGGGAACAATCACTTTCACTGGATGCGAGGCTCGGCTAAGGTGTAGACACCAACGAACGGATTTTGTGCCGGGGCGCGCGGCATTCCTTAAGAGTTGCCCCAAAATCGTGCAACCGGTGCGGTAGTGGGGGCGTCTCATATTGTGGAAGAAGGGAAGGCAGCCATGAAAATGCAAGGCAGATTCGGGCTGGCCACCGCGGTCCTGTTGGTTATACCCACCTTTTCTCAGGCCCAACGTGCGACGGGAAACTTTCGAGCGGCACCGAGTGCGTCTGCAAGCGCGCCGGCTGTTCATAACACAGCGGTGCGGGCACACAGTGGAAATCGACCGGCGAATGGACACGCCGTAAGACCGGCGTCTGCCGCTCGTTCCGCTAACTCAAGCCTCGGCATCGATCCACTGTCGACGCAGCAGGTACTGGACCCCTTGTCGAGTTTTGGATTCGATTTCGCGCATGCGATCGCGATGCGTGACGAGCAGCTTAAAGCGTTTATCGATCCAGCCACACAGCAGCGGCTTGCGCTCGCCGAGCGCCGAGCGCGCCGGAAACCGAAGAAGGGCAACGGATTCATTTTTCTTGATGGCGGCGGGGCGTACGTGCTGCCGCCCGAGCCTGGGACGGACTTGAATCCGGATGCTGATGCGCAGACGGCTCAGGATCAAGGGCAAGATCAGGAGCAGGGCACGCGCCAGGAGCGGGCGCCGCAAGAGTCGCAACAGCAGGCGCAGTTGGAAGCGAACGACGAGCGCCTTGCCCTGGAACAATCCGAATCTTTGCCGGACGAGGGCGAGTTCACGCTGGTTTTGCGAAGCGGACAGGAAATCGAGGCGGTAGCGTTTACGCGCGTGGACGACAGGATTGTGTACATCACCACTGGTGGCGGACGGCACACGGTTGCTGTGCGCGAACTGGACGTGGATGCGACTGTGCGTTTGAATCAGGAACGAGGAACGCCGCTGCAGATTCCGCTCTGATTTCGAATCAGCAGAAACCCCAGGGAACGGCCATCTTGCGATTGTTTGAACGCGGGATGCAGATCACTCATTCGGCTGCCTCCCCCGTGGACGAGCCTTCCACACGCTGTGCCTTACGAAAAGGACGTGAGCGCGTCTCAGCCACTCGATGGATCGCTGAGCACCTAGCCAACGTAGGCGCAGGCTGAAGCCTACGCTACTTAATCGGCGCGGCGGGCCGGCGCGGGCTCGGGCATTAAGGGGCCGGCTTCGGCTGGGAGGCCGGCCCGTTCCAGTTGCACAGTAGTGTGCGAGATTTGGAAATCCCGGGCTAGAACTTCGCAGATGCGGTTGAGGATCTTCTCGCTGTCTTCCATGTGCATATCGGGGATACGCGCGTGGCAGGAAAGTGCGTGGAGATCGGTGCCTAGCGTCCATATGTGGATATCGTGGACTTCCTGCACGCCATCGACCTTCAAGATGGCGCCGGCGACCTTTTTCAAATCAATATTGCGCGGCAGCCCTTCGAGCAGAATGTGAGTGCTCTCGCGAAGTATCCCAGCACCTGTCCAGAGAACCATCGCGCCTATCGCGATGCCGATGAGCGGATCGATCCAGTTCGCCCCGGTGCGGCGAATTACGATCGCGCCGGCAATGATGGCAATATTCGAGAGCGCGTCGCCAAGATTGTGAATCCAGACGGCACGGATGTTCAGGTCACGGCGGCCGCTATGAAGGGCGAACGTGATGCCGCTATTCACCACCAGCGCGAGAATCGAAACCCACAGCATCACCCCGGATTCCACTTCGACAGGAACGCGCAGCCGTTGGATCGATTCGTAAATCAGAAAAAGAGCGACGATCGCCAGGAGCATCGAATTGATGAAGGCCGCGAGTATGCCGGCGCGGTGATATCCGTAGGTTTTTTCGGGGGTGGGAGGACGCATGGCCCAGCGCGCGGCCAACCAAGAAATTACCATCGTGGGCACGTCGGTCAGGTTGTGAAGAGCGTCGCTAATGAGTGCGATTGAGTGTGCCGCGTATCCAGCGATCAATTCGACCGCCACGAGAGCGAAGGTGGCGACCACGGCAGTGCCGAGAATGAGGGTCATCCCCTGGCTCGCATCAATGGGCGTGTGCGAGTGGTTATGGGCAGCGCCGTGCGAATGGACGTGCATCTTCTGAATTCTACTCGCACAGCAGACATTGGAACCACCTTTCGCAGGTAGGATGACGCGAAAGTTCCGGCCCATCACCGTATCGGCGGCCAGCATGGAGCGAAATTCAGAGGCAAATGCGGACGGATTGCGGGAACGAACACCGGCGGGAAACTCAATTGACTTGGCGCGCTGCCACCGCCTACCATGAGCATCATCCTCGAAGCTTTGGGACTCTCAGGGGGCGCGGGCGGCGCGCGGGAAGCTTCGCCCAGCGATGACGCACAACGCAGCCAAGCTGGTTTTCTGGGGAGTACGAGGCTCTACGCCTACGCTTGAGCGCGATACGTGGCGCTATGGCGGAAACACGCCCTGCCTGGAGCTGACTTCACCCGAAGGCACGCGGTTCATCCTCGATTGCGGTACCGGTATGAGGATGCTGGGGAATCTCTGGACGGAGACCCATGGGGAGCGCGGCGTCCATGCGCACGTCCTCGTGACGCACTACCACTGGGACCACATTCAGGGCCTTCCGTTCTTCCGGCCTCTTTTTGAATCGCAGAACAAATTTAACTTCTACAGCTTTCAATCGGAATATCTGGGCTCGGACAGCCTTCGGAAAGTGCTCGAAGCTCAACTTGCGAGTCCTTATTTTCCGGTGGACGTGAGCACAATGACGGCTGGCCGGACGTTTCACGAAGTAACTTCCGGCCAAAAATGGGAAATTGGCGGAACGAAGATTACTGCCGGATGGCTGAACCATCCCCAGGGATGCTTGGGCTACCGCATCGAAACTTCGGGCGGGTCGGTCGTGTATGCGACCGACAACGAACCGGGTACCGCTGAATTCGACAAGAATCTGAGAGAACTGGCACATGGCGCGGACGTCTTGGTTTACGACGCACAATATTCCCCCGAACAACTGGCCACGGAAAGGCACGGCTGGGGACATTCGAGCTGGCTTGAAGGCGTGAAAATCGCGAGGGAGTGCAAAGTCCGAAATCTGATTCTCTTCCATCACGATCCGGATTCGACCGACAAGATTATCGATGGTTTTCTTTCCGCTGCGCGTCATGAATTCCCCGCTACCTGGGCGGCCACGGAAGGGATGACGGTGTCGCTTAGCGAGCGCGGAATTCATGTTGCTCTGCCGAAATCGCGCGTGGGACAGCGCCGGCGGATTCGTTTCGCGGCAACGGTAAGCGGCCAGGGAGAGGATGGCTCGAATTTCGAAGAGAAGGCAACCGTGCGCGACATCAGCCTGCAGGGAGCTTATCTGACGTTGAAGAGCCGGCCGAAGCTGCAGTCGGAATTGCGGGTGGTGATTGAAGCGGCGGGGGATGACAAACGGTCGAGCGTGCTATCGCTGCGCGGCACTGTGATTCATTTCGATGCGGGACGTGAGAAAGGCAGCAACGGAGTGGGTGTGGTCTTCATCGAAGAGCCCGAATCGGCTCATCCGAATGACTAGAAATTCCGTCACCAGCTCTCGTCGTTCAGGGTTTTTCGGTCAAAGCTGCAATCTGCGAATCCAGATCCGCTAGCGCGCTATTGAGTTGGTCTCGATGGCGGGGATTCTGGCTTGCCTGCAGATCTTTCTGGACACGCGAGCGCGAGAGCAACAGCACTTCCCGTTTGCGGTGCGATTCCAATTGTTCAGCGGTCAGTTGCTTTGTCGTGTTTTCTCCTTTCTTTTGCTGATGTTCCTGGACTTGGTCCTCGACGGACTTGCTTTCCCATCCTCTGGCCATGCGTGCATTCTATGACGGCTGCGCTATCTGAGGTTGATTTTTCTCGCGAGTGTTTCATTCGGCCGCGGGGCTAGCCGGCTTGGGCAATTGACTCAATTTCGATCGAGCGATGGCCGGGCGCTTCCACTGCCATGCCGTCGCGGAAAGCGACAAAGCGACCGGAAACCGCCGGCACGCGTTCGCCGGGAACTATGATCCCGACCAGATTGAGCGGGTCTGCAGCGGAAATCGTGATGGTCTCGGCGGATGATTGTTGGTCGCGCGTGGCGCGCAGCGATTCCACAGCCACCGGCAGCGCGAATTGCTCGCCGAGAAAGCCGCTCACGAATCTTCCGCCGTGAATCTCTCCTCGATCTTCGAGACGGCGAAGAGCCAGCAAAACTTCGCGCCAGCGCGGAAGGATGGCTTCGCGCGTGAGCACTTCGCGGAACACCACTCCATACCGATTGAGCAACATCTTGCAGGTGGCTTCGAGCGCGGCGGTCCGGTCGTCGGATTCGACTGGATAGAGAAGCGACCAACGGCCGGAGCTGTGACGCGGGCGCGTGGTGCGGCCGTGGCCCTGGCCGCTGCGGCGCTTGGGGTCGATCAAGGCGCGAAGATTGTCGAAGCCGTCAGCGGTGATGATTCCGCCGGCAACGAGTTCCCATAGCGCGGATTCAACTTCGGATTTCAGTTTTCCTGCGCCACGCACGATATCGGGAAAGAAGGATGCGCCGCGCTGCTTCAGAAACTGCAGAACTTCTGCCGCGCTCGGGCTTAGGCCTTTCGTGGCGTCCGCGCCGTCTTCTGTGCGACGCGGCATCATCCATTCGGATTCCTCGCGGATGAAAAATGTGATCGGAGCGACGCTGGTTGGAATCACGCGGCGCGTGCCTTCGCGCGAATCGTCGAGCAACGCGGGATGCGGCGAAAGGCGCCCCCAACCGACAGCGCCTGTGAGGCAAAGCTGGTCGAGGATTTTTGGATCGTAGGTCGCGACGCGACGGGCGAGAATTTGCCTCTCCCAGGCGTTGGCCGGAGCTTCGTAGCCCTGGAGCTGGCGCAAAGCTTCGAGCGTGCCGCGCTCGCCGAGAAGTTGCGTGGACGGGGCGACGTGTTGCCAGCGCAGCAGCCAGCGCATGAATTGCGCGGCGTTGACCGGCTGAATTTCGTTGCGCAGTTTGCCGAGGGTGAGGCGGTGAATTCGCGCGAGCAGGCGGCGATCGCACCATTCTGTTTCTGGCGTCGCCGGATCGGTGAATTTTCCCCGCAGTACAGCGCCGCTGGCCTCAAGCCGCAAGAGCGACTTATCAATTTCGTTTGGCGGAATGCCGAGCGCATTGCCAAGCTGGTTCGATGTGACCGGACCCGAATGCTGCATCCAGCCGGTGACGAGATTAAAGATCGCGTCGTCTTTCAAGGGAATCGCCGCCTCGACATCTGCGACCGCGGTTTCGAATTTGGCGTCCGGAAAAATCGCAGCGAACGATTTTGCTCGCTCGGCCGCCACCCAGAATGTGTGGCTTCGCGCAGCAGCGCGCGTGGCGCGGCCTTGCGAAATGAGTCGCTCGAAGAATTCCTGCCATGCGCTCGATTCTTCGGACGTGAGCTCAAATATTTTTGAATCGCTTTTGTGTGGCTCCGGCAATGCAATCAAGGTGAGCAAGCCATCGTGCAGTTCGTCGGCGTCGCGCGCGTCGAGCTTAGCTTCCTCGCGTACTTCTGTGATTGCGGCGGGATCGAGGCGGCCGACTTCGGAAAGGACTGCCTCAGGCAGCACGCGGCGCATTTCGACGGCGCGGGCGCGGCGCTCTTCGAGGGGCGCATCGTCGAGGTAGGCAAAAGGATTCGCATTCAATATCTCGTGTGAGAACTGCGACGGCACCGGCGTGTCGACTGCCACGCAACGAATTGTCCCATCGAGAATTTTCGTGAGGATCTGCTTCAGGCCGTCAATATCCATCGCTTCGGTGAGAGCATCCTTCATCACTTCTCGCACCAGAGGATGGTCCGGGATGCGCACCTCGCCATCGAGATTTTCCGGGCACGCCGCTGCATCTGGAAATACTGCCGCGAGGAGATCGTCCGCGCGCATCCGCTGTATTTGCGGGGCGACTTTCTTGCCACCTTGAAAACGGAGAAGTAACAAAGCGCGGTTTGCGTCCCAACGCCAGCGCGCGGTGAAAATCGGAGATGCAAGAACGGCCTGTTCAATCACGTGGTCGAGCGACGCCGGGTGCAGGAATCGAAATACGTCGGCCAGCGGAAAGCTGTGTTGTTCGGCGAGCGAGATATTGAGGCCATCGTCGGTGGCGGCAGCTTGCAATTCGAGATTGAACGAGCGGCAGAAGCGTTTGCGCAACGCGAGCCCCCAGGCTTTGTTGATACGACCGCCGAACGGAGCATGGATCACAAGCTGCATGCCGCCGCTCTCGTCGAAGAAGCGTTCGGCGACAATTGTTTGTTGGGTTGGAACCGTTCCGAGAACTGCGCGGCCGGCAACCACGTATTCTATGATCTGTTCGGCGCCCGCGTCGTCGACGCTGCACTCTTCTTTTAGCCATGCCAGCGCGGGCTGCGCGGCTGAAAGAGTTTCTACCTGAACCCCTGCAGGAACATCGCGCGTGCGTTCGTCAATTTGCGCCCGCAGGTCGGCAACTTGCGCAGAGAGCTCAGCAGTGCGAGCCGGGGCTTCGCCACGCCAGAAAGGAACGGTGGGAGCGGCGCCGTGCGCGTCTTCCACTAGCACCCGCCCCATTTGCACGCGGCGAATCCGCCACGAAGTATTGCCGAGCAGCATGATGTCGCCGCGCAAGCTTTCAACGGCAAAATCCTCATCGATGGTGCCGACGACCGTGCCTTCCGGTTCCGCAACGACGGTGTAGAGTGCATTGTCGGGAATCGCGCCGCCGCTCGTGATGGCCGCGAGGCGGCTTCCGCGACGGCCGCGCACGCGTCCATTTACTCGATCGCGATGCAGATAGGTGCCATAGCGTCCACGGCGCGCGGCGATTCCTTCTGAAAGCATTTCGACGATTGTGTCGAATTGCGCACGTTCGAGATTGCGATAGGGATAAGCGCGACGAATGCGCGCGAACAGATCGTCTTCCTGCCAGTCTTCAGCAGAACACATGGCCACGATTTGCTGCGCGAGAACGTCCTGCGGCGCG
>DATNKB010000134.1:0-5429 GCA_035603595.1 Candidatus Dormiibacterota bacterium
CGCCAACGTCACCGACGATGGCGAGCACGTCAGCTACGAAACTTCCGCCGGTCGCTTCAGTCTTCCCAAATCCATCGTCGCCCGCATCGAAAAAGACGAGTTTGGCTACTCCTCATCGTCCCCGGCATCTCATCAAAACGATCCGCCGCCCGTCTCAGCCCCTGAAATCGCCCCCGTCCGCGGCTATGACGATATCGCCCGCCTCGCCGTTCACAACGACTCCATCGATTTCGCCTACATCGCGCGCCTCGAAGCCGACGCTCGCTCCGGCTCCTCAGCCGCGATCGAAAAAGTTTCCGCTGCTCACTACACCGCCGCGCAGTTCCTGCTATCCAAAGGTGAAGTTGACGGAGCCATCGACCACTACCGCCAGGCTCTAAACCTCGCCCCAGAAAATCTTGGCCTGCTCCTGAATTTATCCGTGCTCCTCTTGCGCCAGAGCCAGTTCACCGCCGCCCTCGACCCGCTCGAGCACGCCCGCCGCGTCGCTCCCAATTCTGCCGACGTCGCAAAGCTCACCGGCTGGGCCTACTACGGCCTGAACAAAATGGATCTAGCGGTGGAAGAATGGCAGCGCGCCGAGCACCTGCACCCCGACCCTGAAGTCGAGCGCGCTCTCGCCAAAGCGCAAAAAGACAAAGCCGAAGAAGAAAGTTACCGCGAAGGCGTCACTGCTCACTTCGCCCTGAAATACAGCGGCACCGCCACGCCCGACCTCGCCAGCGCAATCCTTCACGCTCTTGAAGAAGATTTCAACGACATCGAATCCCAGCTCGACTACACCCCGCCCGAACCCATCGGCGTAATCCTCTACACCGGCCAGGCCTTTGCCGACATCACCCGCGCCCCCAGCTGGGCCGGCGCCATCAACGATGGCCGCATCCGCATCCCGGTCCAGGGGCTCAGCAGTGTCACGTCAGAACTCGCGCGCGTCCTGAAACACGAACTCACCCACAGCTTCATCGGACAAAAAACCCGCGGACGCGCCCCCACCTGGATCCAGGAAGGTGTCGCGCAATGGATCGAAGGCCGCCGCAGCAATAGCGCGGCCGGCGCGCTGGTCGAATTGGCAGGTCAAGGACGCGCACCCAGCCTCCAAATGCTCGAAGGTTCCTGGATGTCGCTCTCCGGCGGCGCTGCCTCTTTCGCCTACGCCTACGCGCTAGCCTCCGTCGAATCCATCATCGAAGCAGGCGGCATCAGCGACATCAGCCGCCTCCTCGATCGCATCTCCACAGCCCCATCCATGGACGCCGCCCTCCGCGACGCCCTCCATGCCGACTACTCCGACCTCGACCAGCAAACCATCGCCTACCTCCGCCACGAATACCTCCGCTAACGAATTGCCTGATCGGGTAGCCACGACGACGCAGTCTTCGTCGTGGGCCTCTCGCTTCATCCTTTGTGGGGCACGCCTTTTCACCCTGAGCTTCGAAGGGCAGCCGTAACAAGACAAGAACTACCTGGCCGTGTCACCACTCGGCGCACTTTAGGCCGAGCTTTTGCTTTTCTCTTTCTTCATTTGAAATTTGAAATATTTGAAATTTCAAATCGCCTTCTTCCTGCTCAGTGACTCCGCATCACAACGCCGCCAGCAACCCCGCAAGCAACGCCGCCCGCACCCCCATCTCCCTCACCACCACATGCTCCCGCAAACTATGCGCCCCATCCCCCACCGCCCCCAACCCATCCAGCGTCGGCACCCCAAGCGCCGCAGTAAAATTCCCATCCGATCCGCCGCCAGTAGCAGCCTCCCCAAGCGAAAGCCCCATCTCCCGCATCAACCCGCGCGCCACCTGAAACAACTCGCGCACTCCAGCACTCCGCTCCAGCGGCGGACGCATCCCCCCAACCCGCACCTCCACCCGCGCCCCTCGCAAAATCGGACGCAACCCGCTCAACTCGCGCTCAATCCGCCCAGCATCCGCTACCCTCGCAAACCGAATATCCACCGCCGCCCGCGCCCGCTCCGGCACCACATTCGCCGCCGTCCCGCCCTCCACCATCGTCGCCTGCACCGTAATCCCGCGCGCCCGATCGTTCATCTTCATCAACCGCGCAATCTGCAACGCCAGCTCATGCACCGCATTCACGCCCTTCTCCGGCTCAATCCCCGAGTGCGCCGCCCGCCCCGTAACGATAATTTCCGCCCCGCCCACTCCCTTCCGCTCCGTCTTCAACCGCCCCTCGCGCCCCAGCGCCGGCTCCAGCACCAGCACTGCATCGCTCCTCCGCGCCTCACTCTCAATCACGCGCCGCGACGTCTCGCTCCCAATCTCTTCATCCGAAGTCCACAAAAACACCAACCGCTTCCGCGGCCGCATCCCAACCGCCCACAGCGCATCCACCGCTGCCAGCACCAGCACCAGCCCACCCTTCATATCAAACGTCCCCGGTCCCCAAGCCCTCCCGCCCCTCACGCGAAACGGCATTTTCGCAATCGTCCCAATCGGATAAACCGTATCCAGATGCCCCAGCACCAGAATCTGCCCATAGTCGCGATCCGCACTTCCGTCGCGACGCCGAGAGTCGCGCCTTGCCTCCGCAGCCATCTCAACCCGCAAGTGATCCCCACGCAAACGCTGCCTCAAAATCTTCACCACGGCCCCACGCCGCCTCCACTCCCTCGCCACCATCGCCCCAAACCGATCCACCGCCGCCTTGTCACCGCTAGGCGATTCACAACGCACAAATCGCCCCAGCAACCGCACCATCTCGCGCTCGCGCTTCCGCGTCTCCCGCAACAAATCTCGCATCCCCGCAACTTGTTCGCTCATAGCGCCGCCATGCTACCAGCCACTCTACGTCCTTTGCTCGCAAGGAATCGCTACCGTTTCGCGCCGAACCCCACGCATGTCACAAGCTCTCCGCGAACATCGCTCGGTAATGTCGATACCAGTCGCTCTGAAAACGCTCTTCGGGGTCGTACTTCAGCTTCAGTTTCAGGAAATCAGCGAACTGCGGATAGCAGCTTTCAACCTGCTTCCGGGTTGCATAGCGGTGATACGTCAGGTAGTACGTCCCTCCACGGCGCGCAGCGATATCAATAAGCCTACGAAAAGCATCTGCCGACTGCTTCAGCCCATCAGGATTGTGAACAACATGTAGATTGAAGATCGTGCACGCATACGCCTGTTTCGCCCAAGGCAAGAAGCTCTCGTCATCCCTCTCGATCAGACGCACGGTGCCATAAATCAACTCGGTCCCGTTCTTGCGGAAATCCTCCCGCACCTCATAGAAGAATTCCTTCAGCTCCGTTCTTGGTACGTCGATTTCTGTGATCATCTCTGTCGCAGGATAGGGAGCATGCAATCGCTCATCGATTTCGCGATGGTAATTCTCAGGATAGATACTCAACTGATGTAGATCCGACCAGTATACTTGGCCATTCGTGGAGAGATAATAGTCTGCGTATCTTTCAAAAGCCTGTTTCCCATCTGCGTGCGCGAGATATAAGAGTTGTCTCCAGTTCTCATCGGTCAGTTGCTTCTCTTTAGATGGTATTGGCGTATCTATCGGAACTGGGCGATAGCAGGAGAAAACTCCCTTGTGTAGAAAGTCTTCCGACGCACGCTCGATAGAGAACTGAAAATCTCCGTACTCAAATCCATCAGCAATGCGTTTTTCAAATGCGGGAATCAGGTCGTCAACTGTTCGAATTTCTACCACCCGCGTCACTTTTCGCCTGGGCGCGAGGCGCAGCTTAAGGGAAGTAACCACTCCGAAGAGCCCATACCCGCCATTAACGAGCCGAAATAATTCCGAGTTTTCTGTCCTGCTACACGTGTGCGCAGCGCCAGTCGCGTCTACGAGAACAAACGAGTCGACGTCGCTTATGAACGGCTTCATCTTCAGGCCCCGGCCGTGCGCATTGGCAGCGATGGTTCCGGCCATCGTCAGTCGATCCGCTCCAGTTTGCTTTTGCGCGATTCCCCAATTCTTACTGCCACCGTCTTGCAACGCGAGATAACCTTCAATCAATTGCGGCCATTCAATTCCCGATTCGGCTTCCAGAATTCCCGTTTTGCGATCCAGATTGAGCACCCTGTTCAACTTTCTGATGTCGATCAGCTGAGTATCGGTGCCAAATTGCTGCCCGCCCATCGCGTGTCTCCCACCCGCAATGGAGATCAACCTTTGAGCTTTGCCCGTGCTACGAACGAGGTTTTGCACGTCTTCCAAGGTCCGCGGTTCCGATATTGCCAGCACGCGTGTGGGATTGAGTTGGGAGTGAATATCGTTGACTTGAATCGATTCATTTTCTAACGAGGGTTTCATTGCGGAACTCGCAGCAGCCAACCAAGCGACGGAGCCAGCCATGAAATCGCGTCTCGAAATCATCTAGCCTCTTTCATTTTCTTCGAGCGAGGATGGTAGCGGTCTCCCTAGAAGAGGTAAGGCAAGAGCCGCTTTGTACGCTTCATATACTGCTTGTAGTTGTCGCCAAGAGCTGAAGTCAGAGCGGCTTCCTCAATTGGTATGCGATAAGCATAAGCGAAGCCCAAGCAGGATAGAGCGACCGCAAGCCCGGCCCAATTTCCGAGCGCCAAACCGAATCCGAGTAAACTCAGAAGTGCCCCACTGTACGAGGGATGGCGGATATAACGATAAGGACCTGCTTCAATCAGAGTTTGGCCGCCCTGTATTGCTACATCGAAAGTAAAATACTTCCCCAAAATCGCTGCGGAGTACCAGCGAAGCGCCACACCCAGTAACATCAAGAAGATACCCGCGAAGAAGACCGAATTTCGTTTCCACATGATGGCGCCGTTCGGCAATAGCAGCGAGACTAAAGAGTCCATCGCTATTCCGACCCACCAGAGCACGACTATGAGGTTAAGAGATCCCTGATCGCGGATCTTCGAGAAATCAGTTGATCGTTTAATTCTCCAGGCAATGATTTCAGGCATTATCCAAGCCGCGCACGCGCACCAGAAAACAAGGGTAATAGCCGGGCCGGCGGAGAATGGAAGCGGACGCAGTTGCATACTAGTTGATAGTCCACAGTTTATGTCTAACGGCTATCTGCCTAACTTTCGAATTCGTACGACATATGCGAGTTCGATACCCTTGCCAATTGCGTCGGACAGTTTGCCCGCCCGATTCCCACTCCGTCACGTTTCGTATAGAATTATTCGCTTGTTCCTGGGCGCAGCTTCCGAGACAACATATACGGTCAGGCACGCCGAGCCAAAGCAACCGGTGCGCACACCTCACACACGAGGCCAACGATGATTCTCGACATCAACGCCATCCAAGCCATCCTCCCGCACCGCTATCCGTTTCTTCTCGTCGACGCCGTCGAAGAAATGGAACGCTGGAAGCACATCGTCGGAATCAAGAACGTCACCATCAACGAATATTTCTTCCAGGGACATTTTCCCGGCAAACCCATCATGCCCGGCGTTCTCATCATCGAATCCATGGCC
>DATNKB010000135.1:0-4259 GCA_035603595.1 Candidatus Dormiibacterota bacterium
TCTGGGAATTCTCACCGTGGCTGTGCTCGTAGGCCTCATCAGCTTGCGCGGACTGCACCAGCGCATGCAGGGCCTCGCCGAATCGCAATCATCCGAAGAGAAAGCGCGCCGCGAGGTGCTCGCTCCTGAAATTAAGACGCCGACGGACGCGCCGCAGGGCGCCAGAATCTACTGGGGCGCGGGACAAGACCGCGTCACCAGCACCACCGTGGAACTTGCTCTGTCGGCCGACCCGGTAGAGCGCGGCAAGCAAGTCTTGCAGGCGCTGATTGCCAATACACCCTCGCCCGAACAGCGCACAATTCCAGCAGATGCCGAACTGCTCGCGTTCTATATACTCCCTGACGGAACTGCAATCGCAGACTTTTCCGATGCGCTTTCTTCGGAAACTCCTTCCGGAATCGAAAGCGAGCAATTAGTGGTGGATTCGATATCGCGAACATTGGAGAACAACGTCGCGACCGTGCGCCGCCTGAAAATTCTGATCCACGGACAAGAAGTTGAAACTCTGGCAGGACATTTAGACCTGACTGGATTTTTCGACCTGAATCCCCCAAACGCTGCGCCGCTGGCGCCTGCGCAATCGAACCCAACCCCGGCAACGAACCCTCCGAATGCTTCCGCACCGCCAAAATCCAAGCACCCCGGCAGCACCGCGAAACCTCGACCTAAGTAATTCACTGCTTCGTGGGTGCCCGTTCAACGCGCGCGCAGTAGCCTCCCGCTAATGCCGCCAACATAGCTCCGTAGGGGCGGGTCTAAGACCCGCCCGCATCACATAAGGCGCTGAGCCCGCCATCCTGCACTTCGTTCCAACTATTCGTTGTCCTTAACTTGAAGAATCGTCGTGCGCACATCAGCCTCGCCGCGCTGCCTCGATGGCGGCGATGTCGATGTTCTTCATCTTCATCATCGCCCCGAAGGCACGCTTTGCCTCAGCGCCACCAGCCGCAAGCGCATCCATTAGCACGCGCGGGGTGATCTGCCAGGATATGCCCCAGCGGTCCTTGCACCAACCGCACTGGCTTTCCGCTCCGCCATTGCCGACGATCGCGTTCCAGTAGCGATCTGTCTCTTCCTGATTGTCCGTCGCGATCTGAAACGAAAAGGCCTCGCTGTGCTCGAACGTCGGGCCGCCGTTGAGACCGAGACAGGGAATGCCCACCACAGTGAACTCCACCGTCAGCACATCGCCCTTCTTGCCCCCCGGATAGTCACCGGGAGCCTCGTGAACCGAGGTCACTTTGCTATCCGGAAAGGTGGCGGCGTAGAAGCGCGCCGCCTCGTGCGCGTCTTTGTCGTACCAGAGGCAGATCGTATTCTTCGGCTTCATCTTCGTATGCTCCTTGTGCTCCAGTTTCCCCCTAGAGCAGACCAAACAATCGGCATCACCTTTACCGATCGTGCCAGGATAGTCCCTTCCCTTAACGGATTATGGAATCGTGGAACGTCATCCGTCGAGAATCAGAGAAGAACGCCTGGAAACGAGTTTATCGAATTCCCAGAATCTGCCTATGTGGGATTATACTTTCGACCCATTGGTGGTTCCGCTCACCTTGGGAAGAGGGCAATCATGAAACACCGTCGCTTGGGCATTTTGTTTTTCGCATGCCTTTTGCTTCCGTGCGCCGTGTCTGGAGACCCGCCCCCAGACGATCTTCTTTTCGTTGCTAACCAAATGGAGCACAGCGCTCTGCTCGTAGATCCCATATCCAAACAGGCTCTGGTCACAGTGGGAGTCGACATTAACGGACACGAGGTCGCTGTCTCTCCGGACGGTCGCTTCGGCTACGTTCCCATCTACGGAAACACATGGGTTGGAAAGCCCGGTTCGAACGGAAGCACCATTCACGTCGTGGACCTGCGCCAGGGAAGAACCGTTGCCATCATCGATCTCGGCAAAGAAGTTCGCCCGCACTGCGCGCGTTTTGGGCCCGACGGGTTGCTGTATGTTTCTGCGGAACTCGCCAACGCCGTGTACATCGTGGACACAAAGACTCGCTCTCTCGTGGGCGAAATCCCTACTGGCGCCAGCCACACCCACATGTTTGTGTTCTCTCCGGACGGTCGGAGGATCTACACCGCCAATAACGAGCCAGGCAGCGTGAGTGTTCTCGATTTGCGAACGCGAACTCTGCTCGCCACCATTCCAATCTCACAAAAGGTGCAGCGCATCTCGATTTCTCCCGACGGCAAGCTCGTCTTTACGCAGGACCAGGTAACTCCCCGCATTGTGGTCATTGACACGGCGACCAATGCCGTCGTCCGATCGATTACCCTCCCCAGGATTCCGTTCTCTTCCGCGATCACAAAAGACGGCCGTTGGCTTCTCGCCAATTCCGAATCAGGAAAGCTCTTCGTTGTAGATGTCGCTACTGGAGCACTTTCAAAAACGTTCGACACCCCGGACGTTCCGGTTCTACCCACACCGGGAGAATTCGCACTGGCGCCAGACGGCATACGCGCCTATCTGAGCTGTCCCCAGGGCGGCACCATCGAGATCCTGAATCTTAAAGACTGGAAACTTGAAGACCCCATTCGGCTCACCAAAGGCGTCGACGGCATGGCTTGGGCGCCTGCGGCTATAACTTCAGCAACTTCCAACACGCAGTAAATCCCGAATCGTCGGCGAACCGGAAGTTGGCCAGAAATGGGTGCTGGGCAGTTTGGCTGGACCACCTTCCAATTAGATATTTAACACTGTCGCTAGGTTTTGTTACTTCGGGGGCCGCAAACTCCTGATTTACTCCGCAACCGGAAACAGAGCTACTTCATGAGGATTGTTGACACCCGCCGCAGCAGTCGTCAAACTGTCTGCCAGCAGTTCTCTCCGTGAAACACGCGGATCCTGAGAGGAGCCAGCATTGCGAGCAGATGGACGCGCAGCCGATGATTTGCGCCCGGTAAAAATCATTCCTGATTTCATTTCCAACGCAGAAGGCAGCGTGCTGATCGAAGAAGGCAACACGCGCGTGATCATCACCGCCACAATCGAAGACGGAGTCCCTTCGTTTCGAAAAGGTTCGGGCAAGGGTTGGGTCACGGGTGAATATGGAATGCTGCCGCGCTCCACGGAGGAGCGCACCCCGCGCGAATCCGCTCGAGGCCGCCAATCAGGACGCACACTCGAGATTCAACGCATGATCGGCAGGGCGCTTCGCGCCGTCACTGACTTGAAAGCGCTCGGCGAACGCACGGCATGGCTTGATTGCGACGTGATTCAGGCTGACGGCGGCACTCGCACCGCTTCCGTAACGGGAGCGTTCGTGGCTCTCGCTCTGGCGTTCGAGCGCATGGTTTCAGCTGGAATGATTCGTTCCGTGCCGCTGTTGGACTCGCTCGCGGCCGTCAGCGTTGGAATCGTGGATGACCAGCTCTTGCTCGATCTTGCTTACGAAGAAGATTCGCGCGCTCAGGTGGACATGAACGTCGTGATGACAGGCGGCGGCCGTTTTGTCGAAGTGCAAGCCAGCGCAGAGGGCCGTACCTATACGGATCGCGAGCTTCAGCAACTGCTGGCCCTCGCTGCGGGTGGAATTCGTCAGCTCCAAGAAGCGCAGCAGGAACTTCTGCACATGAATTTCAGCGCACGATCGCGATAAGGTCCCTTGAACTCGCCTCAACCGATTCAGGTATTTCTCGCATCGTCAAATCCGGGGAAATTGCGCGAGTACCGCGTTCTTACGGGCAACTCCTCAATCGAATTGGCACTCCTCCCAAATTTCAGTGAGATCCCGCCTTTCGAGGAAGCCGCGCCAACCTTCGCCGAGAACTCCGCGGGAAAAGCTCTGCACTACAGCCGGTTTGCAACGGGCACTGTGTTAGCTGATGATTCCGGCTTGGTGGTTCCGGCCCTGGGTGGCGCTCCCGGTATTTTTTCCGCGCGTTATGCCGGTCCTGGAGCGAGTGATTCCGATCGAGTGCAGAAGCTATTACGGGAAATGAGTGCACTGAGCGGCGACGATCGCAAAGCGCGTTTTGTTTGCGTCACCACTCTCGCGCAGAATGGGCGCGCTGTCGCTGTCCTATCGGACTCAGCGGAAGGTGTCATAGCTAAGGCGCCTCAGGGCTCCGGCGGCTTCGGCTACGATCCCGTATTTTTCTTTCCCCAACTGGGCCGCACCTATGCCGAAATCACGCGCGAAGAGAAAAATCAATACAGTCATCGTGGTAGGGCCTTTCGCAAGGCGATTGCATTCCTGGAGGGGCGCATCCCCTAGAGTCCTTTTTCTTCCCTACAGAATCAAATAGCTTGCTCC
>DATNKB010000136.1:0-3116 GCA_035603595.1 Candidatus Dormiibacterota bacterium
GATTTTGCGAGGGCTTCGGATTGGAGCGGGGAGTAGCCGTAAGGGTAGCCTTCGTAACGCATCTTTACTGCGAGCTTTTTTTCTACCGGCAGATCGAAGAAGGCGCGGGCGGAGTTCCAGGCGCGGGTGATGGTTTCGTCGGGGATTCCGTGGCCGGTGATGGCGAGGAAGCCGGTTTGGCGGCAGATTTCGTCGACCTGGCGGCCCAGGGATTTTTTTTCGTTGGGCGAAGCATTTGCGAATTTCGAAAGATCAAAAACTGGGAAGGTAGACATTTTGTGGGCCTCGGTTGTCATTTTGATCTTCTTTCAGCGAACCTTAAGCTAGGGCGGGATGACTGTCAATCTCAGTACGAAAGAGAAAAGCGAGATGGGTGGATTTGTGCTGGGCGAGTGGGAGTCTGGACTTGAGCCGAGGGCGGTGGGTGCGCGAATTTGGGTGCGAGGTCGTCGGAGCACAGGCAGGAGTGCCTGTGCCACTTAGGCGTGATACGATTTGGGGGCCGGTCCAATATTTTAGTGGTTGATTTGCGGAGGGTTTGAGATGAAGCAGGCAGCTCTTATATTTTCTGCTCTGGTGGTGATGGCTGCGGGTGGTTTTGGAATTGGGTTCGCGCATGGCGGACAGCCGGGTGCGGATTCAGTGCTCGCGCAATCTGCTGCGGCGTCTGGGCCTGATACCGATATTCCGGCATATCACGCTGCTCCTCCTACTGGGGCTGTGCCTGACACGCTTGATTCGAAGCAGTTTTCTGATGTTCGGACGCAGAAAATTTATGCGATGGCTGCGAAAGTGAAGCCTGTGCTTTATCAACAGCCTTGCTATTGCCGGTGCGATCGCGAGGTCGGGCATACGAGCTTGCTGGATTGCTTTGGAGACAATCACGGCTCGATTTGCGACGTGTGCAAGAAGGAGGCTGTGTATAGCTATCAGCAGACGAAGCTTGGGAAGAGTCCTGCCGAGATTCGGGCGGGGATTATGGCGGGAAAGTGGAAACAGGTGGATTTGGCGAAGGTTGATTCGGCGCCGGTGACTGGTGGCGCGAAGTAACTTAATTGAGCGTTTAGTTGGTTGAGCGGAAAAGCCCACGACGAGGAATGCGTTGTCGTGGCTACCTCAGTTGCACTCTTCGACAGAGAATTGATTTCCTCGAATAAATCACAGCAAGCTGACTACCTGGTGGCGGCGCGGGTTTGTGCCAGGAGTTTTGTGCAGGCATAAACTGCGCGGGTGTGTGGCATCGGGACATCGAGGCGCTCGCCTAGTTCCACGACGGCGCCTACTACGGCTTCGAGTTCGATGGGGCGGCCGGCTTCGAGATCCTGCAGCATTGAGGTTTTGTGTTCGCCGACTTTTTCGGCGCCGGCGATGCGCTGGTCGATGGTGATGGGAACTTCGAGGCCGAGTTTGGCGCCCACGGCGACGGTCTCTTCCATGATTCTGCGGACGAGAGCGTTTACATCGGGATCGCGAGCCATTTTTACAAGCGTGGCGCCGGTGAGCGCGCTGATGGGATTGAAGGCGACGTTGCCGAGAATTTTGACCCAGATTTCCTGACGAATGCGCGTAGTCACGGGGCAGCGCAGTCCCGCGGCGATTAGAGCTTCGGCGATTTGGCGGCTGCGATCGGAGCGCGTGCCGTCGGGTTCGCCGAGCGAGATGCGATTGCCTTCGGTGTGGCGCACGACCCCGGGTTCGACGATGTCCGTGGCGAAATAAACGATGGAGCCGAGGACTCGACGCGGCTCGATCGCGGCTGCGATTGCGCCGCCGGGGTCAACGCGTTCGAGATGCATGCCCGCATGCTCGCCGCCCCAGCCTTGAAAAAACCACCAGGGAATGCCGTTTTGCGTGCCGACGACGGCGGTATCTTGACCGAGGACGGGCTTTAGTTGTGGGGCGAGCTGCGTCAGGCCGTGGGCTTTTACACCGAGGAAAACAACATCAACCGGGCCGACATCTTCGAGATGCGCAGCAATTTTTGGACGCGCTTCGAAATCGCCGTCGTCACTTTTCACGCGCACACCATGCTCTTGCATGGCGCGCAAATGAGGGCCGCGGGCTAATAGAGTAACGTCCTGACCGGCACGAGCCATGCACGCTCCCATGTAGGCGCCAATTGCGCCGGCGCCGGCGATGAGGAATTTCATGCGTTATGGCTCGGGGTTGTTGCGGTTCTTAGGGTCTTTCCGCGCACGTGAGATTGGCGAGAGGCTCGCGGAAATACTTTACCACTAGTGGACCGGGCGAGGAGCGGCGCGGGTAGGCCAATCCTGCGGCGCGAATTCGACTCCCCAGAAGTGCGGGCTGGGAGAAAGAAATTCGACGCCGATGCGGGTCCCTTTTTCGGATGTGTCGCCGAGGTAGACGACGCGGCAATCTTGTTCTTCTTCCGTGCCGGGATTAATCAGCACCAGCTCCGCTCCCACTTTGAGTTCGGCCTGCAAGTAAAGGAGACCGCCATGAGCATTGATGACGATGGTCTGGCTGGTTTCCTGAAATTTCTTTCCCAGCAAGTCTCTGCCGGTTGCGCGCACAGGAATGCGGGTGAAGACGCGCGAGCTGCGTCGCTGGCCGCCTTTGGGTTCTGTCTCTAGCATCATGCAAATATCGTGCAACGCGTAGTGGAGGGAGTCAACGCCCGGAAACGTCGAAGTGTCCAAAAACACAGTTCCCAAATAGCTTGCTGAAATTGAGTAAGGTTCCTAAAATGACGTGTTTGCTCTTTTGAAGTTGTGGGCGGCGCACTCGAGCCGTTTGAGCTGTTCCTGGCAGATCAAAGAACTTGGGGAGCCCAGCATGAACCTGACCGAGTATATCGATTCAAAGCGTGACGAAAATCTGAGCGAGTTGAAGGAATTTCTACGGATTCCCAGCGTCAGCACGAAAAGCGAAAACAAGCCGGATGTGGAGCGTGCTGCGCAGTGGGTGGCGGGGAAATTGCGCGGCGCGGGGCTTGAAAATATCGAAATTGTCCCCACGAAAATGCATCCGCTCGTATACGGGGAATCGCTGCGCGCGCCCGGAAAACCCACCGTACTTTTTTACGGACATTACGATGTGCAGCCGGCCGAGCCGCTGGAACTCTGGACGAGTCCTGCATTTGAGCCCACCGT
>DATNKB010000137.1:0-27243 GCA_035603595.1 Candidatus Dormiibacterota bacterium
TTTGGTCTATACCACGCACACCTTTCCTGGATTGGAACGTATCGCTCGCGCGGCGGATTGCGATGGGTTCGTCGTGAAGGCGAATGCAACACAGGATTTGATCCGCGGAATTCGCGCGGTGCTGCGCGGAGAAGAGTTCTACAGCTCGCTCAATGCCAGGGCGCAAAACGCCTGATACTTCCGTTGCGATGGACGACGCCTCACCTCATTTGGCCTTTGAGCCCCGATGGTCTGGCGCCACCAGAGGGTCTAGTTTTTGCAACTTTTCGACGAGTTCTTCCCTCATGGCCGCCGACAGATTCGTCTCTCCTAGATACTTCCTCGCCACTTCAACGGCTTTCCTGGCATGGTTGAGGTTGCGTTTGGAGCGTTCCTCGTCGTTCGTCGATTTGGAAATGCTGACAAATGTGAGCGCCAGGTTGAGTTCCGCCGAGATGAACTGGTGCCGCAGAGCGTCCTGCTCTCTCCTTAAAGCTTCATATTGGGAGAGCTTTTCCATACACGCTTCGCGATCGGGTTGCTTCGTAAGAACGCTACAGCTGGAGCTTGAACCGGTTTGGTTCCAATGTTCCCTGTACCGTTCTGTGCGAGAATCTTGTGTCTAGCCCAGCCGCCTGCGCTGGCCCGCTTGGGAGAAAAGAAACAATTCCGGTGGACACGCCGGGCTATTCTCATGTCAAATTATGGACGTAGGACGAGGCAGTGTTATCTGGGGGTTTGGGCGATGCGACATGTTCTATTTCTCTTCGGACTCGTGTTGTTTGTCACCGGCGCTTCGTACGCACAAAGCAGCGCGGCAAATCCTCTGCTGCTAGCTGCTCCATTTACAATATCTTCCACGGGAGACGTGTCCGCAGTTCCCGCGTCGTCCTCCTCGACCACCATCTCACTCTCACCGGCATCGGTCGCACCCACCCCTGGCGATTCAGTTGCAGCTAATCCTTTTTCGAGTGCGCCGACGCCCAATCCGGTGCCTGACCCGCAATATGTCCAGGGTGTCTTTGTAAACTACAACTGGCAGGCGTATGTGGGCTACACCTATACCCACTTCAGCGCCAAAGGCGGCATCAGCCGCAATCAGAATGGTTTCAACCTGAGCATCGTCCGGTACTTCAATTCTTGGTTTGGAATTGAGGGTGAGCTGTTCGCGACACACGATTCGCCCAACAACCAGAGCTCGTGGTTCCTGTTTGGCGGTGGTGGACCACGATTTCGCTGGCAAGCTCGGAGGGGAATCGAAGTATTCGCCCACGGCCTCGTAGGCTATTCGCACTTGACTCCGCAGACCGCCTTCGGAAATCAAGAAGCGTTTGGCTATGAGTTGGGTGGCGGCGCAGACTTTCCCACTCCTTTTCGCAGGGTGGGGCTGCGCGCCGGAGCGGACATGATCGGGACGCGGTATTTCGGCGACAATCAATTCAACCCGAAGGTTTACGGCGGAGTCGTATTCAAATTCTAGGTTCCACAATCAACGGGAAAAAATGTATGGTGCCCCAAACGCGTCGCCCTCAAAAATCTGCGGCTCCCAAAAAACTCCGGACACCGGAACCAACGCCGGTTGCGGTGCCACCGAGCCTCGACGAGGAAGTCGACGAGGCTTCGCGGGAGTCTTTTCCAGCAAGCGATCCGCCTGCGTGGACTGGAGGCCACGACGAGCCAGCGCAGAGCAAAAAGAAGCGCAGATAATTTTTGCCACTTTCCTGTCCTCTCTCACATCGAATAGCTGCGACCGAATTCACCGCAGCGGCCCCAAAAAAGCAAGGAGATCCGCATGGCTTCTAGTTCGAATGAAACCAAAATTTCGCTGCAGGTCGGATCCGAGCTTCGAATCAAGAACAATGGAGACATCGTGATCGACAATCCCGAGCTTGAGCTTGCTGCCGACGATCGCGCTGCGGACGCTGTGCTGATTTACCGTTTTGACGCAAGGGCCGGCGAGCATGTGCTGCGGCTGCTCGAACCGGTGGCCGATCATCGCCATATGAAAGTTCATCGCCGCGATGACTGATTGTTGAGGGCTAGTGTGATCGGAGTTCCGAATACCGTTGAGCTTCACGCTAGAAAAGCTCCTTGCTATCCTTGCTTCGCCGCAAGAACCACGACAGTGAATTTCTGGGAGCCGCCCAATGCTCTTCGATAGCCTGCAGATTCGCGATGTTCTGCTTCCCAACCGGATTATCGTTTCGCCGATGTGCCAGTATTCGAGCACCGATGGTTTCGCGACGGATTGGCATCTCGTGCACCTCGGCAGTCGCGCCGTCGGCGGGGCTTCGCTTGTTTTTACGGAAGCAACGGCCGTATTGCCCGAAGCACGCATCAGCCCCCAGGACCTGGGAATCTGGAAAGATGAGCACATCGAGATGCTCGCGCGCATTACCCGATTCATTCACAGCCAGGGCACGGTAGCCGGAATCCAACTCGCGCATGCCGGTAGGAAAGGCAGCACCGCCCGCCCGTGGGAGGGCGGCAAGGAGATTCCCGTATCACGAGGAGGATGGACTCCCGTGGCGCCGAGCGATGTGCGATTCGCAGACGATTATCCGAATCCAATCGCTCTCGATGATCGGCAGATTCGTGTCACCGTGGAGGCATTTGCCGAGGCTGCTCGCCGCGCCTGTGATGCGGGATTCGACGTGATCGAAATCCATTCAGCGCATGGCTACCTGCTGCACGAATTTCTTTCGCCGCTTTCGAATTTCCGTTTCGACTCCTACGGCGGTTCGCTCGAAAACCGCACGCGCATCGTCCGCGAGGTCGTCAGCGCGATTCGCGGCGTGATTCCGAAAGGCATGCCTCTTTTCATTCGTATTTCTGTAACCGACTGGATCGAAGGTGGCTGGGATATCGAACAATCAATCGCGCTTGCCGGTCAACTTGGTCCGCTGGGCGTCGATCTCGTGGATTGTTCGTCCGGTGGAATTTCTCCTGCCGCCAATGCCAAGATTCCAGTTGCGCCGAACTACCAGGTGCCGTTCGCGGAGGAGATTCGGGGCGAGACTGGAATTCTTACTGGCGCGATCGGAATGATCACGTCAATGAATCAAGCAGACACGATTCTGCGGGAAGGCCGGGCGGATGTGATCCTGATGGCTCGCGAGTTCTTGCGCGAACCGTACTGGCCGCTGCATGCGGCGCATGTCGAAGGCTTCCAGGCCTCATGGCCGGCTCAATATCTGCGGGCGGCGCCGCAGGGAACTCCCGCGCGCGAGCCGATGGAATCACCCGAGTCCGCGCGTCGCGCTTCGGTGCGGACCGGCGCCGCCGAGTGAATCGCAGTTTCAGATTATTTCGGCGGAAACACTTGCGGCCAAGCCTCTAGTTCCACAGCGACAAACCATCTACCATGTCGGTCGTGACGACCGGCACCCTTCATCGCCGCATCTTCGCGGCCACCGGAATTGTAATGGCGAGCGTTCTGCTCAGCCGCATCCTGGGATTTTTTCGCGACTGGACCGTCGCGCATCAGATGGGTTCGAATGCCGGCACAGATGCCTACTACGCCGCGTTCACCTTGCCGGATTTCCTGAATTATCTCATCGCTGGCGGTTCGCTGAGTGTCACGTTCATCCCGGTATTCGCCAAATACGTTGCTGAGAAGTCTGAAGACGAGGGCTGGCACGTTTTTTCGACAGTCATTAGCGTGATGGGCTTCGCGCTAGTTGCGCTCATAGTGATTGGCGAAATCTTTGCGCACAAACTCGTCCTCGTCATCGCTCCTGGTTTCAGTCCTGCGGAGCGCGAACGGGTCGTCTTTCTCACTCGGCTGATGCTGCCGGCTCAGTTCTGCTTTTATCAGGGCAGTATCTTAAGCGCCGTGCAGTATGCCAAAGGGCAGTTCGTGATTCCCTCGCTCGCTCCGCTCGTCTACAACGTCGGAATTATTCTCGGCGGCGTGCTGCTCTCTTCGCGAATCGGCATGACGGGTTTTGCGGTGGGCGTTCTGGGTGGCGCTATTGCAGGTAATTTTTTGCTGCAGATCTATGGCGCGTATCGAGCGGGCGCGAAGTTTTCTCCTAATTTCAACGTCCGTCATCCCGGCTTCTGGCTTTTTCTGAAGCTTTCCGTGCCGATCATGCTGGCGGTGTCGCTTTCTTTCACTGACGACTGGATCATCCGCTGGTTCGGCTCCTATCTTCAGCCTGCGTCAATCACGTGGCTCAGTTACGGCAAGACTCTGATGCGGGTGCCGCTCGGCATCGTGGGGCAAGGAGTCGGCGTCGCATCGTTTCCCGTTCTCGCCCAGCTCTATTCGGAGAAAAAGTTCGATGAGCTCAACCGCGTTCTGAATTCAATTTTCAAGGGGATTGTGTTTCTGCTGGTTCCGATTTCCGCGCTCACAATCGCTCAAAGCCTGCCGCTCGTGCATCTTGTTTTTTCGCATACACGGCTGCGCGCACCGGACATGCAGGCCACGGCTGTCACCCTCGCTTTTTTCTCGATCGGGATGTTTGCCTGGGGCGCTCAATACAACTTGGCCCGAGGCTTTTATGCCACTCGCGATACGATCACGCCGGCTATCGTCGGCACGGTGATGACGGCGCTGAATCTGCCGCTCTATTGGTGGCTCGTGCGGCGATCCCAGCATCTTGGCTTGGCGCTGGCCAGCTCACTCGGCATTATCGCCTACACGGTGGTCCTATTTGTTCTGCTCAACCGCCGCACCAAGAACCACGCGCAGGCCCGTCTTACTCTCTTTTTCTGCAAGGTAACGGCTGCGTCTGTGGCAGCAGGTTTCGTTTGCTACAAATTGGTGGGCTGGCTTGAAATGCGCATGCCCTGGCAAGAACCCTTCGGCGCATTATTGCTTCTTGCGATCGCGACCACGATTGGAATCGTGGTGCTTGCAGCGTCACTAAAAATTCTGCGAGTGCCCGAACTCGAAGTCTACCTCGAGAAAGCGCTTACGCTCGCTGGTCGAGGAAGGGTGCGTACGCAGGTTGATATCACAAGTCCTGACTAGGCCATCAAGGCTGACTGGAAGATGAGGCCTGAAGCTCAAGCACAGGACGCAGCGCCACCTGGCTATCCCTCAATACCTCGAGATCGCGCTGCCAGGTCTTGCGTCCCGTCGCTTTGACTACCACAACATGCGACCCGGGTTGCACGCTGATCGTTGCTGGTGTTTGTCCGACGAACTTTCCGTCGAGGTAGATGTCCGCGCCGTTAGGTTCGGAACTGAAACTCAGCGTGCTCGCAGCGGTATGCGCCGCTTCAAGACTTGCCTTCATCATCGCTCCGGATTGTTCGCTGCTGGCTCCTGCTCTGGCGTGTCCGCCTGGGGGCGCCACAGGCGTTTTCGCATTCGCTTCAGAAACTTGCTCAAGCTGAAAAGTGAAATGGCCGCCCTTCAACAAAAAATAGCTGCCATGGCGCCGGCCCGTCACCGAAATCCACTGCAATGGGCCATCGGTTAAGGTGATTTGCTGCGATGTGTACCCATCCCTGTGGATCTTGAGGATGAGCGCATGTTCGAGGCGAGAGCTGAACACGGTATGCGGCTTGTGAAAATACGAAGACGGATAGTCGATCGTGTAAGGCGTCACTCCAATTGCCGCGCCGTCAATTTCGATGGTGGCGCCAGCTGGCATACTTGTTATGGTCAGGTGCTCGGCGAGCGATCGCGGAGCGAGCACTGTGCCTGCGACCAACACAATCAAGGTGCATAGACAGAGACGCCTGGGTGCCTGCATCGTCGGTCTCCCGGTGAATTAGAAGTGGGCTGCCACTCTCACAGGCGATAAGGAAAGATGTCAATTCGGGGAAATGCGCAGAAATACGGTCGGCATGCGTATTCACCGCAGCCAGCATCGGGATGCTGCCAAACCAATGGTTAGGTTAGTGCAAATACTTTGCCAGCCAATCGAGAAAAGTTTTGTACCAGAGCTGACTGTTTTGCGGCTTTAGCACCCAGTGACCCTCGTCGGGGAAAAGCAGCAGCTTGGAAGGCACGCCCTGGCGTTGCAGCGCGGTGAAAAACTCAAGATCCTGCGTGTAGGGAATGCGGAAATCCAGCTCGCCGCCCACCACGAGCGTCGGCGTCTTGTATTTACCTAGCGCAGGCGCATATTCGCTTGGCGAATACTTCTTGTACAGTTCCGCATGCGACCACGGGGGCCCACCGAACTCCCAGTCCATAAACCAAAGCTCCTCGGTCGCTCCGTACATGCTCACCATGTCGTAGGAACCCGCGTGGCTGATCAGGCATTTGAATCGGTTCGAATGCGTGGCAATCCAATCCACCATGTAGCCGCCGAACGAGCCTCCAGCCGCTGCAAGCCGCGTGCCGTCGATAAACGGATACTTCGCGACCGCGGCATCCGCTCCTTTCATGACGTCCTCATAAACTTTTCCGCCCCAGTCGCGGCTGACATCTGCTTCGAATTTTTCGCCGTATCCGGGCGAACCGCGCGGGTTGACCATCACCACCACATATCCCGGCGAAGCCATCATTTGCTGATTCCAACGGTAGCCCCAGGCGTCAGTCCAGGCTTGCTGCGGGCCGCCGTGAATCAGGAGCAGCATCGGGTATTTCTTTGACGCGTCGAAATTCGGCGGCTTCACCATCAGGCCTTCCACCTGCGTCTTGCCGGCGCCAGCAAACCAGAACGTCTCCATCGGCGAAAGATCAAGTTGCGCGAGAATTGCTTCGTTCTGATGCGTAATCTGCCTCACGTTTTTTCCATCTGCATCGGACGTGAAAACTTCCGCAGGCATCGTCAAGCTTGTGCGCGTGAATACCAATGCGCGGCCATCATTGCTGACTCCGATTTCATTATTGAAACTGTCGCCCAGAATCAATTTCGGCGTGCTCCCGGATACCGGAGCAATCGAAAAAACCGGCATTTCGGATTTTTCTTCTGTCGCGAAATAGATCGCCTTGCCGTCGGTGCTCCACGCAAATGAATCGATACTGCGATCAACATTCTCAGTCAAATTAATCGGTTCGCCCTTCGAGCGGTCGTACAGCCTCAATCGCCATCGATCGCTCTCCCAACCAGGATGCGTCTGCGCACGATACGCGATCCATTTTCCATCCGGCGAGTACGCTGGTCCCCAGTCGTTCGCTGGATTTGTCGTAATCCGCTTCGGCGCGGCTCCGCCAGCCACTGGCACCGTGAAGAGATCGCCGTTTGTGCTGAGCGCCGCATCCGGATCGGTGTTTGCTGTGAAACATAGCTCGCTACTATCGGGAGAAAACGCAATCGCGTCTGGGTCGCCTAGATTGAATGGAGGGACATCGTAATCGGCGCCGGGAGTAAGATCGCGCGCAGCACCTCCGCCGGCCGGCATCACGAACAGATGACTGCGGGTGCCATCCGACCAGCCGTTCCAATGACGATAGAGCAAATGCTCGTAAATTCTCGCTTTCACTTTGCTTTTGTCGCTCTGCGCCTTGCGTTCCGCGTTGCAGGCCTCGTCTTTACAATCGGGATAGACGCTCGAAAAAAACGCAATCCATTTTCCGTCGGGCGACCACAGCTCGGTGTCCGCGCCTCCGGAGAGTGACGTCAGCCGATTCGCATCGCCACCATCCAGCGTAATCCAGTAAACCTGCTGCTCGCCGTCGCGTGACGAGAGAAATGCGATCCACTTGCCATCGGGTGACCAGCGAGGGCGCATGTCGCTGCCGCCGCGCGTGATTTGCCGCGCGTCGCCACCCTCCGCGGAAACCAGCCAGATATCGTGCACCACCCGATTCGCTTCAAGATTCGGCGTGCCGGCTTCGTAAGCGATCCACTTACCGTCGGGAGAAATCTGCGGACCGCTTAAACGGTGCATCGCAGCCAGATCCTGAAAAGTGATTGGACGCTTCTGCTGCGCCGCTACCGGAACCGCTGCCGCGCAGATCAATACAAACGCAACAAACCCGACCGCGCCCGTTCGCGAACTCATCCGTCCTCCTAAAGTCTTCTGTTTGCGACGCTGATTATAAATCTGTGTGATGATTGCACTTCCATCTGTGCTTTCCAAGCACTAGTGTGCCGATTCAGCTTGATGTAATTAGTAGGACGAGCTACACAATTTATGTCTATCGCAACATGTCAGGAAAGGTCAGCATTTCCGAGGAAGAAGGGAACCAGCATTACTGAGGGTGAGCACGCGTGGCCGTCGTGATCATCTGCGACGCAGATTTGGATTCACCTGGCTCAAAAATAAAATAGCACCGCCCGCGACCACCAGAAGGACTCCAAGAATTTTCGGGATTTCCACCACCCTCCGCGTTTCCATGATCACCTTGTTGCCGGCAATCTCGAGTTCCTGTTTTTTCGCAGGCATCACCACGTTCGGATGGGCCAAACCCGCAATTCCGAGCACGACGAACAGCACGCCGAAGATCGCCATTGAGTTAAATTTCAGGTCAGCACTCCTTCAGCTTTCGTTCTAACTCCGCAGCCTCATCACCCCGATTAGCCCGCTATTTCCGAGCTTCCTTCGCCTGAGCGAGAGGCTGAATGATCTCGCTCAAGTAGTCCGGACGCGACTTGTCGCGCTCGATGTGGGGATACTGAATGCCTCCGTGATAATCCACGGACACAGTCTGATACTGCGCGCCATTCGCAACTAGCAAGCGAATAGGTTCGGACGAACCCTTCGCTGATTCGATCGTCTCTCGGATTCCGTCCGGCGAAAACTGCCGCCCATTTACCGCCGCAATTTTCATCCCCGGCCCGATCCCCGCCACGTACGCGGGTGCACCATGAATCACATCGCCCACCGTGCCGTCCTCAGCCACAGTCAAACCAATCGAAAATGCGAGATCGAGACGGCCGGACACCACATCGTTGTTCGACTCCATCTCATTAGGTTCTTCGTTGTAAACCAGCTTCCAACCGTTATTTTCGATGGCCTCGATCGGCGTTTTTGTCGCAACTCCGTCGAGATGCGCCCGTAGAAAACCGGTCCAGTCGTAAGGCGCAAGCCCATTCAAGGTTGCAACAACATCTTCGAACGTATACGTCTTCAGTTCGGGTGTCCCGCTCGATCCGCCGTGAAAAATCCGGCAGAAATCATTGATCGACTTTTCGTCCTTCGTCAGCCGGCGCAAAGTTCCGTCCACGGCCATCCACAAAAGTTCCCCTTCCTCGTAAAAATCCGTGCCCCGGCGCCAGTTCGCCCAATCTGACGTCGCGTCATATAGAAACGGCGCAGAGTCCGCCGTGTCCTGCAACGACCGCCAGTCACGCCCCGGACGATGCTCGTACGTCGCCACTTCAAGTGCCATCGACTCGCGCCACTGTTCGGGCGTCAACAACCCGCTCCGCGCGGTGAGCACATCGCCCAGATATTCGGTCAAGCCTTCGTACACCCACAGCAGATCGTCCTTCATCGGCTCCTGGTAATCGGGCGTCGCAAGACCTGCCGGTCGCCGATACTTTCCATTCCACGAGTGAACAAACTCATGGGGAAGCAGTCCGGCGAATGCGATCCGCAGCGGTTCGTCAATCAAGCTGCGCTCGTTCACGCGATCGTCGCTCGATTCGTGATGCTCAAGCCCGAAATGCGCCACGTCATCGCTCAAGGTGACCAGAAAATGATAGCCACGATAATGCCGAGCCCCGAACAGCGCTCCGGTCTCCAGTACCAATTGATGAAAATGCATCTCCTGATCCGGAGGCATCGCCAACGCCGCAGCACTGTCTGCCGCAATATCCATCTCGTGCGACGGCTGCTGGCCGGGCGTCAGTTGAATCTTGCGAAAATACTTACCCGAAATTACCGGCGAATCCACCAGCGTATTCAATGGAACCGGGTCGAACTCAATCGTGTCGCCATTTTCCTTCGCGCCCGGCAGAGCCGTCCCGTATTTCCAGCCGGCCGGCAGCCTCAAACTCGGCGCAAACGTGATGTCCTTCGCAGCGTAGCCCTTCGGATACAGCAGCACCTGATTCCAACTCAGAAGATCGAGAGATGCCGTGGCAGAAGCGCCAGCCGAAAAGCCCGTGGCAGGAGCAGTAAGCAGGCAATCAAGGTCTGCATCCAGCGAGGTCACACCCTTTGGAATATCCAGGTGAATCGAATACATCTCCACCAGATCGCGCCGCCATGGAACTGCTTTCCCTCCGGCGCTGAATTTCATTCCCGCCACTTGAATAATGGGCCCGTCCGGGATGTGCTCGCCGGGAATCCACTTCGGGTAGTACAAAGTAAGCGGGCCAGCCTGAACCGGAATCTCCATATGCGCATGCAGGATTTTCTGCGGCGCCTGGCGTGCGTCCACTGCCAGTCGGATCGTTCCCGGCAAGGGCTCCGCCCGAAGCGACATCGGCGCAAACGCGAATCCCAGCGCCAAAACGATCACTGCTGCAATTTTCCTCTGCGCACAGTCGTGCATCCCGTTCCTCTCAGTCATCTGGAGTATGGTTCGTTTGATTGTTCGCAGCCACGCCCGGGGCTGCGCAAATCGGCAAGCAACAGCAACAGATCACGTAACCGGCGTCGCCATTTTCCGCGCCGGATTGAAAAATGGAAGCTCGCGCGTCGTCGCCCGTACCTTGTGACGTACAGCCTCGACCGTCAGTTCCATCTGCAGCTCCGTTCCCGCCGCTGCATGCTCCCGCTTGATGCTGGCGAGCGCAATCATCTTCTTGAGGGTAGGCGACCAAGTTGTGGAGGTCGCTTTTCCCACCTGTAAACCGCCGCGGTAAACCGGCACCGGCACGCGGGAAGTCGTTCCCGGCACTTGCGGCGCAAGACCGATCGCGTCGTAGAGCCGTTCCACGTCGTCCCAATTGATGTCGAGTCCTGTGAGAAGCCGCTTCGGCTTTAGACGGTTCTCCTCTTCCAATGCCGCCCGCCCGATGAAATATTCTTTCTTCAAATCCACCAGCCGCCCGAGTCCGATTTCGTAGGGCGAATATTTTTGCGACTCGATCAGCGCCTTCTTGCTGCTGAAATAATCCACTTCGATCAATATCAACCCGGCTTCCACGCGCGCCACGTCAAGCGCCAGCATCCCCGCTGCATGCAAATCGAATTCTTGTCCGGCATCCACCAGCGCGTCCCACACCTTCGGTGCGTCGTTCCAGGGAATCCAGATCTCATACCCCAGATCGCCTGTATAGCCGGTTCGCGAAATATCCACTTCCACTCCCGCGATTTTTCCGTGCGTCACACGAAAATATTTCAGATTCGTGATGTCGGCGTCGGCAATCTTCTTCAGGAGACGCCCCGACGTCGGCCCTTGCAGCGCCAGCGCCGCCACCTGATCCGAAATATCCTCGATCTGCACGTCGAGCCCCAGCGCGTTTTGATGAAACCAGCGCATGCTCGGATCGGCCGCCGTCCACCGGTATACGTTTTCTTCCAGGCGCGAAATCGTCCCGTCGTCGATCACTTTCCCCTCTTCGTCGCACCAGCAGCAGTAAATCACTTGGCCTACGGCCACTTTGTTGATGTCGCGCGTAATCACCCGGTTCACGAATTTCGTCGCGTCCTTGCCGGTGATTCTGTACTTGAAGAGAGGAGTCACATCGATCAGCGCCGCCGCGTTGCGAATCGCGTTGTACTCGTGCTCGTGATGCATCTCATACACGCTGGCCGCGTAATATCCCGACCATTCGCGAAAGTTCAGGCTTTCGCAAAGCTTGATCACTCTCTCGTGTACCGCTGTTCCGATCGGCAAGGCCTCTCCTGAGCAGCAACATCGTCGAAAATATCGGCTCGCGATTATAGTGTGCGCCGCGCTCCACTCGCAAGGCGAAGTCCGCCACGGGCCTCTTTCAGGAGCGATTTTGCTTCTTTTTATCGGGCTTCCTGACTTCAGGTCACCGCGCAGCTTCGCTTCTTCCTTGTGACCCTTCACCTGCGCCTGTAAAATGCTTCGACTCTTTCCGCATTTGTTTTTCCCGCGGGGGACTCGCACAAATCCTTATGGCGAAGCGTTACGACGTAATTGTCATCGGAGGCGGCCACAACGGCCTCGTGAACGCGGCCTATCTCGCCAAGGCAGGGAAGAAAGTCCTTGTCCTCGAACGCCGCTACGTTCTTGGCGGTGCTGCCGTCACGGAAGAAATCATTCCTGGTTTCAAGTTCTCCGTTTTTTCTTACGTCGTCTCGCTTCTTCGCCCGGAAATTATTCGCGACCTCGACCTTCCACGCCACGGCCTCGAAATTCTTCCGCTCGACGGCACTCTCACGCCCATGCCCGATGGCAATCATCTCTGGCGCGTCAACGACCACTCCAAATCGCGCCGCGAAATCGAGCGCCACTCAAAGCTCGACGCCGAAGCCTACGAAGAATTCGGCAAGTCGATGGTCGCGATGTGCCGCTTCGTGAAACCAATTCTGGGCATGATTCCGCCGGATCCCACGTCACTCGATCCGCGCGACCTGAAAAAGCTCGCATTTCTTGGCAAGCGCTTTCAATCGCTCCCCGCCGAGGACAAATACAACCTCGTCCAGCTCATGACCATGAGCGCCGCCGATTTTCTCGACCAGTGGTTCGAGACGGATGTGCTCAAAGCGACGATGTCCGCCTCCGGAATTATCGGCACGTTTCTCGGCATCCGCTCGCCCGGCACAGCCTATGTTCTTCTCCACCATTACATGGGGGAGATTGACGGCGCATTTCGCTCCTGGGGTTTCAGCCGAGGCGGCACCGGTGGTATTTCCAATGCCATCGGCAGCGCCGCCCGCGAAGCCGGTGTTGAAATCCGGATGGAAGCGCCAGTTTCGAAAATTCTGCTGAAAAACGAAACTGCGCATGGTGTGGTTCTCGAAAGCGGCGAAGAAATTCACGCAAGTATCATTTCCTCCAGCCTCGATCCGAATCTCACTTTCCTGAAATTTATTGATTCCGGCGAGCTGCCTGGCGATTTCCTCGAGGAGGTCCGGCGCTACAAATATCGTGGCTCATCCGGCAAAGTGAATCTCGCTCTCGACGCACTCCCAGATTTCACGTGCATGCCGGGTCCCGGACGCCACCTGCGCGGCGCAATTTCCGTCTCGCCCTCAATGGACTATATGGAACGGGCCTACGATCAGGCCAAGTACGGCGAATACTCACGCCGACCTTACATTGACATGGTGATCCCTACGCTCACCGATCCTTCCGTCGCGCCGCCCGGCAAACACATCCTTTCCTGTTTCGTTCAATACGCGCCGTACAAGCTAAGTCACGGCACATGGGACGAGCAGCGCGAGGCGTTCGGCAACACTGTGATCGACACGATCGCCGAATACGCACCGAATATAAAAAACATCATCATCGGCAAGCAGTTCATCACCCCGCTCGATATCGAGCGCCAGACGGGCCTCACCGAAGGCAATATCTTTCAGGGCGAACTTTCGCTCGAGCAGCTTTTCTTTTTGCGTCCTGTCGCCGGCTGGGCCCGCTACCGCACGCCCATTCGCAAGCTCTACATGTGCGGCTCCGCCACTCATCCCGGCGGCGGGATCATGGGTGCTCCCGGACGCCTCGCCGCGCTCGAAATCCTGAAAGACGCAGGTCGGAAATAATGGCCATCCAGCGCGATATCGTGATTCTCGGCGCCGGCCACAACGCTCTCGTCACCGCGTTCTATCTCGCGAAGAAAGGTTTCAGGCCCCTCGTCCTCGAACGCCGCTCGATTGTTGGCGGCGCAGCCATCACCGAAGAGTTTCATCCCGGCTTCCGCTGTTCCGCGCTCGCGCATGCCGGCGGCCCGCCGCTCGCCTCGATCGTGGAAGACATGCAGCTCGCAAAATTCGGACTCGAGCGCCTTGAATCTCCCGTGCGGCTCTTCGCACCTTCGCCCGATGGCCGCGCCCTCACGCTGTTCACCGATCCCGCCGCATCCGCAAAAGAAATCGACAGGTTCTCGCAGAAGGACGCTGCCAACTATGTCGAGCTTCACAATTCGTTGACGCGCCTCGGTGAAATCCTCAAACAGCTGCTTTCACTCACTCCACCGGTAATCGAAGATCCGTCCAACGAGGATCTCTGGAAGCTTCTCAAGCTGGGGAAGAAAGTCCGCGGCCTGGGCAAGAAAGAAATGATGCGACTGATCCGCTGGGGCCCGATGGCCGCCGCCGATTTCGTCGCGGAATTTTTTGAAACGGATCTGCTCCGCGCCGCCGTCGCCGCACGCGGAATTTTCGGCGCCGCCCTCGGCCCTTGGTCGGCTGGCTCAACTACGCTCCTGCTTCTTCGCGCCGCCGCTGATCCGTATCCGGTGGGTAATTCCGCAATGCCGCGCGGAGGAATGGGCGCGCTCACAGCCGCCATGGCTGCGTCCGCAAAACAGGCAGGCGCCGAAATCCGCACCAATGCTGATGTGCAAAAAATCCTTGTAAAGAATGGCGCTGTAATCGGTATTGCGCTCGCGAGCGGCGAAGAGATCGCCGCCAAGTGCGTCGTTTCCGGTGCCGACCCGCGCCGCACTCTGCTCGGCCTTCTCGATCCGGTTCACCTTCCGCCAAGCTTCGTCGTGAAGATGCAGCATTTCCGAGCGCAGGGAACCGCCGCCAAACTCAACCTCGCGCTCGACGGCCTGCCCACCTTCACCGCGCTCAGGCAATCATCCGCCGATCGCTCTGCGCTTAGCGGCCGTATCCACATCGGCCCGGGCATCGACTATCTCGAACGCGCTTTCGATGCCTCCAAATACGGCGAATTTTCACCGGCTCCATATCTTGATATTTCGATTCCCACAATCCTCGATCCCTCGCTCGCGCCGGAAGGGAAGCACGTCATGTCCATCTACATGCAGTTCGCCCCCTTCCACCTGAAAGCAGGCGATTGGGCGCAGCACAGCGACGCGCTGGCCGACACAATCGTAAAGACGGTCGCCGAATATGCTCCCGATCTCCAATCGAAAATTCTCGGCGGCCACATCATCACCCCGAAAGATTTAGAGGAAACATACGGCCTAACCGGCGGCCACCCCTTCCACGGTGAACTCTCTCTCGACCAAATTTTCACCATGCGCCCGTTACTCGGCTGGGCCCGCTACGCCACCCCAGTAAGAGGCCTCTACCTCTGCAGCAATGGCACGCACCCGGGCAACGGCGTGACAGGAGCATCCGGTGCCAACGCCGCCCGCGAGATCCTCCGCGACCTCAAGAAGTAAGCACAACCCTCAGTCCGCACAGTTAGGAGCAATCCCGAGCCAGATTGAGCATCTCCTGAAGGCGAAGCTGCCATCCGTGACGCCGGGCTTGCCCTGAACATAGTGAACGGGCGTCCCGCCAGCTCTTTTGAAGTGCCTTTCGCGGTTGGAATCGGCCTAGGGAAGTGCTAGACTAACCCTAGGAGAACCCTATGGCCACCCTATACGTCGAAAATATCCCAGAAGAACGCTATGAGGCCCTTCGCCGTACCGCCAAGGAACGTGGTCACTCCATCGCAGCCGAGATTCTCTCTCTTTTGAAAACCAACTATCCTACTGAACGCGAATTGCGAAAACGGCGAGAATTTCTCAACTACGCCAGAAGTATGAATGCGCAAAAGTCTCCGTCAGGTCACTTTCCTTCTACAGAAGAGATGATTCGTGAGGATCGAGAGCGTTGAAAAGCGCCGTGGTAGACGCAAGCGTCGCTTGCAAGTGGATCCTGCCCTCTGCCGATGAGCCATATTCGAAACATGCCCTCGAGTTGCTCGATCGCTACGCTTTGAAAGAGATTCAGATCCTCGTACCAGATCTCTTCTGGGCGGAAATCGGGAATGTGCTTTGGAAGGCTGCCCGCCTTCATCGAATCACAATTGCCGACGCTAGGATTGGGCTGCTGAAACTCACCGACTGCAACTTCCCGACGGTTCCATCTTTTTCCTTGCTGAATCGCGCATTCGATATTGCGAGTGCATTCGAGCGTAGCTTCTATGATTGCCTCTACGTCGCTTTGGCTGAATCCTCCGAGACAGAACTGATTACCGCTGATGAAAAACTCGTGAACGCCCTTGGCTTGCAATGTCCGGTAAAATGGCTAGGCGCAATATAAGTCTCTAATCTGAAACGATGACTTCGCCGATGCGTTTTGCAGGCAGCCCGATCAATCGCGCTCACCTCGCGACTCTCATCGCTCGCGAAGAAAAGAAATTCGTCGCCGACCACCCGAAATCCGCAGCCCTTTACGAACGCGCCCAACACTCACTCCTCGGTGGCGTTCCCATGAACTGGATGAAAAAATGGGCCGGCAGATTTCCCGTGTTCGTCGTGGAAGCCCACGGAGCACATTTCACCGATGTGGATGGCCGCGACTACGTAGACCTTTGCCTTGGCGACACCGGCGCGATGACCGGCCACTCCCCTGCGCCCGCAATCGAGGCCATTGCGCGCCAATCAAAGCAAGGCATCACTCTCATGCTGCCCACCGAAGACGCGCTATGGGTCGGCGAAGAACTCGTGCGCCGCTTCGGTCTTCCGTACTGGCAATTCACTCTTACAGCCACCGATGCGAATCGTTTCTCGATCCGCATCGCTCGTGAAATCACGTCGCGCCCGAAAATTCTCGTTTACAACTACTGCTACCACGGCAGCGTCGACGAGAGCTTCATCTCGATCATCAACGGAAAACCCGGCCCACGCCGAGGCAACATCGGTCCACCCGTGAATCCCGCCGAGACCACCCGCGTCGTCGAGTTCAACGACCCCGCCGCCCTCGAAGCAGCCCTGGCCCCTCGAGACGTGGCCTGCATCCTCGCGGAACCAGTAATGACGAATGTCGGAATTGTCCATCCCGATCCCGGCTATTGGCAATCCGCAGCCGAAATCGCCCGCGGCTACGGCACTCTTCTCATCATGGACGAAACTCACACCATTTGTGCCGGCCCCGGCGGCTACACCCGTGAACACGCCATCCGGCCCGATATCTTCGTCGTCGGCAAACCCATCGCCAGCGGACTACCCGCCGGAACATATGGCTGCTCCGCCGAAGTCGCCGAAAAAATCACTCATCGAATTCATCTGGAAGATTGCGATACGGGAGGAATTGGCGGAACTCTCGCAGGAAACGCTCTCTCGCTAGCCGCGATCCGCGCCACACTCGAACACGTTCTTACGCCGCAAGCGTTCGCTCACATGATTCCGCTCGCGCAGCGATTTGCAAAGGGTGTAGCCGACGCGATCGAGACGGTAAACCTTCCGTGGCACGTAACGCGTCTAGGTTGCCGCGCCGAATATCTTTTCCGCCCGAACCCGCCGCGCAACGGCGGAGAAGCCGCTGCCGCCGCCGATTTCGATCTCGAGCGCTACATGCATCTCTACGCGCTCAATCGCGGCGTTCTGCTCACCCCTTTCCACAATATGGCGCTCATGTCGCCCGCCACCACTGACGCCGACGTCGATCTCCACACTCGCATCTTCGAATCCGCCGTTCGCGAGCTCACCGCGATCTAAGACACGAAATCTCCGGCAGGGCCGCCGCCCCTGTTTCTCGGATCCTGGCATCGGTTGTCTCGGGCGGAAAACCAATCTGGAAGCATGTCTCATCGAACAAAGTGGCAATCCCATTAGGGAGAAATTGTATGCCTTGCACTCCGCCGCCCATCCACAATCCGGAAGCAGTCACTGCAATTTCCAACCGCCTTTGTTACACTGGCGCCGCTCGCAATACTGAGGAGAAAAGATGAACCGCACTAAATTCCTTCTAGCCTTTATGCTCACGGCCGCGCTCGCCTTCTCCGCCTACGCGCAATCGAAAGAACAAGACCGCGTCGAGAACGCAGGTAAAGTCGTGAAAGAAATCATGGACATCCCCGACAATATTCCGCAGAGCGTCATCGACAAAGCCGACTGCGTCGTCGTCCTCCCATCTGTCCTCAAAGCTGCCTTTGTTGTCGGCGCCAGCTACGGTCGCGGCGTCATGACCTGCCGCACCGGCGATAACATGCGCGGCCCTTGGGGTGCTCCCAGCATGATGGCTCTCGAAGGCGGCAGTTTCGGTCTTCAGGTTGGTGGCCAGGCCACTGACTTCGTGCTCCTCCTCATGAGCGAGCGTTCTGCCAGTAGCATTCTCTCCAGCAAGGTGAAAATCGGTGGCGATGCTTCCGCCGCCGCAGGACCAGTCGGCCGCAATGCTTCCGCTGAGACCGACGTTACTTTCCGCGCTGAAATCCTCACCTACTCGCGCGCGCGTGGATTGTTCGCGGGTATTTCTCTCGCGGGCTCAACTCTCCGCCCGGACAACGGCGGCAACCAGGCTCTCTATGGAAAGAGTATTTCCTCGAAGGACATAGTGCTGAAAGGCGCCGTCCCGCCGCCTCCATCCGCACAGCTCTTGCTGCAAACTCTCAACTCTCATTCGCCGAAGCACACGTAGGCCACCCGGAGTCGCATAGAATCGCCATCGAGGGTCGCCGCAAAAAACAAAAAAGCCCCACTCTCCGTTCCCGGAGAATGGGGCTTACTTTTGTGACCCGACGAGATAGCGAGCTAACTCACGCTGCCGCGAGATACTCCCACTTCCCATCCTTGGACTTCAATTGATGCACTCGGCCTTCATCCGCATGGAGAAAATATGTGCCATCAGGAATCTGCCGTGCGTGCTGCGACTTCACCTGGCACCTCGCCCAGCGTGCCTTTGCCACTGCGGGTGGTACACCATGTTGCCGAACTTCCGGAACCAACTCGATTCCGTATACCACGCGGTACTCCACTCCCGTAGGCCGGGTCGGTACCAACCGCCCCTCGCCTTTCAGTTTCTCGGCCATCTCTCTCCTCCTCTCAATTAGCGCTATAATCGCCCAATGTGTCGGCACCGGCGAAGGCGCCCAACGGGCACTTAGCCTAACGATCTGTATTTGAAGCACTTTCCCGGAAGGCCTGGCACTGGGCCAACTATCCCCCGGTATGATTTGCCCAACCGCCCCTAGTACACCCCTTAGATGCTCAGAGGGTATCAAAGCGTTTCTCTTATTTACGATCTCGCGCCCGAATCTGTTACCGAGCGAGCCATTCCTCCACACCCTCACAGGATGGCCCTCGAATAGAACCGTAAGTCCCTTGGTTGCTTAAGTTACGGGTGAAGACGTCGAAGAGAACAGCTGGAGATGTTCTCAAATCCCTACTTCATCTGCCACAGCGCAACCACAGCAGCCTCAACGTGATACGCAGTATATCACATTCCGGGCCTGAAATCCCGCCCATACGGCATCTTCACCGAATTTTTACATACTTAACCGGACGCGCTGAGCGGGGCACAAACGGGCACCGCAGCCCTAACGCTAAGACTCCGGCGTCATCGCCGTCACCTGCAACGGCTCTTTCCCCACGAATTCCAGCCCCGTCACAAACTGCCCCTGCCCCATCGGATCGCAATACGTCACTCGCGCCGCCGAAGTAAAATGCCCAGCCGGCAGCGACACCAGAATCGTGTCATCCGTATACCATTCGCTCGCTGAAATCACGCGCACCCCGCGCGAACTCACATTTTCCGTGATCGCGCGCTCCACTCCCAGCCTCCCATGCCGCCCAATCAAAAGCGCCGTCGTCTTCATCGCCAACCGCTTCTCCACCCGCTGGGCCACAACACTCTGCATATAAGCGCTCCTCGCACCCTGAGTTGAAACCGACCATGTAGAGCGATAACTGAATTCGACCACAACGGTGCAAAGTGACTCAGCCCCTTCCAGAACACACCCCGGGCAAGCCAAAGTACACCGCAAACTACGTACATCGTAATCGCTCAAGGTCACTCCACAACTCAATTCCGCACCTCTGCTGTCGTAAACGTAACGCCCCGCTCAGTCTCTTCGCTTTTGTTTCAGCCCCATTTTTGTACCGCTGGCTTTCTCCCTTGTATCGCCGGCATCCTGCGCGCTGTCCGCGTCCCGATGGTGTTCGCGGGGCCGGCTCTTTTGCCTTTGCAGTTCGTACCGCTGGCCTCCGGCCGGCGCCTTTTCTCTGGTTTTCTCCCTGAGATCCGGAATGCGAAAAGCGCATTTTGTAACGATTAGGAATTGAGGATGGCGTTTGTTTTGTTTTGATTGCGCGAAATTCTAATCGCGGTGTAACGATTAGAAATCTGCTGACGACGAGTCCTCCGGCGCCGTGTCGCCTGAGGCGAAGCGGGCAATGAGCGACGGCGTACGAAAGGGCGGATCGCGAAATCGCGATACGCCACGGCGGACGAAAAAGCGGCGAATATTTGCGATTAGAAAATCTTAGTTTGGTGATTCTTAAGGGGCTTACGTGGAATTCTAATTCCAGATTTGCGATTAGAATTTCGCCGCGGCGGAGAGGCCTCGAAGGATAGGGATGTGTCGACGGTGCGGGCGTCAGATTCTCAGAATTAAAGGCTCGCGGGATTGGAAGGTGACGGCGACCGGACGGTCTCTCGCGCTGCGCCCTGAGGCTTTCCAGGAGGCACCATCTGCTGCCGGTCGTTGTTTTCATTGTCGCAACTCATCGATGACGGTAGCAGATTGCGAAGAAAAATCTGACTGGTCGTTAGTACAGAAAAGGATTGCTGGGACTAGAACTGTACTTCAAATGAGAAAATCACCTCCCATCTGGGACACCCCACGCTCTACGTCTCGCTTTACCTCGACAACAACCCGTCACTCCAAGATCATCGCCTCTCGCTAACCATCGAAGCCCAACCGAACACGCCGGCGATAACTCCGAAGCGGCAGAATCCCCCACGCCGTCGTCAGCAGCAGCCGCGCCACCCGCACCCGCTCCCGCCAGACGCTAGCGCATCTCACCTCGCACGAGCCTGGTCCACACATGTAGCTTAGGTCTTCAGACCTGAGGCATTTTCTACTTCGGCCGGAGGTAAGTCGTCAGTTCCCGACAACGCGTGTGGGTTCAAAGGGGTCGGCGCAATGGTTCAAATTCCATTAGAATGCGGCCCTATGGTTCGACACTTCCTCGTTTTCTTGCTGGCCCTTGCGTTTGTTTTCACGTCGTGTTCGAAAAACGCCAAACATGAAACGTCATCCGAAGATTCTTTGGGTTTTCACACAACCTCGTCGGCTTATGTGCGCGAAGACAAAGATTCCTGGACTTACGTAACAGAAAACGGCTCGTTTCACTACAAAGAGGTTTTAGGTGACAAAGGAACCTACGAAGCTGTGCTGCTTCTAGAAGAGAACTACCACAATGAGAATACGCCTGGAATCGAAGGGATGCGCGGAGATGCGACGGTCAAAGCATGGACGTTAACGAGTCCCCATCAACGAGAGATGCGGTGGACGGCACATGAGAAGGCAAATGAGGGAGAAGTGCGTGACCTTTTCTTCCGTTTCGCCGCTTGGGGTTGCTGTGATTCACCAAATGTCTACACCTACTACAATATGTTGTCTGGGAAAAAGATTTATGTAACCAATTCCGACCTGCTCGAAGTAAGAGGCAAGGGCATAGGGCCGCTTTCCGTTCGGTTCGTTGGATTTGGGTACGACATCGTTAACAATCGGGGACATGACCCGGTGCTTCAATACGGAACTTACAAAGACATTTCTCAAAAGGTTTCCATACACTCAGGCAAGGACTATTACGAAACGCCCGAGGTGCTCGGCGATGCGAATGGCAAATCTGAAAAATTTCACCTCGACTTGAGTGACTCTCCGTTTACGTTCGTAATCGTGGTGCTCTACTCGGCCGGATCAGAAGTACGAATCCCCGTTGAGAACGACGTGATTCGCTTCGAAAAAGCTGCGCTCCCTAGGGGTTACTCGCTTCAACCGGAAAACTAGGAGGCGCCATTTCTGCTTAGATTTGGCGTCAACTTCTCGTGAGCGCGGTAAGCGGAAACTGACTCACAACCCTGCCGGAAGCATCTTGATTGGCTATCGCAATTATGCGATAACACTCAAAAGCAGGAATGAACGGCGAGTCCAGGATCAAAAGGCTGAAAGGGACACGATCCTCAGGGAGTTGGGGCTATGAAGCGAACCGTTAAGCGCGACAAACACAGTGAATTGGTCGAGCAGCGCGCACGTAAGAGCCCAAATTATCGGAAAGCCTTTTCCCAGACGTTGCAGCAGATTGATTTGGCTCTTCTTCTTCGCGAGATGCGTGAAGACGCTGGCTTGACCCAGTCAGAGCTGGCGCGAAAGATTGGCACGACCCAATCCGCGATTGCGCGGCTGGAGGACGCAGAATACGCCGGGCATTCGCTCACGATGTTGGAGCGCATCGCAACGGCCTGCGGCGTCGCCCTGAAACTCCGTGCAGAAAAGAAGCCTCACTTCGACCGCGAAGTCGCCCTCGTCTAGGCTCGATCGTGAAATTGCGAAGGCTCAACAACGATTTCGGTGCTTCGCCTCCTCCATGTCTTGCTGCCACTCGTCGCGCACGCTACAATTCGGGTTCACACATCGAGGTGAACCAACCATGACAGCTTCCGCCACCACCAACACGGCCACCAAATCGGCCGAGGCACTAATCCGCTCGCGCGGCGAATTTGTGAACGAGCCGTTCACTGACTTTTCGAAGCCCGAGAATCGCAAAGCGATGGAAGATGCGTTGCGCCACGTGAAATCCATGTTCGGCCGCGAGTATCCGCTGGTGATCGCCGGGCAAAATCTCGTCACCACCGACAAAATCAAATCCACGAATCCTTCGAATCCGAAGGAAGCGATTGGCGTTTTTCAGAAAGCCACCGTCGAGATGGCGAATCAGGCCGTCGAAGGCGCTGCGAAAGCATTCGAGCACTGGAAAAAAGTGCCGGCCGAAGAACGCGTTGCCTGCGCGTATCGTGCGGCAGATATTTTGCGCAAGCGGCGCTTCGAACTCGACGCGTGGCTGTGCTACGAAATCGGCAAGACGTGGCCGGAAGCCGACGCGGACATCGCTGAGCTGATTGATTTCTGCGAATACTACGGGCGCGAAGAGTTGCGTCTGGCGGCGCCGCAGAAATTGACGCCACAGCGCGGCGAAAAAAATTATATGAAGTACATCCCGCTCGGCGTGGGCGTGATTATTCCGCCATGGAATTTCGCGGCAGCCATCATGGGCGGCATGACGCTCGCGGCGATCGTCACCGGAAACACGGCGGTGGTGAAACCCTCGAGCGATTCGCCGACCATCGCGGCGATATTCATCGACATTCTGTACGAATCGGGCGTGCCGCGCGACGTGGTCAGCTTTTTCACCGGCCCGGGTGGAACAGCGGGCGAAGCGCTCGTCAATCATCCGACGACGCGCTTCATCGCCTTCACCGGATCGAAGGAAGCAGGCCTGCGCATCAGCGAACAAGCCGCGCGCAAACAGCCGGGGCAGGTGTGGATCAAGCGCACCGTGCTCGAGATGGGCGGCAAGGACGCGATCGTCGTTGATGACGAAGCCGATCTCGACGCGGCGGTAGAAGGCGTCGCCGTTTCAGCCTTCGGATACCAGGGACAGAAATGCTCAGCGTGCTCGCGCGCGATCGTCTCGGAAAAGATCTACGACAAGTTCCTCGAGAAGCTGGTCGAACGCGTTCGCAAAATTAAAGTCGGCCCCATCGAGGATCCGCAAAATTACATGGGCCCTGTGATCAACGAAGCCTCGATGAAAACAATCCTCGGCTACATCGACGCAGGGAAAAAAGAAGGCCGCCTCGTCGCGGGAGGGAAGCGCGCAGAAGGTGACGGATATTTCATCGAGCCGACGATAATAGCGGACGTCGATCGCAAAGCGCGAATTTTCCAGGAGGAAATCTTCGGGCCGGTGCTAGCGGTGTCGAAGGCAAAGGATTTCGACGACGCGCTCTCCATGGCCAACGACACAGAATTTGGCCTGACGGGCGCGGTCTATTCGCAGAACCCTGAAAAAATCGAACGCGCCGCCGAGGAATTTCACGTCGGCAATTTGTACATGAACCGCAAATGCACCGGCGCCATGGTCGGCGCGCACCCGTTCGGCGGCTTCAATATGTCCGGCACCGATTCAAAATCCGGCGGCCAGGATTATTTGTTGCTGTTCCTACAAGCAAAAACAATCGCAGAAAAAGAAGGCGCCACAAAGTAGCGCGACTGCTCTTTTGTACCGCCGGCGTCTCGGCTGGCTTCCAGCCGGCGTTCTTGAACTTGCTTTTGTAGCGCTGGTCTTGCGCGCTTTTTGCGTCCCGATGTTTTCATCGGGGAGACCAGCAGGGGTTCGATTTTGGCGGCGCGAGGAAACCCTGCCACCCTGAAGGGTGGCGCTACATAAGACACGCGAATTGCGTCACGGCGCGGTGGGGGAATAATTTGATTCCGGCACGGGCTTCATTTTGAAAACGCCGCGCAAAATTAAATACGCGACGGGGCCGGACGCCAGCAGCCACGGCGCCCAGCGCCAGACGTAATCTTCACTCTGCGCGATTTTCAGCGCGCACAAAAGCACCGGAAAAATCAGAACGTAAGCGAGGCCGAGCGAGCCGCCGGGAATGCGGAAGCTGCGCGGCGCGTCCGGCAATTTCGCACGCATGCGCCACGCCGCGAAGAGCGTAAGAATCGTGGTCGCGATGCGCGTCCAGATGTAGATGTTCACCAAATCTTCCACCTGATATTTTGCGAGGATGCAGTAGACCAGCGCGGAGACGGCGATGGCGCGCGCGGGCGTGCGATAGCGCGGATGGATTTTGCCGAGCCATGCGGGAAGGTAGCCGTCTTCGGCCATCGTGGCGGGGATGCGCGTGGTGTAGAGGATGGTGCTGTTCGAGAGCGACGCGGTGCCGATCATCGCGGCGATGAGCATCGCGGCGCCAAGCCAAGGGCCGCCGATGAGGCGCGACGCGGTGACGATGTAGTCCGTCTTCCATTGCTGCCAATTGCCGAGTGCGGCGAGAGCGAGCGTGGTGGGGAGAATGTAGGTGAGGACGTTGAGTGGCGTCATCCAGGCGAGGAGGCGAACGAAAGTGCGCTGCGAATCTTTCATCTCGCCGGTCATGCTGGAGAGCTGTTCGTAACCGGCATAATTCCACATCGCGAGCGCGAGACCTTTTCCGAAAACGCTGCCGAAGGGCTGGCCTGGCGGAGTGAAGGGAACGACGGGATTGTAATGCAGCTTGAAGATCGAGACGATGCAGAGCCACGCGACAGGAATCAACACGGCGACAAGTAGCGCGACCGAAAGCCAGCCAGCGACTTGGATGCCGCGCGCGTTGAGGTACGAGAGAACGCAGAGCGCGAGACAAGCGCCGAGCCACTTCACGTTACCTGTGATCCACGGAAAGTACGAACCAAGGTAATCCATCAGCAGCACGCCGTAAAGGCTGTTCAACAGGAAAGTGCCGGTCCAATTCCACCACCCGCATTGAAATCCCCAGAAATCGCCGAACGCGGCGCGACTCCAGCGATAGAAACCACCTTGAACGGGAAGGAGGCTGTTGAGCTCAGCTGCAGCGAGCGAAATCGGAATGCTCCAAAAGAGCGGAACGAACGCGAGGAAGACGATTGCCATGCCGGGGCCGGAGCTGTGAAAAATTTCTTCGTAGCCGAATGGGCCGCCGGCGGTGTAGCCGTAGAAAAGCGCAAGGAGCGGAAGAAAACCAATCTGGCGGAGGCGAGCGGTGGATTCAGCAGATGGCGCGGGAGTGTTTTCGAGCGCAGATTTTGGCATCGAGCCGCAGTGGAACGGGCGGCATGATATCGGCCTGCTGCGGGCTTTTCAATTCAAAGTTTTGCTTGACGGCAAGAGGCGGGGCACAAGAGAATGCAGCCGCTCCCGCGTCGTTCCAGACTATCAAGAAGGCGTCCCAATCATGCGCACAGTGCGCGTTTTGGGAGCGCCCGATGCCCGGAGAGACCGCAAATAGCTTTTGCGATCTCAGTTGCGACCTTTCCGCCATGGTCCAGCGGAATCGTCTCATGAGAGGTGTTTTATGCCCAGGTCTGTCCTCGCATTGATTGGAATTCTGTTCTTCTTCTCGGCAGCCGCGACAAAGGCACAGGCGCCGAACACGATCACCACCGTTGCTGGTGGCGGAACGAATCCCACAGCGGCCACCTCCGCCTTTTTGCCGATGCCCCGCGCGGCAGTGCGCGATGGACAGGGAAACACATTCATCTCCGTCCCAGGTCTCAATATCGTTTACAAGGTTGACTCAGCCGGCACTCTAAGGGCCTACGCGGGGACCGGGCTCATCGGCTTTTCAGGCGATGGAGGGCCAGCGGCTCAAGCGCAGTTGGCAAACCCCGCAGGCTTGGCCATCGATGCTGCGGGCAACCTCTTCATCGCCGATACTCTTAACAACCGCATTCGCAAAGTGGACACCAACGGAAACATCACCACTGTCGCGGGCAGCGAGGATCCGGGTGTCCCAGCTTTTGGGGGTGACAACGGTCTGGCAACCAGCGCGCGCCTAGCCTTCCCGGGTGGTGTGGCAGTTGACCAGAACGAGGACCTTTTCATCGCGGACACCTCCAATGGTCTGGTCCGGCGCGTGGACGGCACCACCCAGATCATCACCACTTACGCCGGCTCCCAGACGGCTGCTGCCGGATGTCCCAGTGGCGCGGCCACTGGCGCGGGCTTCGCCCAACCGGTCGGAGTCGCGGTGGACACTACCGGCAATGTGTTCATCGCAGACGCCAATTTGGATATCGTTTGCAAAGTCGATGCTACGACCAAGAACATCTCCACGTACGCAGGCACCCTCAAAAATCCGGGCGCGCCCGGGGCAACGAATGGCGATGGGGGCGCGGCAACGTCGGCGCAGATAAGCGCGCCAAATGGGCTGGCGGTGGATTCGCTGGGCGACCTCCTCATCACGGATTCCGGAAACCCCAAAATTCGAATGGTAAATGCGACGACGCAAATCATCACCTCCATCGCGGGAACCGGTTTCATCTGTGGCAATGCCGCTCAACGCGCGTGCGGTGATGGGGGCCCCGCTGCCACCGCGTCCTTTAATTTTCCGCGCGGAGTGTCCGTGGATTCCAACAGCAATATCGTGGTTGCGGACACCAACGACATGCGCGTGCGTGTCATCAGTGCAGGCGCAAATCCGGCAATCAATGCGCTCGCGGGAGGTGGCTCAGGTGGGGATGGCGCGGCTGCAACCAGCGCGATTCTCGGCGTGGCACAAGTCCTCACCTTGGATGCAAACGAGAACATCTTCGCCCTTGAAACCGACGGTGAGCGTCTGCGCGAGATTGACACCAAGGGAACCATCACCACCTTTGCCGGCCTGGGCGTGGGCGGCAGCACAGTTGGAACCAACATTAATGGCGATAGCGGGCCTGCCACAAACGCCCGGTTTGTCACTCCCGTCGGTGTTGCCACGGATTCGAATGGCAACTTCTACATTGTCGACAGAACCGCCGCTGTTGTCCGCAAGATCGATACCAGCGTCCCGCCTGTGATTACTACTATCGCCGGGAACGCAATGCGCTGCGGCGCCCCGGGCAACCCGAAT
>DATNKB010000138.1:0-4945 GCA_035603595.1 Candidatus Dormiibacterota bacterium
ACAAGTGTGGATGATTCCGGCGGCGCTTGGCGAGTATCGAATCGAGCCGTCTGCGCGCACGACACTTTTGCGCACATACGTTCCTAGCGGTTCCGACGAGTTTTTGCGCAACTTGAAGGAGTCGGGCGCTGAGGAATCGAAGTGGTCGCGGTTGGTGCATAAGTGAAACGGTCAAAGCTGCCAGCCTGCGCGGTGCTGCTCGCCGGTGGACGAGGCACACGTTTTTGGCCGCGCAGCCGAATGCGGACCCCGAAGCAACTCTTGAACATCGCCGGGGACGACACAATGCTGCGGGCCACGCTGCGCCGCCTTCATCCTGTGCTCGGGCTGAGGAGTTTCTGGGCCGTAACGAATGTGGAGCAGGCAGCGGCGGTGCGCCGCGAAATGCGTGGGGTGCCGGCTTCGCATATTCTGGCGGAACCGCTTGGCCGCAACACCGCAGCCGCCATTGGGCTTGCAGCGATACATATCGAGCGTGAGCGTGGCGATGCGGTGATGGCCGTCTTGCCGTCTGACAGCTACATTGCGGATGCCGCACGCTATCGAAAGCTCGTTCGAGCGGCGATCCAGATGGCGCAGGTGTCCGGAAATTTGGTGGTGATGGGAGTTCCTCCGACGCGGCCAGAGACTGGCTACGGTTACATCGAACGAGGGGGAGTCTGCGCGCGCCCGTTAGGGATCGGCGCGTTTGAGGTGCGGCGCTTCACGGAGAAGCCTAGGTTGCCGCTAGCGAAGCGGTACGTCGCTTCCCGGCGTTATTTCTGGAATGCAGGGATGTTTTTCTGGCGCGTCTCTACGTTTCTGAGCGCTCTCGAGCAGTTTCTCCCCGCTACACATGATGCTCTTATGGCGCTGGGCCGATTTATCGGCAAGCCGCAATACGCAGCGCAGCTGAGGCGTACATACGCGCGGCTTGAGAACATCTCCGTCGATTACGCGGTGATGGAGCCGGCAACCCGGGTGAAAGACGCTTTCCACGTCACGGTGATTCCAGCAAAGGTTGGCTGGAGTGACATCGGATCCTGGGCCGCAGTATACGAGTTGCTCGCGCACAAACCACAAGAAAACGTGTCGAGTGGACCGGTTCACACGGTCGATGCCAGTGGAAATTATTTCTGGAGCCCGAAGAAATTCGTAGCTGCAATCGGAGTCCACGATTTGGTGCTCGTTGAAACGGATGACGCAGTGCTACTTTGCCGCCGTGAGCACTCGCAGGATGTGGGAAAAATCGTGAAGTGGCTCGAAGAAAATCGGCGCCGAGAACTACTCTAGAGGATGGCCTGCTGATGGGAATGAGCATCCGGCTCGAAAATAGAGACGGCAAAGCGGTCGAGGAGATTCCGGACCTGGAAAGTCTGTTGAGTCGCTTTTTCCCGTCGTGGGACGACCTCACCTATCATTTTCTGCGCTACATCGACCCCTGGGGCGAGACCGTCTTCAACCATCTTCAAATGGACGAACTTATTTTTGAGTTGCGGCGCATCCGGCAGAAGGCAGACACCGAAGAGCAGCGCGCGTTCGTGGATGCGATTGAAGGCATGGCTGGACGCTGCAAAGACGGCGAAGGCCTGTACCTGAAATTTATGGGCGACTAGCCGCATCTAGATTTCCGAGTTGCTTCTCTCACGTTTGCGCATCGCTTATACTTCTTGCAGATGACTCAAATTCGCTTCGGAACGGACGGTTGGCGCGCTGTTGTCGCTGAGGACTTCACCACCGACAATGTGCGGAAGGTAGCGCACGCGATAGCGCGCTATGTCGTCCGCGCCGAGAAGCCCGGCAGCGGTGTGTTAGTTGGGTACGATACGCGCTTTGGCTCGGAGCGCTTCGCACGTGCGGCGGCAGAGGCCGTCGCTGCCACAGGCACGCCTGTCTGGCTGGCGAGCGAAGCGTGCCCTACACCCGCGCTTTCCCTGCTCGTGCGGCTTCGCAATGCCGCCGGTGGAATTCAGATCACGGCCAGCCACAATCCTTACCAGTGGAATGGCATGAAATACAAGGCGAGCTACGGCAGCTCCGCCTCGCCCACCATCGTTGCCCAAATTGAAAATGAGATCGAGAAGGTGTTGCGAGATGGCGTGCCATCGCTGCCGCCGCGTGCCGATATAATTCACTCGCTCGACATTCGAGCGCCCTATCTTGAAACAATTTCGGGATTGGTTGATTGGGATCGGTTACGGGCGGCGAAGTTCCGGTTCGTCGTGGACCCGATGCATGGGGCGGGCCGCGGGCTGTTGAGCGAGATTTTCCGGCGAAATGGAATCGAGTGCAAAGAGATTCGGGGAAATCGCGATCCGCTTTTCGGCGGCGTAAACCCCGAACCGATCGAGCCTCACGTGGAAGCGCTGCGCAAAGCGACGCGTGAAGGAAAATACGATGCCGGATTCGCCCTCGATGGCGATGCCGATCGCATCGGCGCTCTAGACGCCGACGGCGCGTTCGTCACGCCGCATCAGATCTTCTCGATACTGCTCTGGCATCTTGCCGGCGCGCGCAAGCTTACAGGCGATGTGGCCAAAACGTTTTCCACCACGAAAATGATCGACAAGATCGCCGCGAAATTTGGACGCAAACTGTGGGAAACACCCATCGGCTTCAAATATATTTGCGACCGAATGCTCGATGGCGATGTGCTTCTTGGCGGCGAGGAAAGCGGCGGGATCGGAACGAAGTTGTATCTTCCCGAACGTGACGCCACTGTGAGCGCTCTGTTGTTGGCCGAAGTGATGGCCTGGCACGGGAAGCGGCTCGGCGAGCTGATTGCGATGCTGCACCGCGAATTCGGTGAACATCATTATGGTCGCGTGGACCTCAGGTTGAAGCCGGGGCAAAAGGAAAAGGCGCTCCAGCATTTTGCGGATGGGAATTTCAAACGGCTGCTCGACTGGCCTGTTGCACGCCGCGAAGATCTCGACGGAGTGAAAGTATATTTGGGAGAGATTGGCTGGGTGATGGTGCGCGCCTCAGGGACGGAACCCATGCTGCGAGTCTATGCGGAGACCGATAAGGCTGAGACGACGCGGCGCCTGCTGGATGAAGTGACCTCTCTCGTTTCCCGATTGTGAGCTGATTTCTAATTTCCGGCGGCCCTGAAGCGCTCCTGAGAAATATAGCTTTGGGCTTGCCACTCGGTCTCGTTCCGTCTAACCTTCCGCCCGTAATATCGACAGCGCGACTGTCACGCGCAGGCTCGAACCGGCCCGGGCTGACTTCCGATCCAAGAACAATCAGGAGAAGACTCGATGCTGAAGGAATTCAAGGAATTCGCAATGCGCGGCAACGTGCTGGATATGGCTGTCGGCATTATCATTGGCGCGGCGTTCGGAAAAATTATCACTTCGTTGGTAGGCGATGTTCTGATGCCGCCACTCGGCCTCGTCCTGGGTAAAGTGGATTTCTCGAATCTGTTCCTCAACATTTCGGGAAAATCGTACGATAGCCTCGCGGCCGCGAAGGCCGCCGGAGCGCCGACGATCAATTACGGTTTGTTCCTGAACAACATCATCGACTTTCTGATTGTGGCGTTCGCGATTTTTCTACTGATTCGCATGGTGAATCGTTGGAACAAACCCGCGCCGGCCCCTGCACCGAAGACCAAGGATTGCTCCTACTGCGCGACCGCGATCCCGATCGCTGCCAAGCGCTGCCCGAATTGCACATCGCAACTAACAGCGTAGAAGCTACTACTGCGTCTTGCCTGGGGGAAGTTGCGGCGTTGCGCGGTGGGTTTCGATATCGTGAAGATGTTCGCGAAGCCGCTGGATGACGGCGTCTTGCTGCCCCTCATCGAGCTCGCGCTCCACTTCATCGAGCGCGAAATGAACGATATCGTGGTGATGGATTTCTTCTCCGGGTAGTTTGTCGCTCAGCTGCAGCCAAAGCTTGTGCAGCAGATCGATCTCCTTGGGCGTAAGCCGAGGCGCGTGAGGACCAAGATAAAAAATCTGCTCCTGGCCCGAGGGTGTAAAAATCTCAAGTGTGACGCGCGGCCTCGGTTCGGGCATTCGCTCCCAGGCGAGGCCGATGGCCCGAGCCTGCTCCGTGACGGGCATTTTGGACGAACTTCCGCTGACGATGCTGCTCGATTCGAGATTGGCTGCCGTGCGCAGAATACCTTCCCACAAATCATTGGCTGCAGCCACTGCGAGACGGACCGGCTTGCCTTCTTTCTCAGCAACCGCCAAAACTTTGGTGAAGAGAAGCTGTTCGATCGTGCTGAAAAGCTGATCGGGCGCCAAATCGTATTCACCCGACGCAGCCCGGCGCAGCATGCGCACGTGCAGCACCACAACTTCCGCATCATGACTTCTCACGCGGCGCAACACAGCCTCGAGGTGATACAGCGCGTAGTAGGTGCTCACCGGCACCAGGATGTTCCCGGGCGCCACGCCAACGCTTGTCGGCGTCAACTCGGCTTCCGGCGCGAGATTAAACTGATCGAGTTCCACGTGGGAGGCGCCGGCTTGTCGCTTGCGGACGCGGTGCTCGGAGATCTCAAAAACAGTGAACAGTAAGGCCGAAAAAGTCAGCCCTGCGATCGTCGCATCTGGCTTGGTGAAAAGGTTGACGATTGCAATAGCAAGTAGAACGAGCGTTATCAGGCCCAGGCCAATAGGAACTTCGACTCCAAAAATCACCGGGTTCAACGGAACTCGATATTCGCGATCCTGAGGATGGGTGTAGCGCAGTACGAGAACGGCGATCCCCTTCATCGAAAAGCTCCAAATCACGCCGAACGCATAAAGGTTTCCAAGGAAAGTCACATCGCCACGGCTTGCAACGATGGTCAAGATCTGAAAAACCACGACCAGGTTGACAATCCTATGCGTCGTTCCGAAGCGCGGGTGTGGATGCCGGAACCAGTCGGTGAGAACTCCATCTTCCGAGACGCGATTCAGGACACCATTGGAACCGACAATGGCAGTATTTACCGCACCGGCTAGAA
>DATNKB010000139.1:0-19876 GCA_035603595.1 Candidatus Dormiibacterota bacterium
CTTTCGCCGATATGGCCTCGGCACTACGCGTTGTCGAAGGAGGGGATCGCGCCGTGCCTTCGCAGGCGATTGCCGTTTACAACGAATCCACCCAGAGCGTCAAAGCAGCGATCGCAGAATGGAGTGAGTTCAAGACAACGAAACTTCCCCGGCTGAATCAGAAATTGTCTGAAGCAAATCTCGCTCCCATCGCTATCTCGGAAATCGAACAGGAAGTCCAATTTCTCATGTCACGCTAACCGTTTTCGACCGGTGAAAACAGCAGCATAAAGCCGCAGGTATCGCCTATAGTCATGTTCGGTTTGCTAGCTCTAATGGTTCGAGGTTGTATCTCTGTCTGGCATGAGTGTGGGCTTCTATGAAGGTTGTTCCGGCAAGTGATTCCTCGCTTCTGGTTGTTCTGGGGGATGTGATGTCGCTCGATAATCACGAGCGAGTAATGTCACTATTCCGCGCGCTGCAGCGTGTCAACGACCTGCGCATTCGGAATCTGCATCCGGCGTACGCTTCGATCCTGATCGATTTTGACCCATTGCGCCTGAGCCATGAAGAGGCAACATCGCTGATCGAGAACCTAGCGGGCGAGGAGCCGTCGCAATGCGGCCGAGCAGCAAACACAGTGACGATTCCCGTTTGCTACGACGTGGAATTCGCACCCGATTTGCAGGAGGTTGCGAATCACGCAAAAATTCCGGCGCGCGAGGTGATCTGGCTGCACTCCTCGGCGACGTACCATGTTCACTTTCTCGGATTCACACCTGGGTTCGCATACCTCGGAGGTCTGCCGGAGACGTTGCACGCGCCAAGGCTCGCCACGCCGCGAAAGCACGTGCCAGCGGGTTCGGTAGCAATCGCTGGGACGCAGGCCGGTATTTATCCCGTCGACTCACCGGGAGGATGGCGGTTGATCGGACGCACCCCCGTTCGTATCTTCGATCCCGACGCGACGCAGCCGACCCTACTGAAACCAGGGGATCTGGTGGAGTTTCGCGAAATCGATCGCGCCACATTCGACGCGACAGTGAATCGTTAGAACACCGAGATGGCGATACGCGTCCAAGACCCGGGCCTGCTGACGACTGTCCAGGACCTCGGGCGTTATGGTTACTCTCATCTGGGCATATCGCCCGGCGGCGCGGCGGACAGCTTGGCGATGCGCATTGCAAACTTGCTGGTCGGAAATCCCGAGAATGCTGCCACGTTAGAGATGACCCTCGCGGGAGCCACGCTTGAGTTCGACGAGGAAAGCATCGTCGCGCTCTCCGGTGGCGAATGTCATTGCCGAATCAACGGCGACACCGCACCGCTGTGGCAGGCGATGCGAGTGCCTGCGAGAGGGATCTTGACGTGCGGCGCGATGAAAACGGGCGCTCGGCTATATTTGGGGATTCAGGGAGGATTGGATGTCCAGCCGATCATGGGTAGCGCCTCTACGAACATGGCAGGACACTTTGGGGGATTCGAGGGGCGCGGGCTGCGCAAAGGCGATTTGCTCGGCGTGCGGAAAGGTCCCAATTCGCGTCTGCCAACCCTGAATCCTGGAACGGTCGAAGCGTTATATTCTCGCGAGCCGCTCCGCGTCACGCGTGGTGCACAGCACGACTGGTTTGGTCTCGAAGCCTTTGGCAAACTTCTCTCATGCCCTTACACCGTGAGTGAGCAATCGAACCGCTCCGGTTTGCGTTTGAAGGGCGAACCGATTTCGCCGCGAGTTCGATCGCAATTGCTCACCGAAGGAGTTTCGCACGGGGCAATTCAGGTGCCTCAAGATGAGCAGCCCATTATTCTCTTTGTGGATCAGCAGACCACCGGCGGCTATCCGAAGATCGCGAATGTAATCGCGGCAGACCTCTACCGCGTGGGGCAGCTACGACCGCGTGAACAAGTGAGATTCATCGAAGTCGCGATTCCCCAGGCGATCGATTTGTTGCGGGAGCAAGAGGAGTGGCTGAAGCAGATTTTTCAGTGTTAGCCAGAGTCGATACACGCAGAGCAGATTCATGAACGCACTTTCAATCGATATCAATGCGGACTTGGGCGAATCTCCCGAATCGCTCGCAAGCGGGGTGGACTTCGAGCTGATGCGGCACATTACCTCCGCAAATATCGCGTGCGGAGGCCACGCGGGTGATGCCTCGACGATGAAGCGGACGCTTGAGCTTGCCAAGGCGCTGGGAGTCGCCGCGGGCGCCCATCCAGGTTACCCGGATCCCGCAAACTTTGGCCGCGTGGAGGTTGCGATCACCGTCGACGAACTCGAGACTTCCTTGCGCGAGCAAATCGCCGCGCTGGCGCGTGCAGCGGACAAGTTGAGCGTACGTCTGAAACACGTAAAGCCCCACGGCGCTCTGTATCATGCGGCTAATCGTCATCACGAGGTTGCCCGGGCGATAGGCCGCGCGGTGATGGCGGTGGATTCGAAGTTGATTGTAGTTGGACAAGCTGGATCACCGTGCTTGGATTCGTGGCGCGGTCTGGGACTGCGGTGCGCGGAAGAGGCGTTTGCGGATCGTACGTATGAGCGGAACGGTACGCTGAGGCAACGGAAATTCCCCGGCGCCCTGCTCGAAGATCCGCAAAGGGCGGCTAGTCAAGCACTCGACATTGCGCTGCGCCACAGAGTGAAACTGGACGACGGCTCGGAGCTGTGTTTGATGGCCCAGACTCTCTGCATTCACTCGGATACTCCTGGCGCTGCGACCATAGCTCGCGCGGTGAGCGAACGACTCAAAGCAGCCGGAGTTCAGATTCGCGCTTTGTTGGCGGTCGCCGGTTAGGCGTGCCTTTAGTGCCGGGGTTTTTTCCGTACTAGGCTGGTTCGGGCCACGTGAATGTACGAACCCGTCGCGACAACCCTAGTAATGGCTGGGGGTGACCTGCGGTCTTGGATTCCGGCCGCGTTTCATTTCAGTTTTCTAGCGCAGGCGGAAATTGACGGTGATCGACGTTTTGGTTGCTACGGGTTTTTCGTTCAGATAGCCAGGCTGATACTTCCAGGTACGCAGTGAATCAATCGCCGCTTGTTGCAGCAGTGGCGGACCCGAAGCTACGGTCATATTTGTCAGCTTCCCGTTTGTGTCAATCACCGCCTCAATTGTCACTTGCCCTTCCACATGAGCTTGCCGAGCCATGGTCGGGTAGATCGGTGCAGAGCTAACAAGTAGTTCCGGCGCTTTCGTCTGACCTCCGAGAGGCTGCAGTGTCGGGAGCACCCCTTGGAGCGGACTCGCACCGGTATTCGCATTGACTCCGCTAGGGTCGGGCGGCACCTCTCGACCTACTGATGCGAGGCGATTTGCTGAGGAGTACGGGACGAGGAGCTTTTCCTTGGGGATCTTCTTCTCGGAAGTGCGGCTTCTCTCGGACGGGCGAGAAACGCGGATGTTGTCAGCCAACGCGCGAGTTTGAGTACCGGGGAAATTCTCGGCCTTCGCAATGGGGATCTGCGGTACGACAAAACTTGTGTTGCCTTGTGCTTGCGGGTTTTTAACGACGTTTGCTATTGGCGAACCCAGGGAAACCTCAGGTGCTGGAGCTGTCTGACCGATTCCAGAAGGCTGCCCCACGCCATCGCGCAGGAAGAAAACTCCCAATACACACAGGATCACAAGAGCGGGCACGAGCGACACCAGAACCCAATTTCGCCTCGGCACGGCAGTCCCGTACGTCACAGTTCGGACGGTTGGCGGTCTCCACCAAGAAAACAACAGACTCGCAATCCGAAAGCGTGCTGAAACCTCATCTGAAGTCGGGGCACTTGAAGTCCGGGGACTTGAAGCCGGGAGACTTGAAGCTAGGGGACTTGAAGGGGGGACCAGAACGGGATGCTGATTAGCACTGTTCCAGGCGTTTTTTTGTTCACTCCCGGTCACGTCCAGGCGCGCTTCAGAGTCCGTTCCGATCGCTGTCATGTGCTGCGTCATGGGCTGCGCCGTGTGCTGGGCCGTGTGCTGGACTGGCTCTCCACCGAAAGGAATGTGGATTGGATGGTTTGCGATTGGCTCTTCCTCAGTGCGAACCGCAGCGGCAACCGGCAAAACCACGTTGCTTGGAGGAGCAGAGACCACTTCCTTCGCAAAGCCATTGCTCCAAAAATCCGCGGTCGTCGACCGTGGTTCCGACGCCACCTTCGCAGCCAGCCTTAACGTCCCCTGCGACGCGTACGCGCCCCAAAAACCCGCCGCGGAGTGCATGAACTCGATTTCGGCATAGCCTTTTATGTTTGGATAGGTTCGGACATTGACGATGCGACAAAGCATGATCTGGCCCGATTTGCGGTTCGCAATCACAACCAGCTGGCCCGGGGCTATACTGGCCGACAATCGAATCACAGCGCCTTGCGGAAACACGATGACGGTGCAGGTGTCTTCTCCAAAGACCTCAACTCGTTCCGACTCGCCCGAATCAGATTCGACGCGGCGAGATCCCCAAACGCCAATCGGAACCTCAAGGACGCCGATGGGGACCGCAACAGACTCCGGGCTTTCCTCTGACGCCGATGTTCCGGCTGGTTCTGCAGGTGGCTGGCCATGTAGCTGGCCATGTGGCTCACCACCTGGTTGCGTTGCAGGACTTTGAGCGAATTCACCCAGTACGCTAAACGGCAATTTCGTTGGTGCTGACGTTTCCATCGTTGCGGCGGCCTTTTCCCAGATTGGCCTTCCCCCCAAGTGCAACTGAGAGAATCTTGTTCCCGACCGAGTCAATCGACCTATAGTACTTGTACGAATCCTGTTGCAGTTTTGGAAACATCCTAAACACCCCCTGTGCGATCGCGCAGGCCGGCCGGGAACCGGCCAGTGCCGTCCCGCTAAGGCGTATCGAGAGAATTCCGAAGGCGCTGAAAATTTCGGTTTCAACACTCCTTAAAAGGGTTTGAACCTCGTCGAGCGACACGCTACGGCCTGGTGATTCGTCGGAAATGAAGCACCCCTAAGTTTAAGTAGGCTCTTAGCCAAGAATGCAAATGTTCTCAAAGGCGGCGATAGTCGAGGGTCCCGAGAGCGGACAGCGTACAATTGGGCCTGCTTGGTCGTCAGACGGAAACGCTCTTGAAGGCAGGCTAGCCTCATGCCCGATATAGTCGATTGGCAGCAATCGCCGCGGCGCCGTCGCCGTATGTTTTTCCTCGTTCTGGCCATCCTTACGATCGTCATTTTCAGCAGCCGAACGGCTCTATCGTATTACGTTGATGCCCTGTGGTTCGGTTCGCTCGGTTACGGGGACGTATTCCGGAAGACTCTCACTCTTCAATGGATATTCTTTGCGGCATTTTTTGCTGTCGCATTTCTTTTTCTGTACGGATGGTTCCTGGCACTGAGGAGGGCTTACCAATCCGATTTGCCGGAATACTACAGGATCGTCATCGGCGACCAGACGTTGAAGCTACCAGTTGCGCGCATCCTCCACCTCCTCGGTCTCGTGGTCTCCCTCCTCATCGCCGTCGTGACGGGGGCCAGCAACATGATGGAGTGGCCGACGTTCGCGCTTTATTGGTACGCGACTCGCGCGACCGGTGGCGCTGTGGATCCGATCTTCGGCAAGCAGATCAGCTTCTATCTGTTCGCTCTGCCCGCATGGCAGCTCATCACGGGCTGGCTGCTGTCGCTAGCCGTAATTGCCTGTGTGATCGCCGTTTTCTTCATTTTCGTTACTGGCAGTACAACAATTCTCTCGGGAGGCCGAAGCAGATACACCTCCCGGCCGTGGCGCGGGTTCTCCATTGCGTTTGGGTTCCTTTTGCTGGTCCTCGCGATGCGGGCGTATATCGCTCGATTCGAGCGACTGTTCGACGAACATACGATCTTTGGCGGCGTCACCTACACGGATGCGCACGTCATGCTTCCTGGAATGCTCGCAGTCTGTGCCGCACTTGTTCTTGGTGCTGCGATTGCAACCATCAACGTCGTGGCGGTCCCGCGCGCGCGCTGGTTGGTGGCAGCAGTCGCTCCGGCCGCGGTCTGTTATCTCGCGATTCAGATCGTTGGCTCGTACGTCAGCAGCTTTATCGTGAAGCCCAACGAACTGGTTCGCGAGCGACCCTACATTGCCTACAATATTGACCTGACGCGGCAGGCCTATGGATTAGACCGCCTTGCGCAGCGCGAATTTCCCGCTCAGACGACCGTCGAGGCGGCCGATCCGGCAAACAATCAGGCTACGCTGCAGAACATCCGACTGTGGGACTGGCGCGCACTGCAGGACACACTGCGTCAGATTCAGGAAATTCGAACCTACTACGACTTTCCCGATATCGATATCGATCGCTATGAAATCAACGGCACAACGCGTCAGGTGATGCTTGCCACACGCGAGCTCAACGTCGATAAGCTCCCGGAGAGCAGTCGCAATTGGATCAACGAGAAACTCATTTACACACACGGCTACGGTATCACCATGAACCCTGTGAATGGGTTCACTCCGGAAGGGCTGCCGACACTGATTTTGAGTAACATGCCCATTCAGAGCACGGTGCCGAGCATCGTTGTAAAGCGTCCGGAGATCTATTTCGGCGAGCTAACCAATACCGACGTGTACGTGAAGACGCGGCAACAGGAATTCAATTACCCGCAAGGGCAGACGAACAGTCTGACGTCCTACGAGGGCAATGGCGGCATCCTCCTCGGAGGTTTCCTTCGGCGCCTCCTCATCGCGTCCGACCGAGGTGACCTGACGAAGCTTCCGTTCAGTGACGATATCAACCGGGAAAGCCGTCTGCTGATGCGTCGCAACGTGCGCGATCGCGTGGCAGCGCTCGCGCCATTTCTCACTTACGATTCGGATCCGTACATCGTTGTCGGCGACGATGGTCGGCTGTCGTGGATTATGGACGCGTTTACCACCTCGGACAGCTATCCCTACTCGCGCCACTACACGCTCGGCAACACCTTCATTGACTACATGCGGAACAGCGTCAAAGTGGTCATCGATGCGTACGATGGCACCACGACGTTCTATGTGTTTGATCCACAGGATCCAATCATCATGGCGTACCGCCAGATTTTTCCCACTCTGTTCCAAGATGCGGCCGCCATGCCGCCCACGCTGCGCAAACACATGCGCTATCCCGAGTTGTTGCTCAAGCTGCAGGCGGCTGTATACGGTCTTTATCACATGACCGATCCGCAAGTGTTCTATAACCGCGAGGACCTGTGGACCGTCGCTTCGGAAGTCGGCATGGACGAGTCCGGTCAACAGAAGACACAGCCAATGGAGCCGAACTTCGTGCTGATGAAACTGCCGGGCGAAACCACCGTCGAGTTCGTGGAGATTCTACCGTTCACGCCGGCGAACCGGAACAATCTGATCGGCTGGATAGCTGGACGCAGCGACGGCGAAAAATATGGTACATCGGTCGTCTACGACTTCCCGAAAACGAAGCTCATCGATGGCCCTCTGCAAATCGAAGCGCGAATCGATCAGAACGCACAGCTATCGGGGCAATTGACGTTGTGGAATCAGCAAGGTTCCCACGTTCGACGCGGCACTCTTCTGGTAATTCCGTGCGGGCGCGCGCTATTGTATGCCGAACCAATTTACCTCCAGGCTGAACGCAGTCCGATGCCGGAGTTGCGTCTGGTGGTGCTTGCGCTGCAAGACCGGCTCGCTTATGGACCGACATTCGACTCGGCGATGAGGGCCCTCTTTGGGGGAGAGGTCTCGTCGCTAAGCGGCACAACTGCTCCTGCGGAACCGGAACGAGGTGCAGCAGCGCCTGCTGCCGCGTCTAAGCCTGGGGGAGACGTGAACGCGCTCATCACGGGAGCGGCCAAAGATCTCGCCGACTACCAGCGACTAACTGCAGAAGGCAAGCTCGGTGAGGCTGGACAGAAGCTTGAACAGTTAAAGCGCAAGCTCGAGGAGCTGAACGCGCGTCAAAAGTGATTGCTCTCTGGCATCTTTTCGACTACCGGCCTACCCGCCGCTAGGCGCGAAGTTGGTAGCGAGATATGTCTTAAAATTCCGGTCATTCCCCAATAAGCGCAAGCCCGAATTTATCGATTCGTGCGTCGGATTAGTACCGACAAACGCGCTAGTGTTTACCGATTCAATTCGACTTACCTGATAAGTCGGATTACCGGAAAACTCCTTTCCCAGTACCCCACTTGTCCGGCTCCCGCGTTAATCAAGCATTGGCAAGAGCAGCTAAAGGGCAAGCCTAAAGGCTGCTCAGGAACTCCTGGAGAGCGGTCTGGTATTGAGTTGGGGCGATGAGAGAGGACTCTTCGTGGCAGGAGCCGTTTATCTGAAGGAAGCTTTTGGGAGGAAGTGCAGCGGAATACACTTCCTGGCCGAATTGAAACGGGATAACGGGGTCCTGACTGCAGTGGACGATCAGAATGGGAGCGTGTATTTCCTTTAGCCAAGCTTGCGTGTTGAATTGCCCATGTGTAAGAAGGCTGAGGCCCGGGAGAAACCAAAAGAACTTGGAGGCCACTCGAGAGGCGGAAGGAAAAGGGGCCTCAAGCACTACAGCTGCGACCTGGCGGTGGACTGCCAAATGGGTCGCGACAGCGGTACCCAGGGATTGGCCGAAAGAAATGATCGCTTTGCGGTCGATACCCTTCGTGTTCACAAGGTATTCGTAAGCCGCATCCGCATCGCGGTAGACGCCGGCCTCGCTTGGCTTTCCTTCGCTGTGTCCGTAACCGCGATATTCCAGGGCAAAGACGTTTGCATGGGTACTGCGGAGAAATTCATACACGGGTGCGCGGTTGGCGATGTTGGAGGCGTTGCCGTGAAAGGCGAGAAAGGTAAATCTCGACTGGTCGTCAGGTATCCACCACGCATGGAGCCTGACGCCATCGGAGGTTGTGAGCCAAACATCTTCAACATTCAAGGCGCGAGGATGCCAGTCGCCTCCGAGACGGTCAGGATAATTCGGGAAGAAAATCAGGCGTGACTCGAACATGCGGACGAGCAACAGAACCACGAGGTACGCGACAAGGATCGTGAGAAAGTAGCTCAAGAGGCGACGGTGAGAGGGTTTTCTAGAAGCATTCGACACTTCCATTTGGGATGACGCGAGAATAATTTAACGAAGGCGGGAAAGTAAATGCGCAACTTGAGGGAACGACAGGTGAAGCATGTAGGGTGTGATGCAGAATATTGCTTCAATAACTCCCGATAAGTCGTGCGGGTTCAAAGGGTCGGCGCAACACTCTTCTATTCTGTTGATCCGATTGTGTTTTTCAAAGAGACCCGATCCTTTGGGCTGTACTCAATTAAACCTAAACAGGGCAGTGTTTTCTTTGAATCAGCGCTCTCGAACGAATTTAGCCATTGAAACACCTGCAGATTGGACTTCGGGACGGTGTTGCGTCGACCCATTGAGACCGCCTCGTTAATCAGGACTTAGCCGCTGTTGGTTTCGGGTTCTCTTTCTGTACCTTGCCCGTTGCGGAAATCATACGAAGTTGTCCGACAGCTCTAAGGCCTCTAGAGTCCTGGGCTTGGGAAGCGCGGGCTCCTCGAAGATAGACTATTTCTAATACGATGTCGTAATTTCCTTGACAATAAGGCTACATGCGCCCAACGTGATTACTGACCTGGGATTCTTCAGTTCACCTGAACACAACTGTAGTTACCTGATCTACCCCTCGCCAAGCCACCAATAAGGCCATTCAAGGAGATTCATGAATACCATTACCCGCAGGGACCAGTCCCGTGGTTTAACGCTACAGGACGAAGTCAACCGTCTATTTGAAGACAACTTTACTCGCGAGCGCTCGGGTCATGCTGACCTAGCAACGTGGGCGCCACCCGTAGACATCTACGAAACCGAGAATGAATTGGTTGTAAAGGCCGAGTTGCCGGACTTTCAAGACAAGGACATTGACGTCCGCATCGCAAATAATACGTTGACGATCCGTGGAGAGCGGAAGTTCGAGAAGGACGTCAAAGAAGAAAATTACCTCCGGATCGAACGCGCCTATGGTTCGTTCATGCGGAGTTTTTCCCTGCCGAATACGGTCAGCCCCGAGAACATTCGAGCCGACTATCGCAATGGAGTGTTGACACTGCATATGGCTAAACGTGAGGAGTCCAAGCCGAAGCAGATCAAGGTCAGCGTCGCTGCAAACGGCAAGTAGGTAGCAAATCACGTACGAGGGGCAATGCTGCCCCTCGTGCCTATAACCAAGGAGGTTGCCATGATCGAACGCAAAGAATTCTCGAGAGAAGATATTGCGCACCGGGCCTACGAGCTGTACACACAACGCGGCTGCGGGCCAGGTAAGGACGTCGAGGACTGGATCAGAGCCGAACAAGAGCTAGGGGCCGAACCCGAAATCAAATCTGCAAAAGCGAAGGCTGCACACCCCGGCCAATTTAATTAACGCCGTGCGAAAGTAAGGGGTGGAATGAACGAGTGACTAGGAAAATCATGCGGTGGGTTCCCATTGCGGCATTGCTCTTGGCGATGGCATGGCGCCCCTCCGCAAATTACCAAATACTGCTGCATTTTGTGGTTTGTGCGGGTGCCACCATGGTGGTTCTGGCTTTGGTCTTCATCAAACAGAATCGAGATTCACTACGCGGCCAACTGGCTAGTCACTCTGCGCTGTGAGCGTGGCGGCCTTGAGCGCCACCGTAAACGCAAACGAGACACCAATGTCTAACACAATCAACTCAGGAACCATACTGATCGAGGAAAACGCCTTTACGGCGGAATTCTTGCGATTCGAAAGCGAGCCTTGGACCCGTTTCTACATGGCTGGTGAAATCATTCGAGAATCGCGGAAGGCGTCCGGAAAACAAAGCCATTACGCGTGCGAAGGCAATTCCGAGGCGCAACTGATCGAGGAAACAGAGTGCAAGACATTCGGCTGCGACTCGGCAACCGGTGGCCCTTCCCTTCCCACCGACTTGGTCAAAGGCAGGATGTCGAGGAAACGCTGGCCATCAAGAGCACGAATATCGGCCGCGAATTCAACCTTCCCCCAGCGCAATCCTGCCCATGGCCCAAGACGCTGGCTTGGCTGAAACAATAGATCGCTGTAGACGTGAGGAGACCGGAATGGCAGAGACGATCACTACGGGAACCATCCTTTTCAAGGATGGGACATTCCTGCCGGACGCGCTGCAATTCGATAGCGAGCCCTGTGCCACTGGTTGGAGATTAGTTAGGGATCTCGATGGCTATGGATTGGATCGCAAAATCCGCGATGCGGGATGGAGGTTCTTTTGCATCGCGGGTGAAATCAAATCGATCGTATTCGGCTTCGAAGGGCAAAGGAACGTTCGGAGAGCCGTCAAGCGAATGTTGGCGAGGTTGAAGTCGGACAAATTCAATTCTTTGCAAATCACGCGAGTGGCCTCGGAGCGTTTCCTGGGAGTGCCCTATTTGAGTGTCACGGCCTGCTCGAGACATATCCAGGAAAGTCTGTTTCTATTGCGTGACAAGGACTTCCGAAAGTTGGGGTCGAACGCGATCGCCTGACGCCCGGTCCAAAGTGTGGATCTCGCAAGCAGCAAAGCGTTGCTGCCAGGGACTACGGTACAAGCCAACATGGCACCGGTCTTGAATCCGATGATTAATTGGAGGAACTATTTAAATGAAAATGATGCGCAACATAGTCGTTGCTCTTTCCCTGATCCTGCTTTCAGCGCCCTTGATTTTTGGGCAGGATCTTTCGAAGTATCGAACATTCTCGCTCGGAACGAATTTCGCCGAACTCTCGAAGCAGGTCGGTCCGTACTCGCACTATACGACTCTAATTCACCCGCGCCCACCAGCCATTCAAGAGTTGACGTTTTGGACGCTGAACTCTTCTCGCTCTTGGGTCGGAGGGTACCCGGTTTCGCAGATTTTGTTCAGCTTCTACAATGGCGAGCTCTACAGAATCGTGGTGACTTACGATCGGGACGACACAGCAGGCCTGACTGACGATGACATGGTACAAGCCGTCTCCGCCCGCTACGGAACCGCAACGAGCCTATTTCCCGAGAGCAGCTTCTTCCCAACGAATCACCTCGACGGCTCAACGGACAAGGTCATCCCTTTCTTATTAACAACTGATCTCTATCTCTCGGCAGACCGGCTAATTGCCCGATGGGAGGATTCTCAGAACGCAGTAAGCCTTCTTGGTTCCGGCAATCTGAATTCTTTCCGGCTAGCGCTATCTTCAAAACGACTGGATGCACAGGCGGAGGCCGCCATTTTCGAATTCGAGAAGATCGAGAAGCGAGAGGCTCCGCAGGTGGACATTGGGCGCTGGGAAAAAGAAGCCGACGAGCTGGAAGTGGCGCGACAAACAAACCTAAAGACATTTCGTCCCTAGTGTCGAGCCAGGGTCATAACGACCTTACTCGAGAATTTTGTGGAGCGAATTAAACGGAGGTTCAAGAAATGCCAGTGAATGTGACTCCATTACACGACCGCGTCCTGGTGAGGCGGTTGGAAGAGAAAGAAACCGCGAAGGGCGGCATCATTATCCCCGACACGGCTAAAGAGAAACCTCACGAGGGGGAAGTGATGGCCGTCGGAGCCGGCAAGATCGAAAAAGGCAAACGGGTCCCGCTCGATGTAAAGGTAGGCGACCGGATTTTGTTCGGCAAGTACACGGGCAATGAAATCCTGGTCGATGACCAGGAGTATCTGATCCTCCGCGAGGAGGAAATTCTGGCGAAGGTTAGCGGAATGGCCAAAGCAGCATCCAGCAAGAAATAGTTTTGCCGATCCAAACGGTTTTGGACCGGCCACAAATACGTATTCACCCAGGAGGGTGAAACCTAATGGCAAAACAAATTGTTACCGGTGAAAATTCGCGTCAGGCGATTCTGCGTGGGGTTAACATCCTTGCGGACGCCGTGAAGATCACGCTGGGCCCAAAAGGGCGTAACGCGGTGATCGAGAAGAAGTTCGGCGCGCCCATCATCACTAAGGATGGCGTGACGGTAGCAAAGGAGATCGAACTTCAAGACCCACTCGAGAATATGGGCGCGCATATGGTTCGCGAGGTCGCCTCGAAAACATCTGATGTCGCCGGCGACGGCACCACCACCGCAACAGTTCTGGCCCAGGCCATCTTCCGCGAAGGCGTGCGGACGGTTGCCGCAGGTGCAAGCCCGATGGCCCTCAAGCGCGGCATTGATAAGGCCGTGGAAGTCGCCGTGGAAGAGATCAAGAGGCTCTCCCGCGACGTGAAGGGCGACATGATCGCGCAGGTTGGTACTATCAGTGCCAACACCGACAAACAGGTCGGCAGCATCATTGCCGAGGCGATGAAGAAGGTCGGCAAAGACGGCGTCATTACCGTCGAAGAATCGAAGACGATGGAGACGACGCTCGAAGTAGTCGAAGGCATGCAGTTCGACCGTGGCTACCTCTCGCCCTACTTCGTCACCGACCCTGAGCGGATGGAATGCTTGTTGGAAGACGTCCATATACTGATCCATGAGAAAAAGATCAGCTCGATGAAGGACTTGCTTCCCCTGCTCGAGAAGACCGCCAAGATGGGCAAGCCTCTCTTGATCCTCGCCGAGGATGTTGAGGGCGAAGCGCTCGCAACTCTCGTCGTGAACAAGCTCCGCGGTACGCTGCAGTGCGCTGCGGTGAAGGCTCCCGGCTTCGGCGATCGTCGCAAGGCCATGCTCGAGGACATCGCCACCCTGACGGGCGGCAAAGCCATCACAGAAGATCTCGGGATCAAGCTCGAGAACGTGAAGCTCGAAGACCTGGGCCACGCGAAGAAAGTGACTATCGACAAGGACAACACCACGATCATCGCGGGCGCCGGCAAGGCCAGCGAAATCGAGGGCCGCATCAAGCAACTCCGCGCGCAAATTGATGACTCCAGTTCGGACTATGACAAGGAAAAGCTCCAGGAACGTTTGGCGAAGCTCGTCGGCGGCGTCGCAGTAATCAAAGTAGGTGCGGCAACCGAGACCGAGCTGAAGGAAAAGAAGGCTCGCGTCGAGGACGCCATGCATGCCACCCGCGCGGCCGTCGAGGAAGGCATTGTTCCCGGCGGCGGCACTGCTCTTCTGCGCTGCATTCCCGCTTTAGAGAAGCTCAAGGCCCAGGGCGATGAAGCGATCGGCGTGAACATTGTGAGGCGTGCCCTGGAGGAGCCAACACGCCAGATTGCTCAGAATGCAGGTCACGAAGGCGCTGTAGTGGTCGGGCGCATCCGCGATTCAAAGGATGAGAACCTAGGGTTCAACGCTGAGTCGGGAGAATACACCGACATGGTCAAGGCTGGCGTGATCGACCCCGCCAAGGTTACCCGCTTGGCAGTGCAGAACGCTGCGTCTATCGCCGCGCTGATGCTGACCACCGAAGTCTTAGTCGCCGACATAAAGGAAGAGCCAATGACGGCTGCGGCAGGCGCTGGCCATGGCGGCGGTATGGGAGGGATGTACTGAACCACGATCTTTTGCCGTGGCTCAACGAAAAATCTCATCGAAGACCCTACGTATTCATTGAGATTCTTTCCGCATTTTCAGGGCGGCTTGACTGGGTCAGTTAACACACGACCTGCGGAGCGCCCCTGTAGAGCCTCGCGAGTGTCGGATGCTCAAGAATCGTGGTGCTGGTTAGCTCCCTCCGCAGTGTTCTTTCCGGTTGGAGGCGTCTATGCCTTTACAATACGACATCTTCAAAAAGACAAAAAACTCCGTTGTTTGGGTAGAGGCCGTGGAGGATATCGTCACGGCAAAGAAACGACTGATCAGCCTTGCATCGGGCAGAACTGACGATTACCGAATCTGGGATTCCTCGAAGCAACAGTTTATCGACCAGCTGGATGATTGCGCCTAGTTACGGCAGAAACAGCTACAGTTGGATGCGAGGTTATTCGCCTGCGCCTCGACGCTTCTATTCGACAGACCAATACAGAAACCGCTCGCTGATCGGTTCGATCCACACTGCGTTACTTGGGAGGAGGGGAGGCTATCTCCGCTTCGTTTTTGCTGGGCGCAAGAGTGTAAGGGAGTTGCGGCAATGTAAGCAGCACAACAGCGTACAATGCCTTTGTGAGAAACGGGGATAAGCGGCGATATTTTCAAATCAAAAGGGGAGCAATCTGAAGATGGGATACGGCAACCGGGACAAACCAGAAGGCAAATCAGGACGGGTCGGATTTGTGGAAGGCCGACTCAACGAGCTGCGACGTCGGTGGGAAAATGCGACAGACGAACGCGAGAAGAGTGAGGTGTCTGAACAAATCCGCGAGTGGCAATCATTTAGGCCAGAACGATCCGCACCCTCCGGCGGCGGACGGTCGTAAATCTTGATTCGCGTTATCTAGACTTGTGACGCCGCTGTGACGGGAATGCGGGCAAAATGAGGGATGACGAGGGCAATACCAGGCTATAGTAATTTTCAGAGCCCGCGCCGGAAGCACTCAAGAGCAATATAGGGATATGCAGAGGATTTAGTTTCGTCCGCTCATAATCCGTTGGTCGCAATTTTGAAAGGCTAGCTCTGCTACTTGTTAGATTTCGGTCGCATCGCAAGCCCCGTACCGAGGGCTGCAGCGTGACGGTTGGCGATGCCAGCGCGGGGGTGCTTGCGATCGTCTCCAGGTCCACCACTTCTGCCCGCGGGGCCATGGGTGACGACACAGACTAAAGTCTGATGACGCTCTGCGCTAATTGCCGCGGTCCTCCCACCGAAGGTGATTCACACCGGAGTGAATGAAAGTTACGTCGCAGCTGGCTTACAGCCGCGCGAATCGCTATCAATCCACCTTGTCCATGCATGATTTCAAGGATTATAGTAGGGAGCGATTGATATGAGCTCTGACTCCAAACGGCCCTGTCCGTATTGCGGCGGTTCCGAAGTGTTTCGGTCGCATCGCCGCGGGACCATGGAGAGGTATCTCCTGCGCGCAGTCGGAGTCCGTCCGTTCCGCTGCGTCAATTGCGATGCCCGATTCTATGGGCGCAGAGATTCCTACGGCCCGACATCGCAGGATGTCAGAGCGGCCTAACGAACGAGTTCTTCAGTCTCTCAAAAAAAGATCCGGTCAACCTTAGTGCCTAAAGCGGAGGCCAGTTTTCCGGCCAGGTCGCATGCGAGGTGCTTTTGCATGACGATTCGTATTTCGGGATTGGCGCTCAGATAACGCTTGGCGCTGGAATTCAAGCCCGCATTTTCGTGTTGCCAACGACTACCGCCTGAGAGTAATTTCCCCAGATCACATTTGTGGGCAGGGTAGCTTCTTGTTACGGTTTCATAGTTCCTGTTCGTCTTCTTGTTCTTACTGTTTGTGCGCCCTGACCGCTAATTAGGAGGCCAGACATGTGGCGTACTTACGCGTTGATTTCGTTGTTTTGTCTTTTTCTTCTGTGCCAGACGGGCATACGCGCTCAGGAAATCGTTGTGCCTGCCGGAACGCTTCTGCACTGTACCCTGGACGAACCCAATTTCTCCTCGGCCACTGCTGACATCGGCGACCCGGTTTTGTGCCACCTCAGCAATCTTCAGCAATTTGGGCGAACGGTCTTCCCAAGGGACAGCTATTTGCAGGGCCACCTGGAAGCAGCTAAGGAACCTGGGCACTTCTTCGGAAAGGGGTATCTGCAGATCCAATTTGACCGGATCGTCCTGCCCAACACAGATATGCGAATTTCCAGCAAAATAATTGTGGCGCACGGATATCGGATAAACCGTCAAGGCGATATCGTGGGTCACGGCCATGCCAAGCGCGATGCGATTGAGTGGATGATTCCTCCACTTTGGCCTTGGAAGGTCGTCTCCTTGCCTGCTCGAGGTCCCCGACCCACGCTGAAGGGAGAAGAGGCGCTTACCCTTCGGCTAATGGAAGACATTGTTTCTGAATCAGAATCTCCCCTCGAACCTGAGTCTCCGCTGGAACCCGAGACGGCACAGGTCACCCGGATTGCTCTGACGTCCAATATTGCTTTCGATGTAAAAAAGTATCGGATCGACGGGGATCGCCTCAATTACGTGCTTCCCGACGGGCATGCGGGCGCTGTAGAGGTCCGCGACGTGAATTGGCGAAAGACTTCGCAGCTCAACGCTGAACGGGGAGAGGCGCCAATTCTACAGGCGAATTTGGGATCCCACTAGTCTGGTTTCCCTCTTTGGATGTAGTTGCAGTTTACACCGGAGCCTCAACCGAGTTTGACAAGTCCCGAAAGTACGCCTTCTTTTTCAACGATGGCCTGTATTGTTTGGCATTGCGACGCATTGCTAAGACTTTAGCAAATTTTTTTTCTACTGTAACGGTGATGGGGGCGTTTCAAGATTGAACTGCTTCTCCCACGTCCAAGGGGACCATCCACTTCCATAAGGACAGCCACTGTCGAGTGCATTTGTTAAGAAACTGGTTAAGGCGCGGGGCTAGCAGAACGAAAGCAAGAAACGGCCGTGCCGGGCTGGCCTCGGTATCTCTTCATGACCTCGAAGACAGTTGACTGCCCCGTCATCTAAATAGAGTCAACGCCTGCTCAGATGCGAAAAATACTTTGGCGGCTGGAATTCAATCGTGACGTCCTGTTGAGCTTGGACAGGCCTTTCGTTCAAGAGAGTGGGCTTGTAGCGCCACTGCCGAATGGCGCTTATTGCAGCAGGAAGAAGAGAGGTCGAGCCGCTCAAGCGCTTTATATCCAGTACTTGGCCGAGCTGTCCGATGGTGGCGCGGACCTTTACGGTTTCGGCCGATCTGAACCGATCCCCCGGCTTTGGATAGCGAAGCCAAACGTAGGAGATAAGCTCACCAGCTTGCAACCGAGTGGGTTGACGAGCCACTCCAGGTACGGCCTCGGGATGGACCAAAACGGAGAGCTGCGAGGTAATCGCGAAGGAAGAAGAGGCGGCGATAGGTTTTTCCGGGAAAGTCAGCCTGAACGACTTGCTCCCTTTGGGTGGGGCAGTAACAAGGATTACGGAAGGCGGCGACGGTCGCAATGCTGTGCTCGTCGCAGGCGTTATCTTGCGTGGGGGCAGATTTCCCGGCGCGACATTTTTCGGGTCCTCAGTCACAGCCGGACGATTGTGTTTGGTAGCCACTACTGACGGTTTCAGCGCAGTTGCCGTCACAGGTTTTACCGTCTGAAGGGCAACATTTTTTGGCGCGCTACGAACAAGCCCGACAGCCGCAGCCGGATAAATGTGTTTGAGACTTGGCGTTTGAGGCGACGATTTCGGCGTCGCGGCCGACACAGGTTTTGTGGTGAGGTCACGCGTGCTGGGTATTGAGCCACCAGCCACCTTCGAATGTGACTGCTCAGCAGTGGCCGGTGGCCGCACATTTCGCGCAATTAGCCCGGTCGAGCCACTGCGCTGAGGACCCGCCTCAGGAATAGCAGATTGTTTAGATTCTATTGTCGGAGATGAATTTGAATCTGTCGAGGGCACTTTCACGGAAGGGTCAGAGTCCCGAGTGCCTTCCCTGGACTTTTCTTCGGAAGGCGGGGTGTCATCGAGTTTATTGGCGCCCGAGGGGAGATCGGAATCAATGTGGAAGCGGCTCGTGACCGCTGAAGATGGTTCGGTCGGTCTCACAGGAATAACTGAATCAGCTGGTCGTGCATTGAGGGATTGAGCGGATGTGCTTTCTGGGCGCAATTCTTCTGTCTCCGGTGATGACGGATTTACAGCAGGGATAGCGGAGGTATCCGCCGCTGACGGAGGAGAAGTTGGCGAAGTCGTTTCGCCAGGGCGACTAGACGGTGCCGATGGCATGGCATCAGCAGCCAGGATTGCTTTCTCGGTGTCTCGGAGGCTTCTCCCGAGCCGGCCGCGTCCCACTGTAATCCCAAGCGTGAAACCGATCACCGCGAACAAGAGCACGAATATTGCACCCAGAATCTCACGCGCGACGGGGGATACACTTACAATCAGCTCTGTTGGGAAGTTTTCAAGGGTCGTGGGGATGAACCCGTCCACCGACTCTTCTGTTGGGGTTTCGCTTAAATCCGGAAGAGAGGTCTTGATCGGTTCGGGCACGGCCTCTAAGCGTTGCGGGAAGTCGCTGGTTGAGATTCCACCAGCGGAACCGATCAGCGAATGACCGGCGTCGGAGTGAGAAATGGCGGGAACTGGGAGCGGCCCCTCCTGTAATTTGATTCCGTCAACCGTGGTATGTTGTGCGTAAGTGCTTTCAGACGGGAACATTCCCTCGTAACGTGGTGCCTGTACGTCTGCTTCCAGCTGCGCCTTGTTCCGCTGCGCCATTTCAATGAGTGTTGCTAGCCGCCCGCGCGCATTCCAAAGAGCGTCAAAGACGAACTCAACATTCTTCGGATTAAATTGAAGCTGCCGAGCTGTAAGAGTCATTCGAATACTGTCGTAGATTTCATCTTGCTGGCTGTCGGAAAGATAGGCCTGTAATTCAGAATAGAGTGCGCCGTTTCCGTAATTCTCCCGCCACTCAAGAATAGCCTGGAGACGCCGATTGGCCTCGTTCTCCAATTCTTGCTCTTGCGGTTCTGCTTCGACAACTTCGGTGAACACCTCTGCTTGAGTGTGGGGTAATGCCATGGTCATTTCTGTTAATCTACCGCGCAGTTCTTCAACTTTGTTCGACGGCAAAGACGTTTTGCGGCAGACCCACTCTCCGCGCGTCCTGTCGAAATGAATCTCGGCGCGATACTCATCCGCACCATACTTGAATACCGGCAATGGCTTAAGCGGTGGCCACAGACCGGCCAGGATTAATCTCATCTCGTCCTGTTGCAGTTGAGAGGTGAGTCCAGCAACGTTGGGCTTAGCGCGTTCGTATTTCATGACTGGGCCCGAAAAGTGCTTCCCCGACACGATTTTACTGGCGTGCGGCCGGCACCCCACCGCTTTGTGCGATGCGCCGACTACAAAGCTCCTAATACCGTTAATCGCGTCGAGGAGAGCAACCAAGATCTTTTAAGCTGTTCAGTGCAATGCAGGACCAGGACCAAACTTCTTCGC
>DATNKB010000140.1:0-6262 GCA_035603595.1 Candidatus Dormiibacterota bacterium
CCCCATTCCTTCGTGAACGTGCCGTTGAACCACGTGTCATACGCAGGTACGAAGTGGCTCCACTGTAGAATCTTCAGCGTCTTCTGCTGGGCCTGCGCGCGCTTCGGAAAAAGAAATGCTGGTCCCGCGCCTGCTGCTAGCGCCCCAGTGCCCGCCAACTTGACGAATTCTCGCCGCGAAATCCGACGGCCTCGCTTCTTCGACATCGCAGTCCTCCTATTGGGCGGAATACGACCGCACCTCGAATTACATGCCTATTAAAGTGGTGACGTTCCGTTGGTCAACTTCTCCCCCGATATTTTCTGACGCGACGAATCGCCCACAAACGTGAGACGAGTTTTAATCCGCGGGAGATCGTGCCGGTTGCCCTCCGGCGACTTCGTCCCAGATCTTTACGCCGTGCGTCTCGCGGAGCAGCAAACTCCCGACGATGAACGTTATTCCCGCCACGATCATCGGGTAGTACAACCCGGCATAAATATTTCCTGTCGCCGCGCACAACGAGAGCCCAATGAGCGGCAGCATTCCCCCGAAGACGCCGTTGCCGATGTGATACGGCAGCGAAAGCGACGTGTAGCGCACCTTAGCAGGGAAGGATTCCACTAGAAACGCCGCGATCGGCCCGTACACCATGCACACAAAGATCACCTGAACAAACACGAGAAGTCCGAGCATAAATTTGTCGGGACTCGTGGCTTCCTTCGCTGGAACCTGCACACCTGTCGCCGAATCGACTGTCATCGGTGTCAAGCTAATCGCGCCGGTCACCTTGTTCGTCGTCGACTTGATGCTCACAATGTTATTCCCCGCAGCGCGCTCCATCGCGTGATAGATCGGAATGTATGTCAGCACTGCGATCAAGCAGCCTGCCAGCATGACTTTCTTCCGTCCGATCTTGTCCGAAAGCGCGCCAAAAACCACGAAGAACGGCATCGACGCCGCCAGCGCATACGCGATCACGATGCTTGCCGTTCGCGGGTTCACTTTTAGAATCGTCTGCATATAAAACAGTGCATAAAACTGCCCCGTATACCACACCACGCCTTGCCCGGCCGTTGCTCCAAAAAGCGTGATCAGCACCTGCTTTAGGTTCGGCCACTTCGTGAATGCGTCTTTGAGGGGCTGAAGCGACGTCCGTCCCGCACTCTTCATCGACGCGAAGATCGGCGACTCCTTCAGCTTCAGCCGGATATACAACGAAATCGCCACCAGCACGATCGAGATCAGGAACGGAATCCGCCAGCCCCAATCCGAAAATTCTTCTTTGCTCATGTGCGATTGAGTCTGCAGAATTACGATCAGCGAAACGAACAATCCCAGAGTTGCCGTGATCTGTATGAAGCTCGTGTAGAATCCGCGCTTGCCGTCGGGCGAGTATTCGCCCACATACACGGCCGCACCGCCATACTCGCCGCCGAGGGCCAGCCCTTGCAGCACGCGGATTCCGATCAGTGCGATCGGTGCAAACCATCCTGCCGTCTTGTATGTCGGCATTAAGCCAATCGCCGCCGTGGACAAGCCCATCACTGACAGCGTAACCAGGAACGCATACTTGCGCCCGATCAGGTCGCCAATTCGCCCAAAGAAAATGGCTCCAAATGGCCGGACCAAAAAACCCACGGCAAACGTGGCGAGATAGGCGATGTAGGCGAACGTGTCGTTGCCGGGCGGGTAGAATTTCAGCGACAGAACCGCAGCCAAGCTTCCGAAAATGTAAAAGTCGTACCATTCAATCATCGTCCCGACCGACGACGCGGTAATTACGAGCGGCAGACTTTGCGCGGCCTGCCGTTCCATCCCAAGTTCCTGCCCTTGAGTGACCATGAAGTGCCCTCCTCATTTTGGGACGGTACAGGTCGCCCCTCGCCTGTGTCGCCTATTCAGGACCGATGAAACTACTGCTGCCAAGAAAAACCTGCGGAGTCGCCGGGTGACGGCTCCGCAGGCCGCAGGTTAAATTAGGTTCAGCTCAGAACGTAATGTCAGAACGTTACGATCGTTCCGAACTCGTTGCGCCAATCGTGAGCCGTTCGTGAGTCCACGCCACGGAAGAGTTTCACCTGTGTATCTACCGTATGCGTGTCGTACCACGTGGTCTCGTTCACGATCGATGCCCACTTGTTGATCTTGTAACGCAAGGTCGAAGCAACGTAGTCGGTCCGCTGTAGGCCGTTGGCGCCTGTCCGAGCTACGTCCTCTGCCTTCGTGCGGTCCAAGCCTCCCGTTAGGGAATAAGTCCAGCCCGAATTGTGTCCTTCCGGATCGGCATGGAAGATTCGCGAGAGCGGGAAGCTCACTTGCACAAAACCGCCCTGGTCGCGAACCGGCCTGAGTTGCGCAAACACGGCTGCACCGTCGATGTTAACGAACGGAATATTGTCACCCGAATCGGCGATTCCGTTTGCGATCACCTTCTGGCCCAGTGTGTCGGCGAACGTAGAGTTCAGGTTGCCGAAGAAAAACCGCGTGTCGCCGCCGTGGAAGTACTTGCCCACGATGGTGACCACCGGTGTCGGCAACTGGAACTCAGCAGTCCAGATGTTCTGCGGGATATTGAATCGGAAGCCTTGCGGGAAGAACTGTGCAACTGTGCACTCCCCCGTTGCTGGATCGGGAGTAGCGCATGCCGTGAGCCCCGGAATCAGCACGTCGGTCTGCGATCCGACAGTTGCCAATGTTCCGTGCAGCGCGATTTCCGATCCCGTCGAATGGTGTCCGCTGAAGATCAGCTGCGCGGGTGCCACGCCTGGGGAATGGAAGATCGGGTATTGAAACACCACTCGTCCTTCGACGGCTGGCTGCCCGCTATCCGAACCAATCCGCGCGCCGAATCGGTTGTTGAGTTGTTCCGCCACGCTGTTAGTTGGTACCGGTATGCCCGGAGGCGTGTTGGCTAGGTTCGCGTCTCCGAAAGCTGCCAGCAAAACGGCTGCTTCCGCTTGAACCTTAAAGTCTCCCTTGCCGAATTGAACGCCTCCCTTGATTTGCGGAAGCCGCTCATACATGTTTCCGAAGAACGCCATCACTTGCGTGGTCTCGACGATGTCAGGCATTGTGGACGACGCTAGCAACGTCCAGTCCTGCCCGAACTCGGCGAAGACTGGAAGGCTGCCGATGTGCGTATCCATCCGAACCCACGCTTGCCGAAGGCTCACTTGCGAGGAACGGATCGAACTGACGTTCCGGTTGTTGACCGAGGTATAGTCACCTTCAAAGTCCATTTCGATTCTGCCGCTCATAACCAAGTCCCGGTTGGGCATTGGCCAGTAGAAGTTGGTGCCGAACCGTGTGCTGCGGGCCTTGACGTGAAACTGGGAGCCGCTATCCGGGCCCGTGTCGCCCAACAGCAGCGGAAGTGGAAAATCATTGTTACCAAACGTCGCACCGCCACTGTTCGTCGAATCGTAAATTGCTGTTGCCTTGATAAACCCGAATGGCGTTAACGTTGCCCCGCTTCCGAGTTTCAGGTCGCCGATCCCCGTGGGCTTCGGAGTATCAATCGGCAGAAGGCGAACGGGAGCGACTGCCGGAATGATTGCTCCCTCGGCCGGCGCCCCGAATGTGAATACATCGGACGTGGCCGGCGGTGGCGAATCCTTGGAAACATGAAGCAGCGCGTTCATGTAGTGGCCACCTGACGCCTTATCGCTTACAGGCTCAGCGGATCCCACCGTGTGATCGTAATCCTCTCGACTGATCAGACCCTTTGCTACCAGCAAATTCGCCAGCCGCGCGTTCGCTTCATCAGCGCTTCCAGCTTGACTCAGCTGAGCCGCTTCATCCGGAGAGAGAATCCCCTTCGATTGAAGCAGCTGAACGAGCGGCGGTGTCGCTTGTTTGTCCTGCCCTTGAGCGGCGGCAGGTAAGGCCATCCCCACGGCTACGACGGCCATGAGGAGATACACCCGTATTAGGTTCATGGATCCACCCTCCAACGAGATTTGCGATGCGGAGCCCCGACGTGTCACTTCTGGACCTCCGGACAACCCCCGAGAACACGGCCGAAATTGCAGCAGAGATACGCGCTTAGTCGTTGAAAGTCAAGCAATTCCACATACTGGCCATTCAAGGCGGCTGCCGATAATCGCCAAACCCGCTCCCTCAATCTCGTGGCGATTCGTGCGTTCTTGGTAGGAGGTATGAGGAACCCGAAAACACTATTGAGTGGTACGTAGCTGAGCTTGCGGCAGGAATTCTCTTTCCGCGGAGAAGAAGGTGGTCGGGGCGTGGAGATTTGAACTCCAGACCTCCTGCGCCCAAGGCAGGCTCCCTACTCCTAATAAGCGCTTCATTTTCGCCAGTCTGCTAACTGCCGGCAGAGCCTTGCAGAGTTCTCTCTCACTGTTTCAAGTAACGAAGCGCAACACATCCTGATTTAAATGGCTTTGACTCCATCAGTCTCAATTGCAATTTCTCGGGCAGGCTGACGCCCTCCATCAATCGTCTGCCTTCTCCAGCAATGATTGGCATAATGACAAAACGATATTCGTCAATCAGGCCAAGCTCCATTAGTTGTGAAGGAACATCTACACCGCCGACCAAAATATTTTTGCCCGGTTCTTGCTTCAGTTTAAGTATTTCGTCGCGAAGGTTCGTACGAACAATTCTCGTATTTTCATCTTCAGCGCTGGCCAACGATCGTGAAAAAACAATCTTCTTCTTGGAGACAAAGGTTTGAGCAAAGTCGATATCCGCTTTTGTCTCGGACTGGCTTTTTGCGATATCAGGCCAATAAGGAACCATCAATTGATAGGTTTTACGCCCATAGACGAGCAGGTCAGCATCTCGGACGAGTTGTATGTGGTAGCCAAAATCTTCTTCATCGGGAACCATTTTGGTGTGGTCGCAGCAGCCATCCAGGGTAAGGTTGAGTGCGTAGATTACATTTCTCATTTGATTTCCTTTTATGATCTTCCTGAAATTCAGTTTGTTTTAAGTTTAACCCTGACGAAGACCGTCCGAAGCCCTCTCGTTTTTTGACCAAAAACTTCGACATGGGCACTTCCGGATTGATCAGTGGACGTTTACTTTCTTCGATTCATACTTCCTTCGCACTGCGTGATTATTTCCCCGTGTTGTCTTTCGTTGTTCTGCCGCGTACTCTAACTGAGTTTTTGTTTGTTCCGCTAACGGGAAAGTGGCGAACTATGTCGGAAAAGGGTCAATGAAGGCACTTACACTGTCGTAGCCGACTGCGATAGCGACCTCCGTGACAGATTTGCTTGGACACACGAGTGTCCACATCACAAAGCGTAAGTTCATCCATCTGAGGAACACAAACGTGAAGCGACAGCGAAGATCGAAAAATTTAAAACAGAGAGTGCGATTGACCTTGCTGCGAGAAGTCAGGGAGTCACTACAAAAGTCACTACAGTGGAGCGGGTTCAATAATGCCCTAGGCCTCTAACCTATTGAAGGGATTGGTCGGGGCGTGGAGATTTGAACTCCAGACCTCCTGCGCCCAAGTCAGGCGTACGATCTCTTGGAAGTCCTTCCTTTTCAATCTCAGTTTTGAAAACAAACGAGTTAGAAAAAAATTTGGTAGTGGCACGGTGTGCCGAAATGTGGCTCCGCATGCATGAAGTCCCCCGAATTTTCCCCATAGCGAAGATGACGCGAAATGCATACGCCGATTGCTAACCGTTGAATAACACTAGCCCTTCGGTTTTTACCCGAAAGGTTTAGTAGCGTTCAACCGAGACGCTGAGTTTAGCGAAGCCGTGGAGAACAGTATTAACGATGCGTTCCTCATGCTCGATATGGAATCGCCTCACCATTTTTGCCAGTGAGCTGAAGATGGCGTTCATTTCGAGACTGGCTAAATTAATTCCCGCGCACACGTTTCAGGCGACAAACTTAATTGGCCGCAGCTGGCGCTAGAGCTGGGCTACTTTGATCAGGCCCACCTCATCAATGACTTCAGATCCATCGTTGGCTGTTCGCCTACTCAGTACCTGAAGCTGATTTCAGAAACTTCTTGAGATGGCAAATTACGAGAATTCCTGATCGCGCGGATTATATCCCAATTGAAAAGGGCGGTTGCAGGGGAAGGCGTTACGCCTTTGGCCCACTGAATCGAGATCGTCAATTCTGAGATAGGTGGTGATAAGCCCTGTTACCAACATCTATCCGGACTCTTCTTCTCCCACAATTCAAAAATTGGGGGAGTACACCGGAGATGAAGAGCCATGCATCCCACGCCATTTAGACAGTCTCTCGCTTACCTAGCTGAAAGAGTACAATGACGTAAGTTGCTCGACCG
>DATNKB010000141.1:0-7779 GCA_035603595.1 Candidatus Dormiibacterota bacterium
CTGGCGGCTCTGAGAGCCGCCCCTACTGACTTCGGATTGTTCGTCGGAAGTTCACTTTCGTTTGGCGGTTCGAGTACACTCCCAGTTTCTTTGAGGAGGAATTGGTGCAGAAAATCGAGCGCAAGCTGCGGCGGTTGTTGCTTACCGGCGCGGCGATCGCGGCTGTGTTTTTCCCTGTCTTTTCATTTTCACAAGCGGCTCCGCAATCGACCGGTTCGAAGCCGACGAAGGCCCTCACGATTGAAGCGATTTATGGCGAGCCCGGGCTGAGTGGCCGGTTGGCAGCTGGCGTCGCTTGGACTCCGGACAGCAGACAGATTGCGTTCTTCGAATCGACGGGCACAGGAAAGGATCCGCGACGGGAAGTCTGGACGATGGATGCGGCGACCGGAGCACGGCACTTGCTGATCGCGGCGGACAAGCTCGTGACAATTCTTCCATCACAACCCTATCCGCTGCGGCAGCGAACCGGAGCTGCGCGGCGTCCGCCTGCGCCGTTTCAATTCTCGCCGGACGGAACTGCGATGCTGTTCCGTGGACAGACCTCGGTAGTCTGGTTCGATTTGAAATCTCAAACTGCGCGTACGCTTGTCTCGGGAAAAGTCCTGCTGACGGACGAGAAGATATCACCGGACGGTCATTGGGTGAGTTTCGTGCGCGATTACAACGTGTGGATTGTGAGCACGAGCGGTGGAGATGCGCGCTCGGTGACGATGGGCGGAAGCGAAGCATTGCGAAAGGGCCAGCTGGATTGGGTGTATCCCGAGGAATTGGAAATTCGCTCGGGTTACTGGTGGGCACCGGACTCGTCTGCGATCGCGTATCTTGAGCTTGATGAGCACGCGGTGACGAAATACACGATTCAAAACAATATCGAGGATCTGGCCGAAGACGAAACGTACCGATATCCGCGGGCGGGCGAGGCAAATCCGGTAGCACGCTTGTTTGTACAGCCAATCGCCGGGGGAGAGGCTCGCGCGATGGATATTGGCAGCGACAAGGAGATTCTGATTCCGCGAGTCGAATGGCTGCCAGACAGCAAACGGCTCGCGATCCAGCGGCTTGCTCGCGTGGCAAATGTTCTCGAGCTGACGATTGCGGATGCGAGTAGCGGCGAGGCGCATGTGGTTGTCACGGAGAAGTCGAAAACGTGGGTCGATGTGACCGATATTTTGTGGTTCTCCAAAGACAGCAATCGGTTCATTTGGGGAAGCGAGCGAACCGGCTATCGCCATCTTTATTTATGCAAGACCGACGGCGGCGATCTGACGCAGATCACACACGGCGAGTGGGATGTGGAGTCTGTCGATGGCGTTGATGAGAAGCGCGGTGTGGTTTATTTCACGGCGACGGAACGGGGACCGCTCGAACGCCAGATATATCGGGTTGGGTTGGATGGTTCCGGGTTTGAGCGTGTTTCGCGGGAGGCAGGATGGCACAGTGCGAACTTTTCTCCGGATGCGTCCGCATTTGTTGATACGCACTCGGATGTGATGGCGGCTCCGAGGCAAGATCTGGTTGACGACGACGGAAAGCAAATCGGTGTGCTTCATGAAAGCAGCACGGACGTGGCGAATTACGGGCTCTCGGCTGTCGACTTTTTCCAGGTGAGAGCGAAAGACGGCACGTTGCTTAACGCGTCGATGATCAAGGCTTCGAACTTCGATCCTGCAAAGAAATATCCGGTGATCGTATTTACGTACGGAGGGCCTTCGCAGGTTGTGCGCAATATGTGGCAGAGCGGAAGCTTTCTGTTCAATCAGTTTCTGGCGCAGAAAGGATTCATCATTTTTTCGATTGATAATCGGGGATCAATGGGACGCGGACACGTTTTCCAGGAAAAGCTATATCACAACGTCGCGGTGCAGGAACTCGCCGATCAGCGAGACGGAGTGACGTACCTGCGGACTCTGCCGTACGTGGACGGCGAGCGCATTGGCATCTGGGGCTGGAGCTATGGCGGGCTCATGACGCTGCACGCACTTTTCGAAGCGCCGCAGGATTTCAAGGCGGGATTTGCTGGCGCGCCCGTTTCGGATTGGCTTCAGTACGATTCGATCGCGACCGAACGATTTCTGGGCTTGCCGAAGGATGATCCGGAGGGATATCGGAGAGCTTCGCCGCTGAATTTCGTGAGTGGTCTTGAAGGGAAGCTCATGATTGGACAGGGAACCGGGGACGACAACGTTCACCTTGTGAATACTATGCTGGTTCTGGATGAAGCGATTAAGCACGGCAAGAATATAGAAGTTGTATTGCTTCCGGGCCGCGGACATTCTGCAAGCGATCCCATCGGGCGAATTTATCTGATGAAGCGAGTTGCGGCGTTTTTCGAGAAAAATCTTCAGGGTAACTAACGGTCGGATTGGCTCTTGTGGGCAGGGGCCGGGGACTGTAAATTGTCGGGTCGAATAGGGGCGATAAACATCGCTGTGTCTTCACATCGAAAAAGTCGACGCAAATCGAAGGGAAAGGGCCCAGCAAGATTGCGCGGGCGGGCAGATGCGAGCGGGCGGGTCCGCAAAGACGGCCGAGCAATTGGCGCGGGTGGAACGGAATCGGCGGGTGAATGGTTCGAGAGGCTAGTCGCGCTGCAAACCCAGTTGCGGGCGCCGGGTGGGTGCCCTTGGGATCGCGAGCAGACGCACGAATCGCTGCGGAAGTATCTGGTCGAGGAAACGTATGAGGTGCTTGACGCAATGGAGGCGGGGGATTCGCGGGAGTTTGCGTCGGAGCTTGGGGATTTGTTACTGCAAGTAGTATTTCATTCCGTGCTGGCGGAGGAGGCTGGGCGATTTACGATAGCTGATGTGATTGAGTCTATTCATTCGAAGATGGTGCGACGGCATCCGCATGTGTTTGGGGACGTGAAGGCTGCGACTTCGGCGGAGGTGCTCAAGAATTGGGAGCAACTGAAGGCGGAGGAGCGGGCTGCGGAGGGAAAATCGGCGCGTGAGAGGGACGGGGCGATACTTGCTGGAGTGTCGCGATCGCTTCCTGCGGCGCTTGAGGCGTATGAGCTGACGCGCCGGGCGGCGAAGATTGGGTTTGATTGGGACAATGTGGAAGGAATCTTCGACAAGATCGAGGAAGAGAAGCGCGAGATTCTTTCAGTGATTGGAGCTAGGAAGGATGATAACAGTGCGAGGATCGAAGAAGAGGCTGGGGATTTACTTTTCGCCGCGGTGAACGTGGCGCGATTCCTGGATGTGAATCCCGAAATTGCGTTGAAGAAGGCAAATCGCAAATTCAAAGAGCGAATCAGCTGGATGGAAGGGGCGGCGCGAAGCGAGGCTGAGAGGCTGGCGGATTTGCCGAGGGCGCGCATGGAAGAATTGTGGGACGAGTCGAAGAAAGCGCTGCGATCCAAGAGGGATTTATAAGGTGGCCGGTGTGAAGGATAGGATTGAAATTCGGCAGTGCCACTCGCTGGACGAGTTTGAAGAGGGCGTTCGGCTCGAGCGGGTGATATGGGGCGAGGAGATTACTGTGCCGGCGCCGATTTTCGTGGTGGCGGATCATACGGGTGGGCAGGTGATTGGGGCTTTCGACGGCGGGAAGCTCGTCGGAATGACGCTGGCGCTGGCCGGATTCCGCGGAACATTGCGATTCCTGCATTCGCATATGACGGCGGTGCTTCCCGAGTATCAGAACCGAGGGGTGGGGCGACGGCTGAAATTATTTCAGCGGCAGGATGCGTTGAAGCGCGGGATTCCGCTGGTGGAATGGACGTTTGATCCGCTGGAGTTGAAGAACGCGCATTTCAATCTAGTGCGGCTGGGCGCAGTGGCGCGGCGGTATATCCCGGATTGCTATGGAGTGACGGAGAGCCCGTTGCATGGTGGTTTGCCGACTGACCGGCTGGTGGCGGAATGGTGGCTCGATTCGGTACGCGTGAAGGAAATTCTGGCTGGGAATTTGCCGCCTGCAAATCCGGGAGTGCAGCGAATTTCTGTTGCCGCCAATATCTCAGAGCTGAAGAAAGGAGATCGAGCATCGGGCGAACGCGTGCAGGCTTTGACGCGCCAACATTTCCTGAAATTATTTGGCAAGGAGTATGTGGCGACCGGGGTTGAGAATCGCGGAGATACTACGGACTATCTGCTTGAGCCGCGCGATTCGGTGGCGGGCGTGCATTTGCCGGAATTGACTCCGGAGTGAAAGGGAAAGCAACACGCCATTTGAAACGAAGACAAATGCAGATCCCTCGACTACGACGCGCGCCATCGCCCCGCGGAAACAGCCGGGACGCACAACTCGCGCTTCGCGATGGAACCAAGAACACGCGCGTCTCCACTCGCGATGACAGATAGTCTCAAAATATGCGACTTCTAAAAATTACACTTCGCGAAATTCATCTGCCAATGATCGCTCCGTTTGAGACGAGCTTTGGCGTGAGCGAGCTTCGCCGCATTCTGCTGGTCGAGACGGATGTCGACGGCATAGTTGGTTGGGGCGAAGCGACGGCGGGTGAGGATCCGTATTACTCGTACGAGACGGTGGAGACTGCGTGGCTGATCATTCGCGATTATTTGTGGCCTCTTTTGCGCGGCAAGGAATTCGCATCGGCGGCAGACGTGTGGGAGATGCTGACGCTTGTTCGCGGGCACAACATGGCGAAGGGCGGCTTGGAAGCGGCGATCTGGGACGCGGAGGCGAAACAGAAGAATGTGCCGCTCGCGAAACTGCTGGGTGGCACGCTAGACGAGATTATTTGCGGCGTGTCGATTGGGGTCCAACCTTCGATCGATGTGCTGCTGGGAAAAGTGGAGAAGGAACTGGCTTCCGGGTATCAGCGGATCAAAATCAAAATCAAGCCGGGTAAGGATATCGAGCCTACGCGGGCGCTGCGCGAGCGATTTCCGCGCATTCGCTTGATGGTTGATGCGAATTCTGCGTACACGCTGAAGGATGCCGCGCACTTGAAGGAACTCGATGCGTTTTACCTGATCATGATGGAGCAGCCGCTGGGGTGGGATGATATCTACTCGCATGCGGAGCTGCAAAGGCAACTCGACACGCCGATCTGTCTCGACGAATGCATTCATGACTACGAGCATGCGCGGGCGGCGATTGAGATTGGCGCGTGCCGCATTATCAACATCAAGCTTGGGCGCGTGGGAGGGCATACGGTGGCGCGGCGGATTCACAATTTGTGCCAGTCGAAGGGGATTCCGGTGTGGTGCGGCGGGATGCTGGAGTCGGGAATCGGGCGGGCGCATAACATCGCCATGTCGACACTGCCGAATTTTTCGCTGCCGGGTGACGTGTCGGCGAGCCGGCGATATTGGGCTGAAGACATCATCGAGCCCGAGGTGGAAGTGACGCGGCAGGGAACGATTCGCGTGCCGACGGGGCCCGGCATTGGTTATTTGCCAAGGATTGACCGGATCGAATCGCTGACGCGGCGACGCGAGGTGATTGAGTAGATGCCATCGAGTGGATCTTGAGTTCGCGCGCGACAGAAACTTCGAACCTCGCGGCGCACCGTCCTAGCTCTTTCATTCTGGCCATGTCGTTGGCAGCGATGCTGGCGATGTGGTCGTTTAATTATGTGGCTGCCAAGACGGCGTTGCGATATTTCGATGGGCTGACGCTCGCGGCGCTCCGGATAGAAATCGCCGGTTTGATTTTGCTTCCGATTTACTTTCTGCGGCGAAACCGGAGTAGGTTGACCCGTCGCGATGTTTGGACGCTGTCCTATCTCGGATGGCTCCTGTGTGCCAATCAGCTTTTCTTTACCGTTGGCTTGGCGTACACGACATCGGGCCATTCGGCGATGATTCTGGCGATTGGGCCGATACTCGTGCTGCTGCTTGCGCGAGCGATGAAGATTGAAGCGCTGACCACGGCGAAAATTGCCGGAATGGCGCTTGCGTTTACTGGAGCTGCGATCCTGGCGGCGGAGAATGGTTTTGATTTGCGGCGATCACCTACGCTTTCCGGTGACCTGATAACGCTCCTGGGAACTACGTGCTTCACGGTTTATGTGGTGCTGAGCAAGAAAGTGGCGAGCAGGTACGACAGTCTCGAAATGAATGCGGTGAATTTTTTCGCCAGTGCGATTGTGTTACTGCCGCTTGCGATTTTTCTCGCGGTGCATCTTGATTGGAAAAGCGTCCCGCGGGAGGGATGGATGGGGTTGCTATATATGGCGGCGATCAGCTCGGTGGCGGCGTATACGCTGTTCTATTGGGCGTTGCGTTATATGGAAGCGTCGCGCGTCGCGGCGGTGAATTACTTCCAGCCTATTGGCGCGATTCTCGTGGCGGCGCTCTTCCTTGGAGAGGTGCCTACACGGCATTTGCTGCTTGGGGGCGCACTGATCCTGCTCGGCGTCTATCTGGCAGAACGGGCCAAAAGCACAGCTCAGAAAATAGGTGCGGTGGGAAACTAAGCAGACTCGAGACGAGCTCTTAGAAGGCGCGAGTCTCTGAGGCGAAGGCCAAATTCGCGTTGAGGCGTTCGTCGAGGACCGCGGCTGCGTAGCGTGCGCAGGCTATCAGTTCCGTATCGGCCCATTCGGAGAGGGCCGGAAGATGCTTTTCGCAGACGCGGTCTATCCCTTCGACAATATGGAAATAGAGGCGCACCTCGCGGAGCCAGACGTTCTGCTTCTGGGTGGCTGGGCACATCTGCTCGGACGTGCGAGCTAGAAGTTCAAAATGGCGGGATTGAATCTGGCCCGGAGCCAGTCCCACGGCGGCTTGCAGGCATTCGGAAAGGGGCTGGGCCGCGACGGTGATCCACATCGATCTCCACTGGCAAACCGCGAACTGTACCAGTGCTGTCACCGACACCGCGAGAATGAGTAGAGCAAACATTGGTATCGCTCGAGGAACAGTTTCGGACAGGGGCACGCTAGCGGCAATAGACCTGACGTACCAGTCAGGGAAACTAGCTAAATGTCTTGTTTTGTGAGCCTTGAAGGGATGGCGCGAGAGGGACATCATTTTCGGTGATTGACGCCAGGGCACCTGTTCCGAATTCGGCCGACCCGCCGTAACAAATAGGAACGTCGCCCGGGCAGGCAAATTGACCCATGCCGGAGATGGAGATATTGTTTTCACATGGCGGTTTCTTGCCACCTTATGCCAGCCGATCTATGAATCAGTTAGATACAAACGCCGACGAGGCGCCGGAAATACCACCTCAGGAGGGCTATTCCTCGCGCTTGCTAGAGCTACAGCGACGCGAGTGGTGGACTTGGGGTGTGTCGGTGCTGGTGATGCTGGCGCTGACGACAGGAGTGGCATCGCTTGCGTTTCCCACAATCATGGACGGAGGGAAATCGCCGTGGGAATCACCGGTGTTCCAGGCAGTGGCGGGACTGGTATTCCTGATCGTCATTTTCGGTTGCTATCTGACGTATGAAAAATTCCTGATCAACCGATTGCGAATGGAAATTGCCGAGAGGCAACTGCATTCTGCACGGTGGCGTAACCTGGCGCTTGTCGATCCGCTGACGGGACTTTACAACCGGCGATTCATGGAACGGACGTTGAAGGCGGAAATTGGCCGGGCGCTGCGGAAGCACTACGACTTGACCGTGGTGGTGTTCGACCTGAATAAGTTCAAGGCGATCAATGACCGGCTCGGGCATCCGGCGGGGGATTCGGTGCTGAAGGCGTTTGCCGAACATTTGAGCACAGTGATTCGCGAGGCAGATACGGCGGCGCGGCTTGGCGGCGACGAATTCATGCTGATATTGCCGGAGTGCAGTGGTTCGCAGGTGCCGGCGATGCTGCGGCGTATTGAACCCATTTCGGTGGATTTGAA
>DATNKB010000142.1:0-2970 GCA_035603595.1 Candidatus Dormiibacterota bacterium
GGCCAATCCGTCGAGCACCGCCTGCTCCTCACCATCGCGCTGGATGTAGAGCCCGAATTTCAGGGACGACGACCCGCTATTGATAACGAGAACCGGTTCAGCAGCCATGATGGGAGCCGCTTTCACTTCGAGTGTGTTTTAGCCATTTCCGACCACCGCGTGTAGGCAGAAGTGCTCGCTGATTCATATCTGCCACTTTTACATACCAGACATAAAAGATGTGCGAAAATTGCGTGTCTGCATTCGGCGGGGAAAGTCGAGCCCGTCGCAAAATCGAGATCGCGCCCAACGATCTTGCCGAAGGAGCATCCCCATGGCGCCCCCTCAGACTAGCAAACCGAAAGCCGTTTCAAAAAAGCTGACTCTCTCCGCCGAAGAGCTTCGCAAAATGGATGCCTACTGGCGCGCTTGTAATTATCTCTGCGCCGGCATGATCTATCTCCGCGATAATCCGCTGCTCCGAAAACCGCTGCTACCCGAACATTTCAAGAACCGACTACTCGGACACTGGGGCTCCGATCCGGGGCAAACGTTTGCCTGGGTTCATCTGAATCGCGCGATTCGCAAGTACGATCTCGACATGATCTACATCTCAGGCCCGGGTCATGGCGCGCCGGCGATGCTTTCGAATTGCTACCTCGAAGGCAGGTATTCGGAAGTTTATCCGGAGAAAAGCCAGGACGAAGCGGGCATGCTCAAACTTTTCCGCGCCTTTTCGTTCCCCGGTCAACTCGGCAGCCACTGCACTCCGGAAGTTCCCGGTTCGATCCATGAGGGCGGTGAGCTCGGCTACAGCATCTCTCATGCGTTCGGAGCAGCCTTCGACAACCGGGATCTGATCGTGAGCGTGGTGGTTGGTGACGGCGAAGCGGAAACCGGCCCGCTGGCCACTTCGTGGCACTCCAACAAATTCCTAAATCCGATTCGCGACGGGGCCGTGCTCCCGATTCTCCACCTGAACGGCTACAAGATTGCCAATCCCACGATTCTGGCCCGCATCACGCCCGAAGAACTCAAAAATCTTCTCCTCGGATACGGTTGGACGCCACATGTGGTCGAGGCTGAGGGCGACGACCACGAGGTGATGCATCAAACGATGGCGGCGGCTGTCGAAACCTGCATCGAGGAAATTCGCGCGATTCAAAAAAAGGCGCGCAGCACCGGCAAACCGGACCGTCCCCGCTGGCCGATGATCATCCTCCGCTCGCCGAAGGGCTGGACCGGCCCGAAAGAAGTGGACGGCCATCGCGTGGAAGGCTTCTGGCGAGCCCACCAGGTACCCGTGTCCGAGGTGAAAAAGAATCCGGAGCACCTGCGAATCGTCGAGCAGTGGATGCGCAGCTACAAACCCGAAGAACTATTCGATGAACACGGCACGCTGATTCCCGAGCTTCGCGAACTTCCCCCAAAAGGTGACCGGCGCATGACTGCGAACCCTCACTCCGACGGCGGGAAGCTGCGCAAGTCTCTTACCCTTCCCGATTTTCGCGACTATGCGATTGAAATTCAAAGTCCCGGCACAAAGGAAGTCTCACCGACCGAAACACTAGGCAAATTTCTGCGCGACGTGATGCAAAAAAACATGAGTTGCTTCCGCGTATTCAGCCCGGATGAAAACGCGTCGAATCGCCTGCAAGACATCTACGAAGCCACGCTGAAAACGTGGCTTGCCGAAATCAAGCCAGAGGACGCCGACGGCACGGACATCGCTCCCGACGGTCGCGTGATGGAAATGCTCAGCGAACATACGCTTGAAGGCTGGCTCGAGGGTTACATTCTGACTGGCCGCCACGGTCTGCTGAACACTTACGAAGCGTTCGTCCACATTATCGATTCCATGTACAACCAGCACGCCAAATGGCTTGAAAAGGCCAAGCTCGAAATCGACTGGCGCGCTCCAATCTCATCGCTGAATCTGCTGATCACGTCGCTCGTCTGGCGGCAGGACCACAACGGCTTCACGCACGAAGACCCCGGCTTTCTCGATGTGGTGAGCAACAAGAGCGCGAACGTCACGCGGATTTATTTGCCGCCAGACGCGAACACGCTGCTCAGCGTTGCGGACCATTGCCTCAGAAGCGAGGATTACGTCAACGTGATCGTTTCCGATAAGCAGCCGCACTTGGTCTATCTCGATATGGATGCGGCCGTGGTGCATTGTACGAAGGGAATCGGAATCTGGGATTGGGCCAGCACCGACGACGGCGCGGAACCCGACGTTGTGATGGCGTGCGCGGGTGACATTCCGACCCAGGAAGCCCTAGCCGCGACGGCGATTCTTCGAAAACATTTTGCGGACCTGAAACTCCGCTTCGTCAACGTGGTGGATTTGTACCGGCTTCAGCCCGATAGCGAGCATCCGCACGGCCTTACCGATCGCGATTTCGATTCACTCTTCACTACCGATAAGCCGGTGATCTTCAATTTTCACGGCTACCCGTGGCTCGTGCACAAATTCACCTATCGCAGAACGAACCACTCGAATATTCATGTCCGTGGATACAAAGAGAAGGGCAACATCAACACGCCGCTCGAACTCGCGATTCGCAATCAGATCGATCGCTTCACGCTGGCGATCGATGTAATCGACCGTGTTCCTCGCTTACAAGGCCCTGGCGCTCATCTCAAGGAGTGGCTCAAGGCCCAGATCATCGAAAGCATCAACTATGCGTACACCGAGGGGATAGACAAGCCCGAGATCCAACACTGGAACTGGCCCCAAGCCTAATCCGCATATGTAGCATCGCTATCGTTCGCCAAGAATCAAAGAGAGGGTGCTCGTCGGCTGCGCTTCTGGCTCCGCTGAATGCACCGCCGCACCGCCCGCACAACCCCACCCGAGATTTTCGCGCAGCCTGTTGTTGTGGTACCTTGTCGCTTCCGAATCACAGACCTCAGGTTCATAGCCTTTGCAATTCCGTCAGGAGGCGCTCGATGGATCATCGTCAGCTCTCGAATACGTTGCGTTTC
>DATNKB010000143.1:0-6789 GCA_035603595.1 Candidatus Dormiibacterota bacterium
GAGTGCGCCTTGACGTCGGTGACCATCGCGCCTGTGCGAACTGTGACCTTGAGGCGCTCGAGCATTTTTCGCGCGGCTTCCGAAAGTTTGGGAGGATACGTGGGGAGAACACGGTCGGTGCCTTCCACGAGAATGATTTGAGCTTCGCTGGGATTGATGCGGCGAAAGTCGTGCTTCAGCGTGTCGTTCGCGATTTCGCCGAGCGCACCGGCCAACTCAGCTCCCGTCGGACCAGCGCCGACAATCACAAACGTCATCCATTCTTTGAGCTTCTCGGGATTTGTTTCGCGCTCAGCGGCTTCGAAAGCCAGAAGAATCCGCGAACGCATCTCCGTGGCGTCTTCGACTGTTTTAAGGCCGGGCGCGAATTGCTCCCAATCGTCATGACCGAAATATTGATGGCTCGAACCGGTGGCGACGATGAGCGTGTCGTAGGCGATTGCGCCATCACTCAAAATCACCTTATGGTTGGCGGGATCAATATCAACAGCTTCGCCGAGAAGCACCGTGGTGTTCTTGTTGTGCTTAAGGACTTGGCGCAACGGCCCGCTGATATTCGCGGGCGAGAGCGACCCCGTGGCAACCTGATAAAGCAGCGGCTGAAATAAGTGGTAGTTGCAGCGGTCGATCAACGTGACGTCGACCGGGGCGCGCCTGAGCTTTTGCGCGGCGCTCAGGCCGCCAAAGCCACCGCCCAGAATGACCACTCGCTGACGCGTCGCCATTTTGCCTCTTGTATTTGCTTCCGAGGGCCCGTTTACCGCCGATTAGAATTTCGTAAGATGCTAATTTTAAACAACTTACTCTGACATTTGATCGCGCCACCGTGTATTAACCCTGTGCGCCGGACGAAGCGCCAAAGGGCACGCTGCGGAGGGCTTGATTTCGCCCAATCTTCGCCCCAACTCCTCTCTTATTTGATGCTATCGCTTGAGCCAAGGTGACTTCAAAGCAGGCTAGCACGCCAGAGAAAATTTGTCCGGTTCGACGTCGGCGAAAGGCGCTGATTCGAATGTGTTTGGCTCCGGTTGCCCGTTGAAATCCTTAAGGTTTCTCGCGCAGTCAATCCTTACGAAATCCTTATGCGACCTTTATGCCTTCCTGATGATCAAACGCCTAGTCTCTCTCTTAGCCAGCCTTTTGAATTGGGATGCAATCGGCGATGGCGAAGGAGGCGGAGATGCTCGCGGTAATATTCATTGTTAGCTGCCTCTCGGTATTCGGCTTCTATGTGTACGTGCTCGTGCACCTCAGACGCGAAGAGAAGCGCGAGGATGCTCACAAAAAGCGCCTGCCCGAACATTTTTACGAAATGGGGCCCGACCTTCACCAGGACGACGCCGAGAATCGCCAGGATCCCGATTTTTTAAGAACAGGAAAAAGCATTCGGCATAACTCGCGCGGAGCGGAAGCTAGATTGCGCCGAGAGACGATGGTGGGCGTGGGACTGACGGTAGGCGGATTGGCAGCTGTCCTAGCCGGAATAGAATTCTTAAATTCGCTAGTGACCTGGCTTCACTGGTACTGAGCAATTCCTCCAAAAGGGAAAGCAAGGGCGCATGGCATGCGTTTCGTGACGGGCGCGACATCGCGCGCGGCGGGAAAGGCACCTGACAGGCTGTCTGCTAGTGACGAGAAGGAAATGGGTTGGGAAGAAACGATTCGGGCATCGACTGAAGAAGATGGAAGCGAAGTAACTCAAAGGAGAAGGGGAAAAGCGACTTATGCTGAACTTCCTGATGCAAAACGGGTGGCGAGCCGCCCTGTGTGGGCTTTTGCTGGCATGCACGCAGCTTTGCTGCTATGCGCAAGCCACAACCGGGACGACTGAGCCCGAGACTGAGGCGGATTGGACAGGGCCAATCAACCTCCTAGACCAAGCACAATTGCCCATGGATTCGACGACGTCCACACTTGACCAAGCTACGCCAACATCGCCATCGCCAAGCGTGGGGAGTTCAGATCCCCAGAGCACAACGCAGACTGCTAGCGGGCAAGCCTCCGGCGTAAACAGCAACTACGTCTTGAAGGGCAACTTCTTCCAGCGGTTGATGCAGTTCTACCACCAGGATTGGGCAGGCACAAATCCGTCCACACCTGCTCCAGCAAAGCGCGGTCTTCCGGCACCCCTCGATTCGCCACCATTCCCATCTTCGGACTGGATCTACGGAGGCGCACCCAATATCGGCGGTCCCGATAGCAATACCTACCCGCTCATGGCGGCGCTCAATCTCGAAAACAGCCGCACGAAGGTCTATGGCTGGGTTGCGACGAGCTTCGATTTCAGCACGTCGGGCAGGAACAATTTCCCTGTCTCATATGACATTTTCCCGAACAAGATCCAAGTGAATCAAGCAGTGGTTTACATCGAGCGCCTGCCCGATACCGTGCAAAACGATCACTTCGACTGGGGGTTTCATGTCACGGGGTTCTGGGGTACCGACTATCGCTTCACGACGGCGAAGGGTTATTTCAGCGAGCAACTTTTGTCTGCTAACAAGCAGTACGGTTTTGATCCAGTCCTTGAATACGTTGACCTCTACTTCCCGGTCAAAGACGGTCTCAACATCCGAGTGGGCCGCTTTCTTTCAGTTCCAGGGATCGAGGCGCAATTGGCGCCGAATAATTACAACATGACGCACTCGCTGCTCTACACCATCGATCCATTCACCGACACCGGGATCTACGGAACCCTCAAGTTGAACAAGCAATGGATGGTTCAGCTGGGCATGTCAGCCGGTCACGATGTGGCGCCCTGGACCAAAGATCGCAAGGCCTCACTGATTTTTTGCCTGAGCTACTCGACCGCCAGCAACAACGACAATTTTTACGGCTGCGCAAACGGCATCAATGACGGCAAATATGCGTACAACAATCTGCAGGACTACGACTTCACCTGGTACCACAAGTTCAACAGCAAATGGCACATGGCGACAGAGACCTGGTACATGTACGAACGCGATGTGCCGAACGTCGCGGGCAATGTGGAAAACCCGATCGCGCCCGAACTCGGCGCCAATGGTGCATTTTGCCGCGCTGGAGTGCTGCGCTGCACGGCGCCGGAATACGCGGTGGTCAACTACGTAAATCGCGATATCAATTCCAAGTTCATGATCGGGTTCCGGTCTGACCTCCTCGATGACAAGAAGGGCCAGCGCACAGGATTCGCCACGAAGTACACGGAAAATACGCTCTATGCCACGAAGTACATCGGCAGCACGATCATGTTGCGTCCCGAGATCCGATTCGATCACTCGTGGGACCTTGCGGCGTACAACAACGGTAAGGCGCGGAATCAGTTCTTCTTCGGCATGGATTTGATTTACAAGTTTTGAGTTTCATTGTGGAGAGGTAAAAGCATGAGAGACAGCATTTTCTTGGCGTTCACGGCCGGGTTCTTCGTTCTGGCAATCGTGTACGTGTGGGCTTGTGAGCAGTTGAAGTAAGGAGCGTTCGAGATGCTTGGCAACATTTTGCTACTGGGAATCTCTACTTTGCTGCTGGTGTATCTGTTGGCGGCGCTTTTGTGGCCGGAGAGGTTTTAAAATGACGGCGAATGGATGGTTTCAAATCGGTTTGTATTTACTTTTGCTGCTGGCGATCACGAAGCCGCTGGGCGTGTATATGGCGCGAGTGTTCAGCGGCGAGAAGACGTTTATGGACCCGATGTTGCGGCCCGTCGAACGCCTCCTCTATCGCGTGACAGGAGTGGACAAAACGCACGAGATGCGCTGGACAGAGTACGCGACGGCCGTGCTGCTTTTGAGCGTGGTTTCGATGATTTTGCTTTACATCATCTTGCGCGTGCAGCAGTGGCTGCCTTGGAACCCGCAGCACTTCGGAGCGGTGGCGCCGGATCTGGCTTTCAATACAGCGGCTTCGTTCACCACTAATACGAACTGGCAAGTCTATTCCGGCGAATCGGCGATGAGCTATTTCACGCAGATGGCCGGGCTTGCGTATCACAATTTCCTCTCGGCAGCGACCGGCATAGCGCTGGCGATCGCCGTGATTCGCGGAATCGCGCGGAAGGAGATGCAAACACTCGGAAACTTCTGGGTGGACCTGACTCGGACGATTCTGTGGGTGCTGTTGCCGGCGTGCATCGTTGTTGCCTTGTTTCTCGTGTCGCAGGGGACGGTACAGAGCCTGAAGCCCTATGTGACCGCGAAGCTCGTCGACCCGCAAACCGTGCAGGTGACCGGCAGCGATGGGAAAACGACTACGCAGCATGTGACCGAGCAATCCATTACGCTCGGGCCGGTGGCTTCGCAGGAAGCAATCAAGATGTACGGAACGAACGGCGGCGGCTTCTTCAATGCCAATAGCGCGCATCCCTTCGAAAATCCCACACCTTTGACTAACTTTGCTCAGATGCTGCTGATTTTCGCAATTGGGTCGGGTCTGACGTACACCCTCGGGCGGATGACCGGTTCGCAGAAACACGGGTGGGCGGTGTGGGGTGCGATGGCGGTCCTTTTCATCGCGGGAGTGTTTTTCACTTACTCGGCGGAAGCGCGAGGAAATCCCGAATTGCATGGCCTCGATCAGCATTTAAGTGCCGCGCAGCCGGGCGGAAATATGGAGGGCAAGGAGGTGCGTTTCGGAATCGCTGATTCGGCGCTCTTTGCCACGATTACGACGGACGCGAGCTGCGGCGCGGTGAACGGCGTGCATGATTCGTTCACTCCACTCGGCGGAATGATTCCGATGATCAACATGATGCTCGGCGAGATCGTCTTTGGCGGCGTCGGGGCGGGTCTTTACGGGGTTGTGGTGTTCATTATTCTGACTGTGTTCATCGCAGGGCTAATGGTGGGGAGGACGCCTGAGTATCTGGGGAAGAAAATCGAAGCGTATGACGTGAAGATGGCGATGCTGGCGGTTCTAATTTTTTCGCTGCTGATTTTGAGCTTTACAGCGGTGGGATCCGTAACGGCGAGTGGGAAGGCCGGGATCACAAATCCGGGGCCGCACGGGCTGTCGCAGATCTTGTACGCGTACACATCAGGCGCAGCGAACAACGGTTCAGCGTTCGCGGGCTTGAGCGCGAACACGCTCTGGTACAACGTGACGATCGCATTTGACATGCTGTTTGGAAGGTTTTTCATGGTGCTTCCGGTGCTCGCGATTGCCGGAAACCTGGCGAAGAAGAAAATCGCGCCAGAAACTGCTGGCACTTTTCCAGTGACTACGCCGCTCTTCGCGACGCTCCTTGTTTCGGTGATTTTGATTGTGGGCGCGTTGACTTTCTTTCCGGCGTTGAGCCTGGGGCCGATTCTGGAGCACCTGCTGCTACATGCGGGAAAGGTATTCGGGGGATAGGTAAATGAGCGCGGAAATGACGATGACTCCTGAAGCGATCAAGATACCGAACAGCGGAAGCGATAGCCCGAAGCGGCCGAAAAAATCGCTGTGGACTGGCGGGATTGTCAGCGGCGCTCTGTGGGATTCTGTGAAGAAACTTAATCCGCGCACGCTGATGAAGAATCCGGTGATGTTCGTGGTGGAAGTGGGCGCGGTGGTGACGACTGTGGATTTGCTCCGCGAGATTACGCACCACACGAGCGAATTCGGATTCGCGCTGCAAATTACGTTGTGGCTGTGGTTCACGGTGCTTTTTGCGAATTTTGCGGAAGCGATGGCCGAGGGGCGTGGGAAGGCGCAGGCGGAGACGCTGCGCAAGGCGCGTTCCGAAACACATGCGCGGCGGTTGAAAGCGGACGGCACGTTTGAGGATGTGCCGGGATCGAAACTGCGCGCCGAGGATATGGTGGTTGTGAGAGCCGGGGAGTTTATTCCTGGCGATGGCGAAGTGGTTGTGGGAGTGGCGTCGGTGGATGAATCGGCGATTACGGGTGAATCGGCGCCGGTGATTCGCGAATCGGGCGGCGATCGGTCGGCGGTGACGGGCGGGACGCGCGTGCTGTCCGATGAAATCACGGTAAAGATCACTTCGAATCCTGGCGAGACATTTCTCGACCGGATGATCAAGCTGGTGGAAGGAGCTGAGCGGCAAAAAACGCCGAACGAAATCGCGCTGAATATTCTGCTTGCCGGTCTGACGATTATTTTCCTACTCGCGGTGGTCACGCTGCAGCCAATGGCGATTTATTCTGGCGCGCCACAATCGATTTATGTGCTGATTTCGCTGCTGGTGTGCCTGATTCCGACGACGATTGGCGGACTGCTTTCCGCGATCGGCATTGCGGGCATGGATCGAGTGGTGCAGCGAAATGTGCTGGCGATGTCGGGACGAGCGGTGGAAGCCGCGGGTGATGTGGATACGTTGTTGCTCGACAAGACCGGAACGATCACGCTGGGCAATCGTCGAGCGACGGAATTCATTGCCGCGCCCGGCGTAGCAGAAGGAGATTTGGCCGATGCGGCGCAGCTTGCTTCGCTTGCGGACGAGACGCCGGAGGGGCGGTCGATTGTGGTGCTGGCCAAGGAGAAATACGGATTGCGCGGCCGGGAGCTTGCGTCGGTGGCGACGAATTTCATTCCGTTTTCTGCGACCACTCGCATGTCCGGCGTCGATCTCGACGGGCGCGAAATTCGGAAGGGCGCGTTTGATGCGATCGCACGGTATGCGGCTGATGGGGGCAATCGTGTGCCGTCCGAAGTGGAAGATGCGGTGAAGGCAATCGCCAGCGCTGGAGGCACGCCGCTGCTGGTTGCGGAGGATCGGCGCGTGCTCGGAACGATTTATTTGAAAGACATCGTGAAGGGAGGCATGCGCGAGCGGTTCGATCAATTGCGCGCGATGGGCATTCGGACCGTGATGAT
>DATNKB010000144.1:0-4021 GCA_035603595.1 Candidatus Dormiibacterota bacterium
AGACGACTCGCAGCGCTTCTCTTATCTCCAGAAGCCCGATACCGATCCGATCACTCGATTCGCCTGGCGTTTTTACGATGGCGACGCCTACGGCGCTATCACCTACGGCAAGACAGCCACGGTGTTGCTGACCCTCGAGAAAATCATCGGTGAAGAAACTTTGCGGCACGCATTACACACCTATTTCATGCGTTATCGCTACACCCATCCCACAGGCGAAGACTTCATCAAGACCGTCGAGGAAGTCTCGGGCAAGGATCTGCGCTGGTATTTCGATCAAGCCATCACAGGCACTCAAATGCTGGACTACAAGATCCTCGATGCGCATTCCGACGCCTTGGAGTGGGACCAACCCGAAATTGCCTGGAAGGACGCTGGGCACTACCGCACCTATGTGACCGTGCAGCGAAAAGGCGACTTTGTATTTCCAATCGACGTGAAGGTTACTTTCGATGACAAGCAGTCAGTGACCGAACATTGGGATGGCGGCGAGCGCTGGGTGCGCTATGTGTACGATCGAAAGTCTCAGCTCGTGTCCGCGGAAATCGACCCGGACCATCAGGTCTGGCTGGATCGAGACCTGTTCAACAATAGCTACATCGTGAAAGCCGACAGCCGCGCTACTAAGAAGCTATCGAACATCTTGGGATTTGTCAGCGAGTGGATGGCTCAGCTGCTCGCATGGCTCGCATAACCAGCATTCGGAAGTGGAGGGATTCGTAATGGCAGACGCAACCCCGAGGACGTTTTTCTCCGGCGCCTCGCTCGTCTGGAACCGCCAACGCGTTCTCTGGTTGATTTACGTCGTGAATTTCGTGCTGGCTTACTTCGCGACGCGTGGAACCAATGAACGCATCGCCGCGATTCTGGACCACAGTCTGGCCGCCGACCAACTTGTGCACGGATTCAACCTTGGAGCCGCCAGCTCGCTCGCGATAAATCCCGAATTTCCATTTGGCGGATCGGTATCGGCTTCCTTGTTGGGAGCAACCCTTTTCACAATCTTCACGATCTTCGCCACGGGCGGAATTCTGGCTACTTACTATTCCGGACAGAGGCTTCACGCCGGCGGGTTCTTCGAAGCTTGCGGACATCATTTCTGGCGTTTCGTCCGCCTGACAATTTACCTCCTGATCGTTCTCATTCCCGTTTTCATTCTCGGCGGAATCGCCCATCACGTCTACGACCGCATCGACAAGCAATCAATCTCGCCGATGCCAGCAGTGCATTTCCTCGAAGCCGCCATCGTCGTCCTTCTGCTACTGCCAATCTGCATTCGAGTCTGGTTTGATATGGCGCAGGTAATCGCCGTTGCCGAAGACGAGCGCCGCATGCACAGAGCCCTCCGTCGCGCTGCCGCCCTGCTGCGGCACAATTTCTTTTCGCTTTATTGGTTATATCTGCGGGTTAGCCTGATCGCGTGGATCGTCTTTGCCGCGGGCCTTCACATCTGGATGACGCATCTTCGTCCCGAATCCATCCTCGCGCCGTTTCTGCTTTCTCAGTTCCTCATCATCTTCTGGCAAGCCTGCCGCTTATGGCAGCGCGCCAGCGAATGCATCTGGTACAGGGAGCATCAACGTGCCATCGCCGTATCGGCCCCGACATACGATCCCCCACCTGCTATTTCTCAAGAGCCGCTAGCTGCTCCGACGGTCTAGCCGGGGTAGCCGCGACGACGCATTGCTCGTCGTGGGCTTGTTGTCTTCACAATTCGCACGCCCATGCTGCGAATCAAAAACCCGCGTTCGATTACATTCACCAAATACGGCACCGTTCCGCAGCCGGCCGCACCATCTTCGAATCCGCACCGCAATCAAATGCCTTCTTGAATGCCGGCATATTCGATACCGGCGCATTCACCCGGTAACTATCCAAGGGATGCGGATTCGTATTCACAATCATCCGCGCATATTCCGGCCTCATATTGCTAGCCCACACCTGCGCCCAGCCGAGAAAAAATCTTTGATCGGGTGTAAAACCGTCAATCGGCGTTGGAGCAGGCTTACCTTCCAGCGTCTTTTGCAGCGCAGCATATGCGATCGTCAGTCCGCCGAAATCAGCAATGCTCTCGCCTTCCACGAGCTTTCCGTTTTCGTGCAGCCCGGGCTCCACTTCGAAGCTGTCGAACTGCTTGACGATGCACTCGCCGCGTGCCTGAAAATTCTTCAAATCCTCAGGTGTCCACCAGTTCTTCAAATTCCCCATCGCATCAAACTTGCTGCCCTGATCGTCGAAGCCGTGCGTCAACTCATGCCCGATCACCGAGCCCATCCCACCATAATTCATCGCATCATCTCGATTAGGATCGTAAAAAGGTGGCTGCAAAATGCCCGCCGGAAACACGATTTCGTTGCGCGTCGAGTTGTAATAGGCATTCACGGTCGGCGGGGTCATATTCCAAACGCCCCGGTCCACGGGCTTGCCGATTTTCCCCAGTTCGTATGCTGCCTCGAATTCGTTACCCCGGATAAAATTCTCAACGTACGGCCCGCGATCCACCTTGAAACCGGAATAATCGCGCCATTTGTCCGGATACCCGATTTTTAGCTTGATCGCGCTCAGCTTTGCAGTGGCTTGCTCGCGCGTTGCCAGGCTCATCCAGTCAAGGGTCGAAAGATCGGCACGCAGCGCATCAATCAGGTTGTGGACCATCTCCAGCGCCTTGGCTTTCGCTTTCGGCGGAAACGCCTTCTGCACATAGAACTGTCCTAAATCTTCGCCGAGCTTTTGGTCGGTTGCTCGCACGCAGCGGCGCCAGCGCGGCAGGATTTCTGTCGTACCGGTCAATTTCCTTGAATAGAAGTCGAAGTTCTCATCCACGAACTTCTTTGGAAGCGCCGTGGCCTCCGCATGCACAAACTGCCATCGCAGGTAGACCTTCCAGTCCGCCAGCGGCACGGAGGTCCACGCCGCACTCACCTCTTTCATGAAATCCGGTTGAAAAACATTGATCTGAGTTACGGGCGGCGCACCAATCTCCTTGAAATACCCTTCCCAATCCACGTTTGGCGCGAGCGCTTGAAACTGCGAAACCGGCATTTTGTGGTAGACCTTATCAGGATCGCGCAAGTCGACCGGCGGCATCGATACTTTCGCTAGTCTGGTCTCGATATCCATCACCGTCTTCGCTTCGGCCGCAGCGGTCGAGTCGTCGTCACCAAGCAGCTTGAACATATTCGTCACATGCTGGACATACTCGCCGCGCAGCTTCGTGGATTTCTCATCTTCGCGAGTATAGTAATCGCGGTCCGGCAATCCTAGACCACCCTGCCCGACGGCAGCGAGCATGCTGTTGCTGTCCTTAAAATCAGTCTGCGAACCGAAACCAAAAATCGCGTCCACGCCGTCATTCTGCAGGCGCGCCACTTCCATCTGCAAACTCGCAGCATCCTTGATCTGCGCGATTCTCTCGAATTCGGGTTCGAGCGGCTTCAATCCCGCCGTTTCGATCGCGCTCTCGTCCATGCAACTCGCGTAAAAATCGCCAATTTTCTGCCAATTCGATCCTGGCTGCGCGGATTTGTCCCTCGCCGCATCTTCAAGGATCGTGTGCAGCACATCCTGGTTGTGTTCTTGCAAGATCGTGAACGAACCCCACCTCGGGTAAGCCGCCGGTATCGGATTGTTTTTCATCCACCCGCCATTCGCAAACTGATAGAAATCCGAGCACGGCGAAACGGATCGATCCAGGTTCGCAAGATCGAATCCGCCGCTCTTCTTCGAATCGTCCCCTGCCGCCCCCGCCGCTGAGGGAGTTCCTCCAGGAATGGCACAGTCGGGCAGGAGCGCCCGATTCGTCGCAGCCGTTCCCGCTCCTTCGCTCGCCGTCCGGCGCGTCGTCTGGGCTCGCGCGCCCGCACAACTCGCCGCAATCAAGATGCCCAATGCGAAAATTCGCATCCAACGGATTCTCATGTTTCCTCGCTCAAAGATTTGACGCACAGACTTCCAGGTGTGATCGTCAATAAATCAGAGGCTTGCCCCAGGCAGGAACCACCTAAACTGCTACCCGCCACGC
>DATNKB010000145.1:0-6467 GCA_035603595.1 Candidatus Dormiibacterota bacterium
CCCCAGCCGGGTGACCTCCTCGTATTTCAAGAGCACGATCGCGCCAGCCAGAGCGTCGTTGTAGTAAGCGAAGCTACGGGCCCGCTCGAAAGCATAGAAATTTGCGCGGCATAGGCGGCAAAGTCCCGGAGCCTTCTCAACTTGCGGCGCCAACTCAAAGGGCCGTCCGCAGCATGCGCACATAGGATCAACAATCGGCTCTATCGATGCAAAGCATGAAGCGCAGATTGGAATTCGATTCGCATCCGTGAGCGTGGCTCCGCAAATCCGGCAGGGTGCCGGCAGGAGCACAGACACAACGGCATCGAGTGCGCCGCGAAAGGACACAATTCGCTCTTTTAGCTGTAAGGGGTAAAGCGAAAGTACTCCAATTCAGGAGCAGAATAAAGGCAAATCGGGCGTCATGCGGTCCATTCGAATCTCTGGATCATTGCGAGCTCGCACACCTCTATCCTCGCTGTTTAGACTCAAGCCCTTTTGGCTTTCGCGCAGACGTCTCGATGGCAAGCGAGGGGACGAAACGGGGCTTACAAAAGCCCCTGTTCCATTTTTTCCTGGCAGATAATGCAGTAGCGAGTCCACGGTACAGCTTCGAGACGCTTTTGCTGAAGTTCCTCATGGCATGAGACACATTCCCCAAAGCCATTGTCTTTGTTGATCCGCGCTAGGGCGTCATCCACTAATTGCAGCAGTGAGCGGTCGTTGTGCGTCTGACCGAAGAGAAATTCCTTGGTATAGGAGTTCGCAGCCTTGTCCGCGAGATCCACCGTGGGGTCCTCATCGGCTTCACGGCCTTCTTGCTCTGTGCGGGCGATGCCGCGCACAAGCTCCTCGCGTCGCGTCACCAGTTTCTTCTTGTAGTAGTCGAGTCTCTTCTTGTCCATTGTTAGGTTCCCATTGTGAGGCGCAATGCCTCACCCAAAGCCGGAAAGTTTACCGGCATGCCCTCGCGTTGTCAATTAAGGCAACCACCCGAGGGCGGACGGGTTTGATGCTGTAGGCGTGAGGAAGATGCAGCCGAGGCTGTGGCAGAGCAATGCAATCTAAAATTCGGTGCGCGCCCCGCTAACCCGCACATCAGCGCCGGTTGTGGTCCGTTCGATCGAAGCGGGTTTTGCAGGAAACAGAAAATGAATAGCGATTGCCCAGAGAATCATAACGAGAAACACTAACCAGCTGCCTTCTGGTCCGACGCTCCCCCCTGTCAACCATTCCGGCCCGCGGAACGATGAGTTGAGGAAATGCCCCTGTGCCAGAATGCCACTGTCCGGAGTACCGTAAAAATACGTTTCACCCCAATCCCATGAAGCATGCATTCCAATGGGATACCAGATGTTTCCGGTTCGACGCAGTGCAAAAGCAGCGACAAGTCCGAAGCATCCAGCCATGAATGCGCCGATCTTGGCTTCGCCACTATTTCCGAGGTGGATAGCGCCGAAAACAATCGAGAGAATGATCGCCGCCGGCCAGAATCCGATACCTGACTGGAGAGTTGACTGCATATATCCGCGAAACGAGAATTCCTCGAACATCCCGACAAAAATGAAACCAATGAAATATAAAACAGCGAGGCTGAGCGCAGCCGCTCCGCCCACCCCCACGCCATCCACGGAAAATCCGTGCAACGCCGCGATGAGCCCCAGGAGAAGCGATAGCATGATGAAGCCGATGGGAACTCCCTGCCAGAATCGCTTGCCGAGTGCCTCATTGAGTGGCATTCCATAGTCGGCGAAGGACCGTTTCTCGATGAGGGTCATCACGCCGGCAGCCAAAAGTAAGGGCAGTAAACTGAGCAAGCCCTCGCTGAAAAGCAAACCCTTCGCGGTGAAAATCTGTTGGGATGGCAAAAGCGACCGAACACCTGGAATGTGCACGATCCCGTAAATGAATGCAAAATTCAGCGCGAGGAAAATTGCGAGTCGCCATCCGGCGCGAATCCCGTTGGGCCCGACGAAAATGTTGTGGGCAGCAGACGACTTCGTTGGGATCGGATTCGGAGGCGCTGATTGCGATATTGGATCAGCAGCGCCGTAGTCTTCGGTCATATTGAAATCCTCCTGATCGTCCGCGTCCCAATAATCGAAGTCAGCAACAATATCGCGAATTTCATTGCCTTTGAAGGATGAATATTAGTTCGCGGCCTTTTTGGCGGGATAAGCCCAGTTGAGAGCCAGAAATGCGATTGCCATCACCACGAAGGCCAGCGCGCTGCCCTCCGGGCCGATCGTTCCTCCGGTGAGCCAACGTGGTCCGTGAAAGGATGAATTCAGCATGTGGCCTTGGGCAAGCATGCCGCTGTCCGGGGTTGAGTAGATGAAAGTCTCCGCGTAGTCACTCGCCGCATGGAATCCCACCATGAACCAGAGATTGCCAGTTCGTCGCAGCATCATGCATCCCAGCATTCCGAATGCGAAGACCGCGAGTGCTCCCACCCAGCCTTCCCCTGGGTTCGAAAGGTGAACCGCTCCGAACGCTGCCGAAAGTAGAAATGCTGCAAGCCAAAAACCGATTCCGCTTCCCAGCGTAAATTGCGCGTAGCCGCGGAACAAAAACTCTTCGAAAATTCCCACGAGCACGAACCCGATCGCCCAGAGCAGCGCATATTTCAACAGCGCCACGCCGGCCAGGGCAAAGCCTCCGAAGGAAAATCCGCCGAGCGCGAAGATTCCGAGCATCTCGATCGATTCGAAGCCCAGTCCCCAAAGAGCTCCCTGCCAGAATAATTTCCCAAACGCGCCCTCAACGGGCAGTCCGTACACACCGAGAGGACGCTTTTCGATGCGGCTCATTATCCCTGCGGCGAGAAAAACGATCAGGATCGCGACGCTCTCGAATATGAGCTCGAATCGCGGAGTCAGGACTCCGCTGCTCTGAGCCTGCTTCATGATTTCGGTGACTCCCGGAATCAGCCGCAGGCCGCGTTGGATAATCAGGTACTGAAGGCCGAACACGAAAGCTAGGTAGATGGCGAGCCGCCAGCCGGCCCGGAGCCCGTCCGGGCCGAAGAACACCTTATGAAGTCCGCTCGGTTCGGGCGGAGCCTGCGTCGATTCGGCCGCCGGGACTATCGCGGCTGCTGGAGTCGGGTCGTTATTCATGCGTCCCTCTGATTCCTATACGGGTTAGGGCCAGATTTAGTTGCGTCGCTTCCCACTATTCTCGTAAAGCCGGCAAGAAAGTGAGACGCGCCCGCCTGCGATTCGATAGCGGGCTGCGACTGCGGGGCCTGCAACCGCGGGTTGCGGCGGCTGGAAACGGCTGCTAAACTCTTTAGTCTGCGCACTTGGAAGAGTCGCAGTCGTAACCACCCTTCCATGCATCTATTGGTTCCGGCTGAAATACCAACCGAAGGGGAGAACCAGTTTGGCTAAATACGATCTCGCGATCATCGGGAGCGGACCGGGTGGCTACGTCGCCGCGATTCGCGCCGCACAGTGGGGGCTGAAGACTGTCGTCATCGAGAAAGATCCCTTTCTCGGCGGCACGTGCCTCCACGTGGGCTGCATCCCTACCAAAGTTTTTCTGCACCATGCTGACATTTACGACCACTTCAAGCGCGCGGAGGAATTCGGCTTTGAAGTAAAGGACGTGAAAATCAATTGGCCGGCGATCCTGGCGCGCAAAGATAAGATCGTGAAGAAGCATGCTGGCGGTATTGGAGCGTTGTTTAAGAAGAACAAAGTCGAGTCCGTCACGGGCTGGGGGCGAATTGCCGGGCCGGGTCGCGTAGCGGTGGAGAAAGACGGCAAGACCTCAGAAATCGAAACGACCTACACGATGCTCGCCACCGGTTCCGAAGCGCGTTCGCTGCCAGGCGTCGAAATCGACGGCAAGATCGTCCTCACGAACCGCGAAATTCTGGGCCTTCAGGAAATTCCCAAGTCGATGATCGTGGTGGGCTGCGGCGCCGTCGGGGTCGAGTTCGCTTCCATTTTCAAAACGTTCGGAACGGATGTGACGCTGCTCGAAGCGCTGCCGCGTGTGGTGCCGCTCGAGGACGAGGAAATTTCCGCCGAACTTGAGAAGATTCTCCGCAAGAAGGGTATGAAGATCGAGCTTGAAGCAAAAGTCGAATCGGTGAAGAAGGATGCCAAGGGCGGAACGGTCACATACAAAGACAAAGCGGGGAAATCGCAAACCATCAGCGCGGAGAAAGTTCTGATTGCCGTTGGCCGGCGTCCGCTCACCGAAAATATTGGCCTCGAAAAGACCAACGCGAAACTCGACCGTGGTTTCATCGAGACCAATGCATTTCTCGAAACGGCCGAGCCCAAGCTCTACGCCATCGGCGATATCGTCGCGGGTCAGCCGCAGCTCGCACACGCCGCTTCGATGGAGGGCATCATCGCGGTGGGCCGCATGGCAGGCAAAGAGGTGCTGCCGTTTGACCGCAAGCGTTGCCCCAACGCCACGTACTGCGAGCCGCAGGTGGGATCAATTGGCTACACGGAGAAGCAGGCACGCGAAGCAGGGTTCGACGTGAAGATTGGCAAGTTTCCGTTCCTGGGCAACAGCAAAGCCACGATTCTCGGACAGCACGAAGGCTTCATCAAGGTGGTCGCCGATGCGAAATACGGCGAAATTCTTGGCGTCCATGCGATCGGCCCTCTCGCGACGGAAATTATTGCTGAGCCAGTAGCCGCGCTCGGTCTCGAAGCCACGCTTGATGACATGGCCGCAACGATTCACGCTCATCCGACCGTGTGGGAAGCGATGGGCGATGCGTTCAATGCCGTGCGCGGGCTTTCGATTAACTATTAGGGCGATCAACTACCAGGGCCGCGCGTCGCTGCTGATGAATATTTCGAAGGATTTGTGAATCGAGTCACGAAAAACTGCTGGGTGGTGGACCTGGGCCTCATGCCCTATGCGCCTGCCTGTGAATTGCAGCGGGAGGTCGCCGAAGCGCGAAAAGCGAACGCAATTCCCGATGTTCTGCTGTTCTGCGAACACCCGCACGTGATCACGCTCGGGCGCAACGGCAAGCGCGAACACTTGCGCGCGAACGATCGTTTGCTCGCCCAGATGCAGGTGGAATTTCACGCAACCGATCGCGGCGGGGACATCACCTACCATGGCCCCGGACAAGTTGTCGGCTATCCGATTCTTGACTTGGCCGAGCATCGCCGCGATATTCGCTGGTATGTGGAACAACTCGAAGAAACGATGATCCGCGCGACCCGTGATTTTGGAATCCAAGCTCATCGCGTGGCAGGCAAGCATGGAATCTGGGTCGGCTCAGCGAATGGCACCGCCGCGGCAGAAGAGAAACTTGCGGCGCTCGGCGTCCACCTGAGCCGTTGGGTCACGTCCCACGGCTTCGCGTACAATGTCTCGACCGACTTGCGCTATTTTGACTTGATCGTTCCGTGCGGAATCCCGGACGCGCGCGCCACGTCACTCGAACGCATTCTCGACGGCAAAGTCGAAACCGCGGAAGCAAAAGCGCGGCTGAGCACACATTTTGCCGATGTCTTTGGATATAGCCTTACGTCAGTATCGCGCGGGGAGATTGAAGCAAAGCTCGGCAGCGGCCGTCGCGTGGTGACGGAAGCAGTCGCCGCCGTGGTCTGAGATTCTTCGGCTGCTTTATAAGCCTTTATAAGCATAGTGGAGACCATCGTATGCACGTCGCAAACTCGGTGAAGGAAACGGGAACCAGGGCCGCAAAACTCACCCGCGAGCAGTATCTCGACCTCTACTACTACATGCAGCTCAATCGTCAGCTCGAAGACCGCATGGTGCGGCTCTTCCGGCAGAATAAAATCGTCGGCGGCCTTTATTCCAGCCTCGGGCAGGAGGCTGTTTCGGTCGGCACGGCCTACGCGCTCGAGCCGAAGGACTGGCTGGCTCCGATGATCCGCAATATCGGGGCTCTACTTGTGAAAGGTTTCAAGCCGCGCGACATCTTCACGCAGCACATGGCGAAATATACTTCGCCCACGTTCGGCAAAGACGGCACCAGCCACTTTGGCGATTTGAAAGTGCACCACACCATTTCGCCGATTTCGATGCTCGGAGATTTGATTCCGGTGATGACCGGAGTCGCGATGGCCGGCCGCTACCTCGGCCAGAATATTGTGGCACTCACCTGGATCGGCGACGGAGGTTCTTCCACCGGCGCATTTCACGAAGGCCTCAATTTCGCGGCCTCGCAGCGCGCGCCGTTTGTGCTCATCGTCGAAAATAACCAGTGGGCTTATTCGACCCCGGTTGCGCGCCAGGTGCCCGTCAAGAATCTCGCCGACCGCGCGGTGGCTTACGGCATCACCAGCAAAATCACGGATGGCAATGATGTGGTAGCCGTCTATACGACGACAAAAGAAGCGGTCGAAGAGTGCCGCGCCGGTCACGGGCCGGTGCTGATCGAGGTCAAGACCCACCGCATGAAAGGCCACGCGCAGCACGATCCCGCCGAGTACGTGCCGAAAGAGATGGTCGAATACTGGAAGGCGCGCGATCCGATC
>DATNKB010000146.1:0-16109 GCA_035603595.1 Candidatus Dormiibacterota bacterium
CGCACCTATGCCGAAATCACGCGCGAAGAGAAAAATCAATACAGTCATCGTGGTAGGGCCTTTCGCAAGGCGATTGCATTCCTGGAGGGGCGCATCCCCTAGAGTCCTTTTTCTTCCCTACAGAATCAAATAGCTTGCTCCTAAACTCTGGGCTGCGGGAGAATAGCTGGTCTGCCCGCCGAGGTGACTTCGTGGCAACTTCCAAAGTCGCGCCGGATCTTCTCTCAAACTTGCTTTCGCGAATGGCGGATGCTCGCGCCCAAACCGATGCGCTTTTCGAGATCCTGCCTCCTAATTCTTTCTACGAGCGCCCGATTGCAGAACGCCATCGCCTGATTTTTTACCTCGGACATCTGGAAGCTTTTGATTGGAATCTACTGAGCGGCCCTCTCGAACTCGGCACGCACGATGCCGCGTTCGACAAGCTCTTCGCATTCGGAATCGATCCGATTGGCGGCGGCCTGCCCACGGACAAGCCAGGAGACTGGCCGAACATCGCGAAAACCGAGAAATATAAAACGAATATCCGCGCCCGTTTGGATGAGGCGTTGCGGAAATCCGATCGCAGTCGCGAATCGTTGCTGGTCGACGGCACCTTGTTGCACGTGGCAATCGAGCATCGCTTGATGCACGCTGAGACGCTCTCGTATTTGCTTCACAATTTGCCACTCGAGAGAAAAATTCCTCATCCCGCTCCGATGAGCGACCCGCGGCCCGCGCCAGCTCCCCGCTGGCTGACAATTCCTGCGGGCACCGCAACCCTTGGAAAATCGCGAAGCGACGGCAGCTTCGGGTGGGACAACGAATTCGAGACTCAGCAGATTTCAGTTCCCGAATTTTCGATTAGCGCGTTTCCGGTGACGAATGGCGATTATATGGAATTCGTCCAGGCATGTGGCTACGAAGATTCCCGTTACTGGCGCCCCGAAGACCGGGAATGGAAACGCCAGCAGCGCCTCGATCATCCCCAGTTCTGGGTGCCGCGCTCGAGCTCAACAGTCATAGACCCTGATACGCAATGGGAATATCGGTCGATGTTCGGAGTCATCCCGCTGCCGCCGTCGTGGCCGGTGTATGTGAGCTATGCAGAAGCTGCCGCATTCGCGCGCTGGGCTGGCAAGAAATTGCCCACCGAAGCGCAGTGGCATCGAGCCGCATACGGAACGCCGCAAGGTGTGGAGCGCGAGTATCCGTGGGGCGATGCGCCTCCCGATCACTCGCGAGGAAACTTTAACTTCAAAAGTTGGCACGCGGCGCCAGTCGACGCGCATCCCGCGGGCGCGAGCGCGTTCGGCGTCCAAGATCTGCTTGGCAATGGGTGGGAATGGACTTCCACACAATTTGGCCCATTTCCCGGCTTTACACCCTTTCCCTTCTATAAAGGTTATTCGGCCGATTTCTTTGACGGCAAGCATTTCGTGATGAAGGGAGGATCGCCCCGCACGGATGCATCGATGCTGCGGCGATCGTTCCGCAATTGGTTTCAGCCCCACTACCCCTACGTCTACGCCACCTTCCGGTGCATCGAGGAATAAATCATGTCCAGTTCCCCACGATTAGTTCCTACAACCGTCTCTACGCAGGTTCTATCGGAGTTTGCATCCGATGTAGTCATCGGTCTTAGCCAGCCGGGACAAAAAGAACTGCCTTCAAAATATTTGTACGATGAAGTGGGCTCGGGCCTGTTCGATGTGATCTGCGTGCTGCCGGAATACGGGCTGAGCCGGGCTGGAATGCGCACACTGAGCCGCCACGCGGGAGATATCGTTGACCGTTTGCCGGGTCCGGTGATCGTCGCGGAATTAGGAAGCGGCAGCGGCCAAAAAACGAGACTGCTTCTGGAAGCGCTCGCACGCAAGCAGCGCGTGAACTACTACCCGATTGATATTTCGGGCAGCGCTCTGAGCCGTTGCCAGCAGGAATTAGGACAGATCGACCGAGTCAGCATCGTCGGCTTCGAGCGCGCGTATTTGGATGGCTTGCAGGAAGTAGCCGCACGTCGCCGCGAAGGCGAAAAGATCTTCGTGCTGTTTCTCGGCAGCACGATTGGTAATTTCGATCGTCCGGCCGGAGATCAGTTTCTGCGCGAAGTGCGTGCAATCCTGCACGAAGGCGATGCTCTGCTCCTCTCGACAGACCTTGAAAAACCCGTGGACATGTTGAAGCTCGCCTACGATGATCCCGCTGGCGTTACGGCTGCCTTCAACAAGAATCTGCTAGCGCGCATCAATCGAGAACTGGCGGCCGATTTCGATCTCTCGCGCTTCGAGCACATTGTGCGCTACGACGAGTCGGAGCGGCGCATCGAAATGCATTTGCGTTCCACGGTATGGCAGCATGTGACGATTCGCGGAGCCGGATTCGGGTTCTATCTGCGCGAGGGAGAAACGATCTGGACCGAAAGCTCGCACAAGTACGATTTGAAAGAAGTAGTCGAGATGGGCGAGCGAACCGGATATCGCTGTGCGGGCCAATGGACCGATTCCGAATGGCGCTTCGCGCAGAATCTTTTCTTCGCCTCCTAAAACATCGCGATCCGTGCAGTCCGAGCCATAGCATCGCTATGCTATAGTTCTGCGCTCGATGGCAAATTCCAAAAACAGAGCTCTGAAAAAAGAACCGCGCGCTAAGAAAGCACCGGCGCCGAGTCGCGCGGCAAAGCCTTCGGCGCGGCCAGCGAAGCGCTCATCGCGCCACAGCGCATTCGGCCGCGGCCCAAATCCCGAACGTGTGAAAGCCATTCTGCATGGATTGGACGAAGCCTACCCGGCCGCCAGCTGCGCGTTGAAGCACGACAACCCTTTCCAACTCCTCATCTCCACGATTCTTTCGGCGCAATGCACCGACGAGCGCGTGAACATGGTCACTCCGGGACTCTTCAAGAAGTATCCAACTCCGGCCGCGCTCGCGTATGCGAATCCGAGGGATATCGAAGAAGAAATCCGCTCTACCGGTTTTTACCGCAACAAGACGAAATCGATCCTCGGCGCTAGCAAGAAGATCGTCGAAGAATTTGGCGGCGAAGTACCGCGCACGATGGAGCAAATCCTCACGCTTCCCGGCGTTGCGCGGAAGACAGCGAACGTGGTGCTGGGAACAGGGTTCGGAATCGCGTCGGGAGTCGTTGTCGATACGCACGTGCAGCGGCTTTCGCGCCGGCTCGATTTGACGAAGAATACCGACCCGAAGAAAATCGAGACCGATCTGATGAAAGTGATTCCGGAAGATCGCTGGATCCTCTTTTCTCACCAGTTGATTTGGCATGGAAGGCGGATTTGCAAGGCGCGCAAACCGCTCTGCATCGAGTGCAATCTGGAGAAGATCTGCTATTCGAAGGATAAGACGATTTAGCGTGTCGAAGAGAGCTGAACGGCTCGAAATTCGCCTCGGGCTTGAATCAAAATTGGTTCATTCACAAGATTCCTTAGCCCCTTTTTACCGCCGATTAGAAATTCGGAAAGCTAAGAAACCAAGCCACTTGCTCGAACATTTAATCGCGGTACCGTGGATTAAATTGAGTGAAATCCGGACACCATACTCGATGCTGGTGTTGAGTATGGTATTATGGCCTAACTATGGAGGCAGCGCGCAAAATTACCGTGGAAGTTCCTGAGGATTTGCTCGAAAAGGCGCAACAGGCCAGCGGGGCTGGGATTACCCAAACGGTTCGCACCGGGCTGCAGCTGGTTGCGGCTTCCCACGCTTATGCCCGGCTACGTGAGCTTCGGGGGAAAGTTCGTTTTTCGCAGACGACAGACGAGCTGAAAGCTGACCGTTGATTGCCGCTGATACGCGTACCTGGGTTGCGTTCCTCGAAGGTGGCGCCGGCGACGACACGGAACAACTCGACCGAGCGCTTGAAGAACGCCAGGTCGTGATGGTGCCAGCGGTTCTCACCGAGTTATTGAGCGATCCTGAGCTCCCGCCGGAAGTTTCCGAGATGCTCCTGCAAATACCTCAGATGGAGATTCGGCCGGGATTTTGGCAGCGCGCCGGGATGTTGTGGGCGCAGGTGCTGGTGAGGCGGCGCCGGGCGCGGCTCGGCGACGCATTGATCGCACAAACTTGTGTCGACGCACGGGTGGTGTTGTTGACGCGCGATCGAGACTTTCGCGCGTTCGTGGAAGCCGCGAAGCTGGATCTTGTTCTGGCAAAACCTTAGTTTTGAAGTTCGGGAGAGAGCGTAAGGCCCACGACAAGAAAGCCGTCGTCGTGGCTACCAAGGGACATCACGAGCAGCGGATTTTAGCTGGCGCTTGCGAGATTGCTGTTGCGAGGCTGAAGGCTTTTTATCATGGCTACCAAATCGAGAGCCAAGCGAGCCTTATCGATGCATCCGTCCGCGCCGGATTCAAGGGCACTTTGCACGAATTGCGTGGCGTCGTGGTGGCTCATCATCAAGATTCTTACGTGAGGGATTTCCTGCCGGATTCGGCGGGCGGCTTCAAGCCCGCTTCCATCGGGCAAGCTGATATCCAGAAGAACCAGATCGGGATTCAGTTCGCTGGCCTTCTGGATAGCCTGCGCGGCGTCGGTGGCTTCGCCACAAATCTCCCAACCAGCCTCCTTCGAAAGGAGATCTCCCACTCCTCGGCGAACCATATGATGATCATCTGCAATGAGGATTCGCATTTATTAGCGGAAAGTCCCGAAGATTAATCGGGTTTTGCGAGCGTTGTTCATGCGATCTGTGTCTTCTGCTCTTCGGTTACCGCTTCTTTCTTCGACACCGGAATCGTTACCCGGAACAAAGTCCCTTTTCCGCTCGATTCGATCGTCATTTCGCCGTTGAATTGGCGCGCTCGTTCGCGCATGCCCCGGATTCCAAAGCCGGCTCCCCGCGATTGAATGTCCGCGAGCTTTTCGCGCGAGATTCCTTTGCCTTCATCCCGCACTTCGAGAACGGCCTGTTCCGGCGTCCGCGATATCTCGATCGTGGCCCGTTTGCTACCTGAATGACGATGGATATTCGTGAGGCTTTCCTGCACCAGCCGGAAGATGGCAAGTTCCATTTCGTGGGGAAGCCTTCCAAACCCTTCGGAAATCTTAAAGGCAATTTCGAGGCCGCTGCGTTCTGTCAATCCGCGAACATACCAAGATATGGCAGACCGCAGCCCTTCTTCATCCAACAGAGGCGGATGCAGCAGATAAGAGTTTGTCCGGATTTCGCTGGTCAACTGATGAACCAATTCGCGCGCTTCTTCCGCGGATTCTGCAAGTTCAGGAGCTTCTTCCTGTGCTTTGCGGATTAGCGTCGACATATTCATAGCGAGGACGGTAAGCAATTGGCCGGCGCTATCGTGCAATTCGCGCGCGATATGCCGGCGCTCTTCGTCCTGAATGCGCAACATCTGCCATGAAAGCTCGCGAAGTTGCTCGGATTGCCGCATCACGTCGGCATTGCGCAACTCCAATTCCCTGGTGCGTGCGCGTACTTCGGAATCTAATCTCTCGGAAAGAGTCCGGAAGCGATTTTCGCTTTCTCGCAACGCTTCCTCGGCGCGCTTGCGATCCGTAATATCTCTGGCTACCTTGGACGCACCGGTGACGTTGCCGTTCAGATCCTTTACCGGCGAGATTGTGAGCGAAATATCAAGAAGGGTGCGGTCTTTTCGAATCCGGACGGTCTCGAAATGGTCCACCCGCTCGCCGCGTCTGAGACGGGCGAGGATTTCCGTCTCTTCATTCCGACGGTCGGCTGGGATGATGAGCGTGATGTGCTGGCCAATCGCCTCGTCTGCCGAATAACCAAATAGCCGCTCAGCTCCTCTGTTCCAACTGGTGATGACGCCATTCAGATTCTTGCTGATGATTGCGTCATCCGAGGAATCCACGATGGCAGCGAGGAGGCCTGTACTGCGCTCGGCCCGCTTGCGAACTGTAACATCTCGCGAGATAGCCAGCTGAACCACTTGCCCGTCCGGCTGACTGAGCGGCACGGCACGCGTGTCCATCTGCCGACGACCGCCCAATAAACTTGAGATTTCAAACTCGAGCGAACCTTTCTCGCCGCGGCAGACTTTTTCGTTGAACGCGCGAAACCGCTCTTGATCCTCCGGCACGATCAGGTCGTACACATTCTGTCCCACCACCGCTTCGAGGGAGGACGCTCCTACCATGGCCAGCCCGGCCGCGTTCATGTGGAGTATTTGTCCGTCAGAACTTACCAGTTTTACGCATTCTGGTGATGTCTCGACAATGGCGCGGAAACGCTCTTCGCTCTGTCGCAAAGCCTCTGCGGCGCGCTGACGATCGAGAGCGAAGACTAATTGGCGAGAGATCGTGAGGCCGAGTTCAAGATCACTTTCTGAAAACGCGTGGGGGGCATTGAAATAGGCCATGAATTTGCCGATGAGCTTTCCATTCGAAACGAGCGGGACAAATGCCAGGGCAGCGATGCCCTCGGCTGTAACCGTAGCCTTCAGAGGCGGTTCGAGTTCGGAGGTCTCGACGTCGTCGACAGCAATCGGCTGAGGGTTACGCTCACTCCGGTGCCACGGCGAATGTCCCTCGGTAGCTGCGCGGTAACCGGCGGACAAGCCGCACCAACTGACAAACCGAATCTTCTCATGTTCGTCGAACAACAAGATCGAGGCACGGTCACATTCCAACGCGCCCAAGATTGCTTCAATCGCGGCGCTGAAGGTCTCATCGGCCGACGTGGCTCGGTGGAGATGATCGGCAAGATGAAAGAGCGCCTTCTCATGGCGCGCCGCATCGGCGAGCGCAAATTCCGCCTTCTTTCGTTCCGTGACGTCTTCAATTACACAGACAAAATAGTTAGGCCGGCCATCGGACTCGCGGACAGCGCTGATGGTCTGGTTGACCCAGACTGCGGATCCGTCTTTGCGGATGAGGCGTTTCTCGGTGGAGTACTGATCGAGTTCGCCAGCAGCAGCTTTCTCGGCCTGGGCGAGCTCGACTCTAAGGTCTGAGGGATGGGTAATTTCCCGCATGGTGAGCTTCCGCAAGGTTTCTTGCGTATAGCCCACGATTTCGCAGAGCTTTGGATTCACGCGAAGGAAGTGTCCTGCGTTCGAGGTGTGAGCAATGCCTACCGCCGCTTGTTCGAAAGTCAACCGGTAACGCTCTTCACTTTCGCGTAGCAGCCTCTCAAAGGTTTGGCTGCGCTGGAGGATTTCCTGCATGTCGACGTTGGGCGCAGGAGTGTCAGACACGAAATCGCCGAAAAACAGCTGTCCCTTTCGCACTTTGTCGATACCGTGAAGCAAATCCTGGGAAATGGCAGTTTTTACGACATACCCGCGCGCGCCAGCATTGAAAGCCTGCCGCATCATCTCGGTGGAATTGTGCTGGCTGAGAATCAGGATATCGATAGTGGGAAGAGTGCGCCGGATTTCACGCGTGGCTTCAAGGCCGTTGAGCGTCGGCATGCTGATGTCCATGACGATAAGGTCGGGACTTAGACGCCGGGCTTGTTCGATGGCATCCCGGCCATCGATCGATTCGCCGCAGACTTCGATGTCAGGCCGCGTTTGCAAGAGCGAGCGAACGCCTCTACGCACCAGTTCGTGATCGTCGGCGACGAGAATTCGCACCTAGAAGAGCCTCCAAAGCCTTGCGCGGTGTTCTTGAGTGAGTCGAGCAATGCGCATGCAGTGGGACATGGTCACCTTAAATGGGGCAATGTGACATACATTGAAGGCTGTAGAAACATGAGCGGCAACACAATATTGTCTATCGTCTGTGGCGCCGCCCCTGCCTTAAAAAATGCCCGCTAGAACGAACGCAACGTGGCGCGACTCCAAGTTGGCACGAATGAGTCGACGGAGCCGATGGAAGGCGGAAGTAACGGCGCGAGCGATTTAAGAATCACTTTGCCGGGAGCCCCAGTCGAGTGGAACCAGATCTTTAGTTTGGAAACCAACTAGATGCCGTCCCTGAGATTCGATGATGCCAGCAAATTATCCATTTCGCGTCCCGGATGACGGGTGCGACGCCTCGACTAAGGCTCGGATGTCACGGTTCTCAAAAACCGGGCCCCGGCGCTGGCCTGTGTCGCTTACGACGACATCGACCATGGCCCGGGCCAGGTCGTCAGCCCGAATCACCTGGTTAGGGAATAGCACTCGAAATGCCGGGTAAATTCCGCGCATCAAGCGGTAAGTGAAGTTCGGTTCCTTCCGCGGCTCCACGGGGTAGATGTAAGCGGGGCGGAAGATATAAACGTGAGGGAATCCCGCCGCGAGTAACGCATTCTCCGCCTCTCCTTTGTAACGTGCGAAAGGCATCCGACTTCGCCCCGTCGGATCCGCGCCACTACCGCTCAGGAATGAGAAGGCCGCGGCGGGACTGCTGCCGCGGAGAACTCGCGCGAACTCGACTGTATAGTCCACGGTTATCGTGCGGAGTTCCGCGTCCGACACCGCTCCGGTGTAGACGCCGAGGCAAAAGATGGCCGCGTCCTGACCCGAGAGTGTCTCCGCAAGTGCAGAACAGTCTGCGAAATCTCGATGCAGAACCTCTGTGAGCTTGGGATGGGAGATGCCTACCTTGCTGCGGCTGATCGACGTCACGCTCCGGACAGCGGAGTTCTCGAGCGCATAGCGAAGGGCATATTTTCCGACCATTCCTGTGGGACCAACGATTACAAGGCGCTTTTGGCCTGCCGTCGGTACGTTCATGCGCGGACTCGGTGCGCTGCAAAAGCGCTCATCGTTGAGTGAGTCGAGGATTCCTCAATGCAGAATATGATCATGGCCTCAAAGGGGGCGATGTGACACTAACAGGAAAAACTGTAGAAACGGAAGAGACTGTACAAGTTTTGAGGATCGAGGCTGAGTGGCGCGGGCCATGTTGGACGAATGATTGCTACAACGCAGCGCGGACTCTGCCTCTGAGTTGCAAAGTGTATAATCAAGGGGCTCATCACGTCGGGGCGTAGCGCAGCCTGGTAGCGCGCCTGCCTTGGGCGCAGGAGGCCCCCGGTTCAAATCCGGGCGCCCCGACCGAAACATCTCGCGTATTTTCTTTGACTTATTGAAAGCTCGCTTCACTCAAAACTCATCTGTGAAATTCGACCAGACAGGCGGTCTGAAATTCGCAAGCCGTTTAATTCCAAAGAGTTCGCCGCATAACAATTATTCAAAAACAGGCCGAGGCAGGAGTGCCATTCAGAAAACATTGACCGGAGGCAAGTTAAACGCGCGCCATTCGGCAAGTATGGGGAAAATTCGGGGGACCCTGTGCATTTCTGGTCTCATCAATCTTCGGAAATGCAAATCGGTGATCGCGCGCTAGGCCAACTCGCCCTCCACCGCGCCTTTCATACGTCAACTATCCAAGTACGATGGTGTTACGACTTTCTGGCTTCGTTGTACGCGTCGGCGCCGATGTCGATTGCTTCATCCAGTTTCTGCCGCGCAGTGTTGACGATCCTTTGTGCTTGGCGCCTTAGGTCATGCATTCCGTCATTCACGGCTTCGATAACATCGTCATGCAATTGGTCAATTCTCTTCGATCCGAGAAGGATTACAGCAGTCGCTCCCACTCCTATTCCCACAAGGAAAATAAGCAGTGATCCTGTTGAATCGTTTCTGGACATTGAAGACTCCCATTCTTCTTTTTTGTTTCTTCACGACCCACATTTCGATTCAGAGTTCGTATTCTACATCACAGTGGCTTCAGTCAAGCGGTTAGATGCCGTGGATTGGATTGATGCGCGCGCTACCAAACAAAGTGTTTTCCACTTTTCCTAAGTCAGTCAATGAGGGCGTAAGTCGGGCGCGGGCGGGAGAAATCTTGAGAGGGCTTTATAGACCCGATCTTGAAAACTCAAATGTCGATCTACCGCTTCAGTTGCAAGATTACCAAAGGAATTAAACTCAGACCTGAATGGAAAGGTGAATTCAACGAAGTTCATTATCGTTAGCGGTCTAACTCGCACTGTGATTGTCACATCAGTTTCGCCGACGATTGATACCTTCCACTCCCGGCCTCTGCGGGTAACAGGTGTTTCAGCGTCATTCAGGCGATTCTTAAGCCGACTTCTTGAGCTTTGCAACGCTCTTAAGCGGGTTCGCATTCGTCTGCAGCAGAGACGGCGACGAAGCCTCCATCGTCCCACTTCACCATAAGTTGATCCCGGCCCTGCATGCTGGGCACTCCTAACACCACATTCATGACGGTCCCTATTTTTCCGGTCTTTGTGTTTCTCACGCGGTCCCCGATTACTGGACTCCTGCCGTCCGCGTATGACATGTGGCAGTCCTCCTCCACTATATTGCGGGAATCATAGCTCTGATCAGTTAAAAGGGCGAGTTCACCGAGGTGCTCGGGCGCATGTGGCGGAGTTTCAATTTCTGCGGGTCTTGGAAAGGCTCGAAAATGAGCCTCCTTGAACAGATATTGAATTCTGCGATCGGTTGCGCAGATGGCCGAGCATGCGGTCGCTACCCGAATGGTTCCAGTCCCAACGGCTGCGTTTCCTCAGTTGTGTGGACTCATGTCACAAAAAGGTCACGCGCAGGAGGGTAGGTTATCCTTGGTGGATTCCAAGGAACTCAATATACGGTGGTCTTCTGGCCAACTAAGAGATATTTAGCATGGTTTTTTCGGCGGAGAGAGCATCGCACAATTAGCGGCTCGCGGAAACTTTGGGTTAACGGCCTTGATGAGATTTTGAATACCGGGTTCCTTCGAATTGCGGCGATGACGAATTTGGGTTCGAGGCTCGAAGCGGTGCCGTTAAGAAACCGCGTGAAGAAGAGCTCTGGTGCTAGTCAGCGAATCGCAGGTTTTCGCAAATCAGAGTCGTGCGGCGATGTTCCGAAGCAGTCCTAAATAGTCAGCTTCTGGTCCCACTTAGTCCACAATCGTCAAGACTCGGTCCCTGAGCGGCAAAGCCATCGGGAAATAATCGAACGGGCCAGCTAAGCCCGATACAAATAATCGCTCGTTTCGTATGTGGCTTGTGACCGCAGTGAGGACATTCAAATTCGCTCCCACCGATTGGGAGTGCGGGTTTAGTAGGAAAGTACAGCGAGATTTGCTGGCGTTCAACGATTGCGGACTGTGCGAAGAGGCCTTTGCAATTTACGCACTCCAAATTCCAACTGGGCATTCTGAACACCCACAACTGCGGTATACGTTATGTAGGGCAACAAACGATACTTGTATCACCCTAGTGCGCGGCAAAGGAATTCACTTCGAAAAAGGGATTGCCTCGAGTTGTTCGTCGCCCACTAGAAGAGAAAGGCCAGTAGCCTTCGGTGCGGCACACTCAATGCTAGAAAATCCATCTATCAGGGTCTTGGAGAATCTCACTGCACCGGGTGAGAAGAAATAATCGGCTGGAAAGCGAGGCTCGGCATTCGTCAACATCGCAGCATCTCTAGGGGCGCGGCTCGCCATGAACAGAAAGCGAAATGTGCTTTGCAATGCCATATGCTTGCCAGCGGTGATGTCTTTCGATGAGAGAGTCACCTTGTACCAAGTGTCCATGATGGATTTCACCGTTCTGAACGCCTTACTGTTCAGAGTCCTGACCGAATCAAGCTTACCACTTTGGCAGGCGGCAAGCCCTAGGGCACTCAGGTTGAAATCATTCAGTAAACCCTCAATGACGTCGACTCTCAGGGAGTTCGGGGAAGCGTGTAGTCGAACTCGTAAGAATGCTTGCCGTCAGTGATCTCGATGGTCATCTTACCCGCAAGACCCGCTAGCTGACCGGTCCCAGAATCCGGCACCACCGTGACACTCATTTGAGGTGCGCCGCGTGTCATTGTGCCACTGTGCTGGAGTAAGAAGGTGCCGCTGCGTCCACGAAGTGTTCCGCTGACGCGCTCGATCGCAACGTAGCCAGCCGAGCCCTTGACATCCGTACCAGCGCTTAGCATCTCCCCCTTGCTGGTCGCCTCTAGCTCACCGTGAAACTGCTTGTCGATCGACATTCTGCCAAGGTTTGCGCGTTCAGCTTCTTTGTTGTCCGGCTTCTGAGGATTCAACTGCACTTCAAATGTTCCACCTGCATGAGTTGTCATGATTGCTTCCTTGGAACGTAGAGCCTGTCAGTCCGTCTGCGCAGATGCCACGACACCACAGCAAAGCCACAGGAAAATACCCATAATGACAGTAGCTGCCCCGCAAGTCGGCCTTATTGGTCTAGACTGTGCTCTCTTCGATTGGACTTCTGTCTCTGCGTGGCCGGTGAGAATCTTCCAGAGCGCCCTCGCTGGGGTGTCGGCTTCGAAGGTTTGCAGCTAACGAGTTCATTCATGTGCCCTTTTGTCCTGTGGAACAATAGTAGACAGAGAGCGCATGTCTTTGATTGGAAAAACGCGACAAAAACCTGTGGGCAAGATTGAAGAAGTCTTCGATCCCCAGGTTGGCAAGGCCCGAGGGGTCCTGAGGAGGCCTCCGTCTGCTGGAAAGTTCAGGCATTTTCGGTGGAGTCCGTCGCCTGATTTAGGGCACTGGATCGCCCACTACTGGATGGTCAGCTGGGATCTTCGAGGCCGCGCTCCGCACCTGCAGGAGACCGTGCCGCATCCCAATTTTCATGTCGTGTTCGAGAAGGACAATTCGACGGTCAGCGGCGTGTATACCGATAAATTTGTGCGCAGGCTGGAAGGCCAGTCGCACGTCTTCGGGATCAAATTCACCCCCCGGCGGCTTCCGTCCGTTTTTGAGCGCTCCCGCGTGGGCACTCGCCAATCGCACCATCCCCGCGCAGCGCATTTGGGGGAAGGATGTTGGTGCACAGTCAGCCATTCTGGCATCGTCTTGCAAAGAGGCCAAGAAGGTGGAAGCTTCCAATGCCTTCTTCCGTGTGCGTGCGCCGGAGCCTGATAAGGCGATTGCGCTAGCAGTCCAGCTTGTCGGACGTATTTTTGAGGACCCTGACATCAAAACGGTGGATGATCTAGTGATTCGGGCGGGCATCGGCAAGCGTACAATTCCGGTGTCGGCCCAAAATGGGTGATTCGCCGGTATCGTTGGCACGAAGTGATCGAAAGGTTCAATTCAGGCGACAAACTAGATTGGCCGCAGTTGGCGTTAGAGTTGGGCTACTTTGATCAGGCCCACCTCATCAATGACTTCAGATCCATCGTTGGCTGTTCGCCTACTCAGTACCTGAAGCTGATTCCAGAAACTTCTTGAGATGGCAAATTGCGAGAAGCTACAAGTTCAGGGCTAAAACGGACCGGTGATGTTCAAAACAGTAGGATGGTTTCCGAATTCCAATCAGCCCGTTGAGTGATTGATCGTGAAGTGTAGACTCGCTGGCAGGTATCCTGAGACCGCTGCGGCAGCGACCCACGTGGCCGCTCCACCGCAAGGATCCGAAATTGACAAGAGCCAGGTTCCCAAAGGCGCTTGGTACCCTCCTGCTGTTATTCGCGGCCGCTTACGGCCCGGCCTTTTTGACTGTTGCGCTGCTTAAACTACGACCTTTCGAAGCGGTGCCTGTAATCATCGTGATCAGCTTGGCGGTGGCGATCCTCTTGATCGGTGTGGTCTCACGGAGAGCCGGGGGTTTCGCGCAATTCGGGTTTCGATTCTGTCACTATCGCTACATGGTGGCCGCGATTGCGATCGGCGTGCCCATTGGCTGGGCGCTCACAATCCTTGTCAATTACCTGAGATCAGGTCCACCTCCGCCCGAAGTGTCATTTCGTCCGTGGATGACGTTCCTTTACTTCGTCATCGGCGCCTCAATTCAGGAGGAAATAATCTTTCGCGGCCTCCTGCAGACCATGCTGGCTCGGCAGTTTCCGGCAACGCTTTCGTTTATCGGTACTTCGCTTTCATATGCCGCGATAATCGTTGCCCTTGTGTTCGGGCTGATCCACCTGGAGGTAAATCCGACAACAGCAGCGGCGGCCTTCGTGCTCGGGCTCTTTTCCGGGGAACTCAGATACAGAAGCGGTAGTCTCTTGCCGGCGATACTCGTCCATGCACTCTTCAATGCCTTCGCCGCCATTTTATGAGTGGTACGGGCCATGTGGAAAGACGCCGATCTCGACATCCCCATCCTGAAGGAAGCCAAAGCGGAATACGCGAAATTGCAGTAACGACTAGCTCTTTATCAGCAGCATCCATCCCTGAAACCGCTGGACTGGGAAAGTCCTTTGCCACGCTTGGAGCCGCTGGTGCTTCGAGTCTTGACTTGGCTACAATTCCATCCCAAATGCCGGACATTTCCAACGCAACCGCGCTTCTCTCGGCTCAAGCCGTGGCTTCTCTCTCTCGCTCGGACCTGCGGTGGGAACTCGCCAACACTGCGGCCGCCGTGATTCTTCTGTCTATCGCTCTCGCCGCAATCGCCTTTTTTTGCTTTCACCGCAAAACGCGTGACCTCACGCTGCTTTACTTCGGCCTGTTCTGCATTCTCTTTGCCGTCAGGCTGTTGGCTTCTCTCCCTTCCTTTCGCTCTCTCTTCGACGAGTCGCCAACGTTTTGGAGCTACCTCGGTTGGGTCATCTCCTCAGTGATCATTCTCCCCGGCGGCCTCTTCCTCTACCAAGTCGTCGGCGAACCCCTCAGAGAGTTCCTTCGCTGGCTTCTCACAGCACGATCGCTTTTCGCGGTTTTCGAGATCCTCGCCGCCGCGGTTGGAGTCACTCCGGCCAACCTCGGCCTCGCAAACCACATCGTGGCGCTCGCCACGCTCGGGGCCACCGTGCTGTTCCTGATCGTCAGCAGACGACGCCTGGGTCCGCGCAAACGCTTAACCCGCGAAATTCGCGTTCTCGTCGCGGGTTTTCTCGTATGGTTTTTGCTCGCCCTCCATGCAAATCTCTTGGGCCTTAGGATCTTGCCTGGGTACAACGTGGAGTTTATTGGTCTCCTGGTGTTTGTCGCGTGTCTCGGATACGTGTCCGCGAACCGTACCTTTGCGAACGAAGAACGACTCCTCGCCATCAACAACGAATTGGAAATTGCCCGCCGGATTCAGTCCTCGACGCTTCCGCAAAGCGTCCCGACGCTCACGGGACTCGAAATTGCTGCGCGCTACGTCCCCATGAGCGCGGTTGCCGGCGATTTCTACGATTTTCTTTGCATCGACGAAGAGCGTGTCGGCATTCTGGTCGCCGATGTCACTGGACACGGCATACCCGCGGCGCTAATCGCCTCGATGCTGAAGATCGCTTTCGCGGGCCAAGAGGAACACGCCCACGATCCCGCCCTCGTTCTCACCGGCTTGAACCGATCCCTCTGCGGCAAGTTCGACGCGCACTTCGTCACCGCCGCTTATCTGTTTGTGGATCTGGAGAAGAGCCTGCTACATTACTCCGCTGCAGCTCACCCACCGCTCCTGCTGGCCTCGAGCACCGCAGGTAAAGTCCAGGAAATTGAAGAAAACGGCCTGATGTTGGGTATGTTTCACGAATCGGTCTACCCTTCTGTGGAAATCCGCGTAGGTCCCGGAGATCGCTGTCTGCTCTACACGGACGGCATCCTTGAAGCCAAGAACGCTGCTCACGAACAATTCGGCAAGTCCCGCTGCAAAGAATTTCTGGAAACGCGGCGCGACATTCCTGCCGCGCGTTTCGCCAACACCTCCTCGAAAGCGTCGCCGGTTTTTCGGGCTACAACTCGGCCCGCGCGCAGGAGGACGACATCACTCTCCTTGTCCTCGACTTTCAAAAGCAGACTGTGTGAGCTTTTAGCCCGACCGGAAGTAGTCCTTGGTCGATCCGGGCGGAAATTCGGTCAATCTGCGGTAACGCGTTTATCAGGAACTATTCGGTTGAAGGTATCGCAAAGAGTGATTTGTGCTGACACCTTTGATTTCTTATTTCCTTCCGAGTCTGCCGACGACTTCCACGACCCGCACGACAACATCCAGAAGCCTTCCCATGAGCAACACGTAAAAAAGGGAGCATGTGAGACAACAAACGAGTAAGAGTGCGACGATTCTCCATCGTCTAAACATGGATTCCTAGCGGCCCATCGCGTAGTTTTTCTCGAATTGAGGTAGGTAGTGATAATCCCTCTTACCGACATCTATCCGGACTCTTCTTCTCCCACAATTCAAAAATTGGGGGAGTACACCGGAGATGAAGAGCCATGCATCCCACGCCATTTAGACAGTCTCTCGCTTACCTAGCTGAAAGAGTACAATGACGTAAGTTGCTCGACCG
>DATNKB010000147.1:0-2462 GCA_035603595.1 Candidatus Dormiibacterota bacterium
ATCGCATCGTCGCCGAGCTCTCCATGGCGAAAGTGGACCGCGCAGTCTACAGCCAAAGGCAGCTCCAAGCAGTGATGGAAGATTTCTGGTTTAACCATTTCAATGTCTTTGCGAACAAAGGCGCGGACAAATGGTTCGTTACCGCATACGTGCGCGACACGATCCGCCCCCGCACCATGGGCAAGTTTCAGGACTTGCTCGTCGCGACGGCCAAGAGCCCGGCGATGCTTTTCTATCTCGACAACTGGATGAGCGCTGACCCGGCAGCTTTCAAGCGTATGCAGGGGGACATACAGGCGCGGCGCCAGCGCTACCAAGGAATTTTCACAGGGGCGCAACCGCCGCCGCCCGGAACGTTTCCCGGAAAATCTCCGGTACCCGGCGGCAATGGCGTTCCCCCAAAGAAAAAAGAGGACCGCGGCCTCAATGAGAATTACGGTCGCGAAGTGATGGAGCTACACACCCTAGGTGTCGATGCCGGCTATACGCAACAAGATGTGATCGCGATGGCCGAGACGCTCACCGGTTGGACTGTCCACGAGCCACGCAAAGACCCAGAATTCTTTTTCGACGAGCGCATCCACGCGCAGGGCAAGAAAGTTGTGATGGGCCACATCATCAATTACGGCGGAGAGAAGGACGGCGAAGAAGCGCTAAAGTTTTTAGCGAACCATCCTAGCACCGCGCGGTTCATCTCCACGGAACTAGCGCGCCACTTCGTATCCGACAATCCACCCGAATCGTTAATCAGCCGCATGGCAAAAAACTACGAATCAACCGGAGGCGACATTCGAAGCTTGTTGAAAACCATGATCTATTCGCCGGAGTTCTGGTCGAAGGATGCATATCGCGCCAAGGTGAAGACTCCTCTTGAGCTTGTCGCGAGCACAGCGCGCGCATTGGGCGCGGACGTGCCGGTTTCTCTGCCACTGGCGCAATGGGTAGGCCGGATGGGCGAGCCGCTATTCCTCTGTCAGCCACCCACGGGCTACTCCGATAAATCTGAGACGTGGGTGAACACTGGAGCGTTGCTCAACCGGTTGAATTTTGCCCTGACGTTCGCGGGCGACAAGATGGCCGGTACCTCAGTCGACCTGAAAACATTGCTGGGCCAGCCTTCGTCCGCGGACCCGGCCATCGCTCTCGATCAGTCGATACAGATTTTCCTGGCCGGCGACATCGCCGACTCAACAAGGAAGACCCTCGAATCGCGCTTGAACGATCCGCAAATTTTGCAAGCGCGCCTAGATGATCCCGTAAAACAAGTAAATGAAGGATTGATCGCAGGTCTGGTTCTGGGCGCGCCGGAGTTTCAGCGGCGCTAAAGGCCCAGGAGAAAATGCCATGAACATCTCGCGCCGATATTTCATTAAGAACAGCGGCCTGGCAATGCTAGGGATGGCCGCCCTCCCTGCTTTCTTGCAGCGTGCCGTCGCAGCCAGCACAACGCCGAATAAAAAGAAAATGGTCGTGCTATTTCAGCGCGGCGCAATGGACGGCCTCAACGTAGTCATCCCCTTCGGCGAGCGCAACTATTACAATCTGCGTCCGACCATCGCGATTCCCGAGCCGCGCCGCGGCAACACCGATACAGTCATCGATTTGGACGGCTTCTTCGGGCTGCATCCAAGCCTCGCTCCGCTATTGCCGATCTATCAAAGGCGCGAACTCGCGATCGTCCACGCAGTAGGCTCGCCCGATCCCACCCGCTCGCATTTTGACGCCCAGGATTTTATGGAATCAGGAACGCCTGGCAGAAAGGCAACAGACGACGGCTGGTTGAACCGCGCCATGCAATCGATGACCGACGAAAAAGCAACGCCGTTTCGCGCCGTAGCGTTTGGCCCCTACCTCCCGCGCACGTTACAAGGAACAGCCCCGGCCGTCGCCATCCCGGATCTGAAGCAATTCAAAATGTACGGCCCGCAGCAAACGGTCGAAGGCGGCTTCGAAGCGATGTACGCCCAGACCGTCGACCAGGCCCTGCGCGGTGTAGGCCACGAAACATTCGAAGCCGTCGATCAGCTCAAGAAAATCAATCCAGACAAATACCAGCCCGAAAATGGCGCCGACTATCCCAAAAATCGCTTCGGGCAAAGCTTGATGGAAATCGCGGAACTATTCAAAGCCGACGTCGGCCTCGAAGTCGCTTTCCTCGATAGCGGCGGTTGGGACCATCACGTCAACGAAGGCGCTGTGCAGGGCCAGCTTGCGAATCTCCTTCGCGATCTGGGGCAGGGAATCGCTGCGTTTCACCAGGACATGGGCGACCGCATGAGCGACGTGGTGTTCGTCAGCATGTCAGAATTCGGCCGCACAGCCCGCGAGAACGGAAATCGAGGCACTGACCACGGCCATGCCAATTGCATGTTCGTAATGGGTGGAGATATCAAGGGCGGACGAGTCTATTCTCGCTGGCCGGGAATGAGCGAAGGCCAACTGCACGATGGACGCGATCTCGC
>DATNKB010000148.1:0-13048 GCA_035603595.1 Candidatus Dormiibacterota bacterium
GCCTGAATTCTGACGGCTATTTGTTCGTCGGCCACGCGGAGAGCCTTTTTGGCCTGACGAAGTCGTTCCACATGATTCATCAGAACAACGCTACCGTTTATCAGCGCGTTGAGGGCGCCCAGTGACCTTTTTCCCCGACGAACGTGCGGCGGAACTCCGCGATCTCTTCTTCGAGAGCGCCGGAGAGATTCTCCAGGCCATGAACGAGTCTGGACTCGCGCTCGAAGACCGCCCGGGCGACAAGGAAAGTCTTCGCAGCGTCCGCCGTGCTGTTCATACGCTCAAGGGTGATTCAGCTGCTTGCGGATTCCGCGAACTCAGTGAACTCGCTCACGAACTCGAAGATGTGCTGACCCCGGAGCTTACTCAACAGCACGCGGGATTGATCCCCGAAGTGGTTCTCGCTGCCGCCGATACATTCCACGAGATGCTGGCCGCATACCGGAATAATCTACAGCCGCCGGCGGGTGGCGCGCTGCGCGAGCACATTCAACGCCTGCTTACGAAGCCCGCCGTACAACAAAAAAGGGTTGCTCGCGAAGCCACATTTGAATGGACCGAGTACGAGCGCCTGGTGATCGCGGAAGCGCTTCGGCGCGGCGACCACATCTACAACGTCGCGCTGTACCTCGATTCCGAATCGCTGCCCGTAGCCGCGTTCGAACTGGTTCGCAAGGCGCTTGAAGGAGCCGGAAAGGTACTCGCCCAGCGTCCCGAGAAGGCGGCAGACCTCCAGCAATCCGGCGTCATCGAAATGGCGCTCTCAACACCAAAACCTGCCGACTGGATTCGGAAACGCTGCCAGGTACCGTCCGTCGTCGCGCGCATTTCTATCGATGAGATAAAGGAACAGCAGACGCAGCCGCGCGACCTTCTTGACATACTTCTCGAATCGGAAGCCGCAGCGATTTCTGCTGGAGTCAGCGGCTCCGAACATGTAGCTCCCGGACATTTGGACGACACGCATGCAGGTAGCACGCCGGGAGGTATTTCGCACGCGGCCGAGAATTCTCTCCGCGTCGACGCCACGCGTATCGAAACGGTTATGAATCTGGTCGGCGAATTGATTATCGGCAAATCGATGTTGCAGCGCACCATCAACGAATTTGAGCGCAGCCATTCGAAAGATCCGCTGCGCGGGAAATTCTCTGATGCGCTGGCTTTTCAATCGCGCGTGCTCGGCGAGCTTCAGAAATCCGTAATGAAGATCCGTATGGTTCCCGTCGACCAGCTTTTCCGCCGTTTCCCTCGTGTCGTACGCGACGTGGCCAAGCAGCAGAACAAGGACATCGTGCTTGAAGTGTCGGGTCAGAACACGGATCTCGATAAGGGTATCCTTGACTCGCTGGCTGAACCGCTTGCGCACCTGGTTCGCAACGCCGCGGATCACGGCATCGAATCCGCCGCTGAGCGCATGGCTGCCGGAAAACCGGCGCGCGGCACGATTCGCCTCGATTCTTATCACGAAGGCGATCAAGTAGTCATTGAAGTGTCAGACGACGGGCGAGGACTCGATCGCCAGAAAATTGTCGATCGCACCATCGAGCGCGGCATCCTTACGCCCGAAGAAGCCTCGCGGCTCACTGATTCCGAAGCGCTTCACCTGATCTTTACGCCTGGGCTCAGCACAGCCGATCACGTCACGGAAATTTCCGGCCGCGGCGTGGGTCTTGACGTGGTACAGGCCGCTCTCTCCAATTTGAAAGGCGCAATTGAGCTCGAAAGCGACCCCGGGAAAGGAACCACATTTCGCCTGCTGGTCCCGTTAACTCTCGCCAGCATCCAGGCACTCCTGTTTCGCGTGGCTGGCCGGCTCTACGCCGTCCCGATCACTTCCGTGGTTGAAATCACCCGGATTGCCGACGATGAAATCCACCACGTCGACGAGCACGAAGTCTTCCAATTGCGCGAGCAGGTTCTCACGCTCGTCCGCCTCGAACGCCTCGAGTCGAAACCCACGAAGGAGCGTTCGAAGCGCGTCTTCGTCGTCGTCATCGGAGCGGGCAATCGCAAATTCGGCCTCATCGTCGATAGCCTGATGGGTGAAGAAGAGCTCGTCATCAAAGCGCTCGAAGATCGTCTTGTCACTTCGGCCCTTGTCAGCGGCGCTTCGATCCTTGGTGACGGCACCGTGGTTCTTATTCTCAACGTCCCCGCGGTTATTTCGCATCTTTCGCGAATCCCAGCAGTGGGAGCAACGGCATGAGCGAACGAATTCGTGTCCTCGTTGTTGACGATTCCGCTCTCATGCGCAAGCTGATTCCCCAGGCGCTCGTGCACGATCCTTCGATTGAAGTGGTGGGAACGGCGATGGATGGCGAGCTCGGCCTGAAAAAAATCACCGAACTTCGCCCGCACGTCGTGACGCTCGATCTGGACATGCCCCGCATGGACGGCATCGAGATGCTTCGCCAGATCACGCGCAAACATCGAGTTCCCGTCATCGTCGTCAGCTCGCAAACGGACCGCGGTGCCACTCTCACGCTGAAAGCTCTCGCTCTCGGCGCATTCGATTTTGTCGCCAAGCCCCAGGACGCTGCGGCCGGCCGCATCGATCAGATCGCTGCCGAACTTGCCATCAAGATCAAAGTCGCCGCAGCATCCGGCGCCCCCAAAATGATCATCACGGTTCCTTCAACGAGAAGGAAGGAATCGCACCGCTCGTCCATGCCTCATTGGCCTTCTCGCATCGTTGCAATTGGTGTTTCTACCGGTGGTCCGAATGCTCTCCAGTATCTTTTTTCGCAGCTGCCGGAGGATTTTCCCGGCTGCCTTCTCGTCGTGCAGCACATGCCAGAAGGCTTCACCCAAATGTTCGCACAGCGCCTCAACGAGTCGTCCGCCATTGAAGTAAAAGAAGCGCAGTCGGGCGATCTTTTGCTTGCAGGCCGCGCGTTGATCTGTCCTGGCAACCGGCACATGAAGGTGCGCCGGATGGAGCACGGCAATGTCGCAATTCTCGTTGATGCGCCGCGCGTCAACGGCCACCGTCCGTCAGTTGATGTCTTGTTTCAGTCGGTCGCTCAAGAATTTAAGAATAATTCGCTGGCCATTTTGATGACGGGCATGGGCGACGATGGAGCCGCCGGTATGGCCGCGGTTCATGCCGCCGGCGGCATCACAATCGCCCAAAGCCCGGAAACGTGCGTCGTCGACAGCATGCCTCGTGCTGCCATCGAGCGCGGTTTCGCCGATCGCGTGGTTTCCCTTTCGAATTTAGCCGGTGTTATGCAATCGAAATGCTTGCCGGAGTACTCGACGGCCACCCCAGCTGCCGCCGATCGCGAGATTTCTCGAAGGAGATAGTTATGAAACAGTTTGAAGCCCTAACGCGAAAGAAAGACAACCAGGCAGCTCGCTACCTGATCGTTGACGATTCCGTCTTCGCCCGCAAGAGCCTCGCGAAGATGGTCGAATCGTTCGGCGGCCAGGTTGCCGGCGAAGCGGGTGACGGTTGCACCGCCATCACGGAATATGCTCGCACAAATCCCGACATCGTCCTCATGGACATCACCATGCCCCAGATGGAAGGAATCGAGGCCGTCGAGCGCATCGTCCAGGAACACCCCGATGCCCGCATCGTCATGGTCTCCTCCGTCGGCTACCAGGACAATATCCTGGCCGCACTCCAAAAAGGTGCGCGCCACTTCGTCCAAAAGCCGGTGAAGCCCGACGCGCTCTACGAAATCATCCGCTACGTGCTCAACGACGACGGCGTCGCATCACCCGTTCACGCCGGAGGAGAGAGAGACCGATGAGAATGGATCTGATTCAGCCCTTCATCGGCTCGCTTGACGCAGTTCTTGCCGAGATGATGAAGACCGCCCCGCGTATCGTCGACCTCACGATGGAAGAGGAAGGCTATCGCCGCAAAGGGCTCGCCGCTTCCGTCAGCTTCAAGGGAGAAATTCAGGGCCGCGTGATTCTTGACATGGATCCGCAGGCTGCCACGCAGGTTGCGAGTTACCTCGCGGGAGAAGAAGTCGATTCAGCGCAGCCCATGGTCCGTGAAGCCGTCTGTGAACTCGCCAACATGGTGATCGGAAACGCCGTGACGCAGCTCAACGATCGCGGCTTTCAGTTCAAAGTGTTTCCTCCCGCCGTGCTCACCGAGGAACAGTGCGCCGCCGCCGGCCAGGACTCCGAGGCCACGATCCTCTGCTTCGAGACGCCGTCCGGCAACGTGTATCTCGATATCTCCATGCAATATCACCGCCGCCGCTCTCGCGAACGCTCAACGGTGGCAGTCTGACGCTTCACGGCGGCGCGATATCACATCATTGCTCGCGAAAAACACGAACGCCTCGCCGGGGCTCGTTCGGCGAGGCGTTCCTTGTCCGCGCTAAACTTCTAACGCTAAGCTCTACGAAATCGGCAGGTGCTCCATCTGCCCAGACTGCGTCGTGGCATTCGCGTCCAGATAAAGCACCACGTTCAGCTGGCGCAAGTACACCGCTTCGAGTAGCCGCCCTTCATGCGACTTCCTGACCAGTACGGTGCTGTGGCTCGCCGCAGAATTCCCAGTCAGCTCTTGCGCGCGAATGTTCATCGTTTCGCCGTTCCGGGCAATCGTCACCACGCGGCCAGTCCCCTCGGACTTGACTGACAGCGAATACTGTCCAGACTTTAAACTCTTACCCTTGCAGCGCACCTCATACGGCAGCGCGAAGCGTCCTTGAAAATCCGCTGGCTTCGCGGTGTTGGCCGCTACTTGCACCTGGTGCTCCGCTACAGTCGTCTCAGCATTAGCAACCTCGTAGACATCAGGCGAGACATCCGCTTGCGCATGCGTTGTTACCGGCAGCAAGCACGCCACTCCCAACGCCGCTGCAAAAATTGAACCCTTCACCACTGTCGTAATTTTCATCTCCGTCTCCTTTCTCCCTCGAATCTTTGATTTCGAATTCATCGCTTTGTCCCTCGATCTGCATGCAGTTTTATTCCTTCTCCGCATTTGCTTCAATGCAACGAGGCTCAATTGTTGGTAAAGCTAGGGTAAATCCCTTAGACGCTGAAACTACAAGGCTTAGTGCTAGGCCCCGGGAAGCCCGCTTGAGTTTGAACCTTACTAGCCGTACACTTACGCTTCCTAGCCGGTACCGCTATGCCGGATGTAAACCTATTTCAAACCCAAGTCCGCTTCGGCGCCTACCACGTCGATCTGCGCACGGGCGAGTTGCGCAAGCACGGCCATAAAGTTCGCCTCGCTGGGCGTCCCTTTCAGATCCTCGCCATGCTTCTCGAACAGCCAGGTGAACTGTTGACGCGCAAAGAGCTGCAATCCAAACTGTGGCCTGCCGATACCTTCGTAGATTTCGAACATGGCGTGAATGCTGCGATGCAAACCCTGCGCCGCGCTCTTTGCGATTCACACAAGAAGCCGCGCTATATCGAAACCCTTCCGCGTCGCGGTTATCGCTTTATCGCCACTATCGACGGCGCGAATGTTGCTCCTTCGCCACGCCTGCCCGCTGGCACAAAGTTTCACGCTCGCGCGGTTTCGGAGTGGGTCGGGAAAGTAGCGACGATTTGCGACGAAACGGGACGAAACTACGTGTTGTTGCCGGCTACTGAACAAATCCTGGATGAGATGCGTTCCTGCGAAGCGGCGCAAGACGATCTGGGGATTTCACTAATGGTCGCGGATGAAAAGCTTCTGCTGATCAGCTGTGGAACGAAGGTGAAAATTCTCGAAGCCGCTAATTCCGAAGCGGGCTGCAAAGTACGCATTCTCGGTGGCCAGTTCGTCGGCGAGAAAGCTTTTGCGCCTCGTGCCTACCTTTCAGGCCTCGCCCTAGCTCAATCTCGCTGACTACTCGCTTGCCGCTGTCCTTCGCCGATATTCCGTGCCGTGCCGGAACAAGCCAGCCTTCGGCATCTCCTCCGAATAGATAATCCGAGCCGGCAGAAAAATATTCGCCGAATCCGGCGCATACGGCACCGCTACATCGATAGAGGCATTCGCATCAAACCGTCGCTTGCTTCGAAAACACATTCCGATCGGTGAAATGTCCTCGCAGACCGCCAACTCGTCGTCCGCTCCCACCTGGCGGATGCAAGCCGTCAAGCGCGTCTTCATTCTCATCCGCTGCCGCTCCCGCTGTTCTCCACCTTCCGGCAAAGTGTCTTTCTGATCGCGCCGCGCTCGCGAGCGCGTCAGTTTCTTTTCATCCTCGTGCGGTGCTTGCGTCCAGATGCTCGGAACGCCACACGCCTTGCAATGCCGCGCAATCCCTCGATTTGTTTCGAATCCTCGCAAGTCGAGCTCGTTCAAATAGACCACTTCTCTGGCGCGGCAATAACTGCACTCCAGCAGCATCCGCGCCACAGCTTCCTCCGACGTCGCAATCGGCGGAAACTCCACTCCCCATAAGTCGTTTTGTCCGGGCAGAATCTCGACCCCGTAAAGAAACCCGTCCTTTTCGCGACCGAACTGGCCCACCACCCTGACGTCCCCTTCGCGATGCGACTCGGCCGTCGATTTTCGTTTCAGGTGGATTTGCTGATCGGTATTCAGGTCGCGGTCGAGCACCACAACAGCGCCCGTCTGGTTGATCTGCAGCGTGCGGGTCGGCACCGCGAACGACTGGCCATGGCTGTCTGTACCGGATGCGTCCAACAGTAAAGTGAGCGAAACCCGATCGCTGCGCCGAATCGGTGCGGTTGATGCCATTCGAATTCCCTCAGTTGATAAGGATATCTTCCATTGAGACTAACACAACGACGGCATAACTTCGGCCCACCGCCCGTTCCCAGCCCGTCGAGCTGCTGACGATAAATGAATTTGACCTTTAAAACCAATGGTTTAAGCCTCGGAACGCCCGTTGTAACCAGCGCTTGAACTCCTTCCTCGCTTCACCTTTAATGGATACCCCGGTGTTCGGATCTCATTAAATCGGTGAAAATAGTTGTCGCGTTCGTGACTAGCCTAGCCACAAATTCGAGTTTGCGGTCGGCGCTCTCTTCGGTTCGAGGGCGAATCTGGCTCCGCGTGCTCATCGCCGCGGCGTTTCTCCTTTCGATGGTTGCGGCGACGCACGCGCAGACGTTCCGGGTAGAAGGCGCAGTACGGGATTCAAGCGGCGCTTCCATTGCCGGGGCGCAGGTCGAACTCCACGCCGGATCGTACTCGGCCTCAACTACAGCCGATTCCTCCGGAGAATTTGCGTTCGAACACGTTCCCGGAATCTCCGGCACGGTCATTGTGAATGCGAGAGGTTTCGATCCGTTAGAAAAGCCGTGGACCGCCGCAACAGGCAACCTCGCTCGACTCGAAATCACTCTCGTGCCATCCGCGGTGAATCAAAGCATAATAGTCACCGCAACGCGCAGCCAGACCCTCCTGAGTGATGTTCCTCTAAGCGATATTCAACTGACACGGTCAGAAGTGCAGGCCATCCCAGCTCTCACCCTCGATGACACGCTGCGCCAGATCCCTGGGTTCAGCCTCTTCCGCCGCGCCAGCAGCCGCACCGCAAATCCCACGGCGCAGGGCGTGTCCTTGCGCGGTCTCGGCGCGAGTGGATCGAGCCGTGCTCTCGTTCTCGAGGATGGAATTCCGCTCAACGACCCGTTCGGTGCCTGGGTCTATTGGGACCGTGTCCCCCGCGAGTCTATCTCCGACATCGAGATCGCCCAGGAAGGCTCCTCCAGTCTCTATGGCAGCGATGCCCTCGGCGGAGTGATCCAGGTTCTCACACGCACTCCGGAGCCAGCTGGTATCTCGCTCGAAACTTCCTACGGAAACCAAAATTCTCCAGAGCTTTCCGTTTGGGGAGGTGCGCAAAAAAACGGATGGGAATCCACATTCGGCGGCCAGGTATTCAACACCGACGGATACACCCTTATCCCCAAAAATCAGCGCGGCAGCGTGGATATCCCCGCGGGCGTTACCGACGCTACTGCCGATCTCATGGTCGGCCGCAAGATCGGCCAGGACAGCCTGATTTTCGCTCGCGGCTGGTATTTCAATGAGACGCGCGGCAACGGCACTCCCGTCCAGATCAACAACACACGAATCGGTGAAGGCGCGCTCGGCGCCAATCTCAACCTTGGTGCGGCAGGTTCGCTCACTCTTCGTGCTTATGGAGAGGCAGAACGCTACAACCAAACCTTCTCATCCGTTGCCACCGATCGAAACAGCGAATCGCTCACCGACGTTCAGGGAGTTCCCTCTCAGGGCATCGGAGGCTCAGCAGTCTGGTCTCGCCCCGTCGGAAAGCGCCAAACGTTGGTAGCGGGCGTCGACGACCACCAGGAAATTGGCCACAGCAACGAGGTAATTTTCAATTCAGGCACCAATCTGCGGGACACTTTCACCGGCGGCCACCAAAATACGGTCGGAGTCTTCGGCGAGGATTTAATCCAGATCGCGCCGCGCTGGTTGCTCTCCGTCAGCGCACGCTACGACCACTGGAGCAATACGAACGCCTTCTTCTTCTGCAACCCGGTCGCAGGAACCTGTCCCGCAAATACAATCTTCCCCGACCGCACCTACAACGCGTTCAGCCCGCGCCTAACGCTGCAGCATCAGATCAATCCGAATGTGTCGTGGAACGCTTCGATCTACCGCGCGTTTCGCGCTCCTACATTGAACGAGCTTTATCGCTCTTTCCGCCAGGGCAATACCCTGACGAATGCGAATCCCAATCTTCGCTCGGAAGAACTCACAGGTGGAGACGCGAGCCTTGCCGTCAACGGTTTCCAGCACAAACTCGAAGCTCGTGGAACATTCTTCTTCAATGAAATCATCGACCCGGTTGCCAACGTCACCCTAAGCTCCACTCCCATTCTCATCACCCGACAGCGGCAAAACCTGGGACGCACCCGCGCGCCGGGATTTGAAATTGACGCTACCGCGCATTTCACACGAGAACTCAGTTTGTCGGTCGGATATCAATACGTCGACGCGGTCGTCAGCAGCTTCCCCAACGCCGTCCCCTCGCTCGTCGGATTGTGGGTCGCACAAGTTCCACATAACGTCCTTACATTTCAGGGGCGTTACCTAAATCCCTCGCGGATCAACCTTTCCGTGAATGGCCGCATGGTCGGAAAGCAGTTTGATGACGACCAGAATATGTTTCCCCTCGGCCGCTTCTTCGTTCTCGACGCCATGGCCTGGCGTTCCATCGGCCACGGCGTCGAGCTCTTCACAGCCGCCGAAAATCTCTTCAACGTCAAATACGCCACCGCCGCCACACCTGTCACACAGCTCGGCCTTCCAATCACCGCCCGCTTCGGCCTCCGTTTCGAATGGCCCCGCCGCTAAACGACAACTCGAACCGCCACAAGTGACCTCTCGAGCTTTTTACCGATTGAAGAGCAATTCGCCGCAGACCTCGCATCTCCGTCGTTTTCAGTAGCACAGGCATTCCTGCCTGTGCCGCAGGCAGCTAATTCCGTAATGTCGCAAAGGCAACCAACCTCACTCGACGCCACCGGGGGCAACTTCGAAACTGGAAAGCCCTACAGAACCTCTAGAATCCCGTTAACAACACGCGCTTTCCCACGAAACGGTTTAGGGGAGAAGTATTCGAGAATGTATTCTCCGTCCGGAATTTTGTCGAGCAACTCCAATCGCGTCGCCGACTGATCTTTCACCTGTGCAACATCTGCGCTTCCGTGAGGACCTTCCACTACTGTCACGATCAGCGCCACCAGGCAAGAGTCGCCCGAGTCGCTGGTCAACGTAGCATCAATAACGCGCACTTTTTTCATCACCCAGACATGTAGCTGTCTCTCTTTTATATTCTTTTAAGTACACACGTAAGGCAGGTTCTATTGGTGGAATTGCATCCGGACTCTCACCCCACTAAGCTCTGGTTTCAGATTCACCCGCATCTTGCATCTATTACAGAACCGCAGTCATTCCAGAAGACCACGCATTTAATTCTCGTCGATACCGTAGACGATCTTCGCTCCGATTCGGTTTCTCAGAATGCTCGTGAGCACTGCAGGATGCTCGCAACAACGAGACGATACGTGGGACTGATCCCCGGCGAACACTCCAGCGGAGGGCGGCGGCGATTGGGCCGCTTGAGCAAACAAGGGCCAGACATCTCTTCGCCGAGCCAGTCGGGTGAACGTGAAATGGAAAGAAGCAGAAATCGCCAGAACGCAACACCTATCGATTGGGAATGGCTATTGATCAGGATGGCAGACGCCAAAGTCTTTGGTTACCGCTTTCGTGTCCCACATGAGCGGATTGCTATCGCTTGGTTTGATCTTCTTGCCTTGCAAGGTCAGTCGCTCGCCCGCCTTGACGCCCGCTTTATCGCCGGAAAGCGCATAGAGCCGCTTGTCCTTTTCGTCGGTCACCGTCATCGCGGTTTGTCCAGAGTTGACGCATCCCGTAATCGTTCGCTGTTTATGCGATTCGTGAATGACCAAAACCGTTATGACCGTGACAGCAGCAGCGACTCCTACAATTACGCCGACGACCTCCCCGGTTGTGACACCACCAATTGGTTTGCAGTTCGATGTGCAAGGCCCGAGGATGCTTGGGGACTGCGCCTGCGCAGACGTGCAGGCAACGAAATTGAGCACGATGAAGACTGCAGCGGCGGCAGTGATCCGCATGGATCGGCTGAAATATCGCATCGGCATGCTCCTTCGCTTGTAATGGTTGGAGTTACTCGGGGGCCTGATTTAGCATTCCGCGGTGGGCTAGACTTAGTTCCAATGAATTTGCAATTTCTCCGGCATTCTAATGGCCTGCTGGCGTGTGAACGTCGCTGAATCGATTCGTGTCGAGAAATCCTCCCACCACTATCACAGACTCAGTTTGACCCTTCCGTGCAACCCGAGTTCTCTAGCTAATTTCGGAATTGTGGCGCATGCTGCTTCCGGAGGCACTATTCCGTGCAAGACACAGCCAGCAGAATCCTTCTCGACCGAATGGACCAAGCCTTCGTTGATTATTCTCAGCAAGCCGAGCGCTTGAGCGCACTTCTAGCCAAGCCTATGGGCGCCTCCAGTTGGACGCTCTATCACGATCTTCAAAAGCAACGCACAGCGGAAACCACCGCCTATGAGCGGTATCGCAAAATTCAAGAAGAGCTTTTCGCGCGCATCGCACCCGCCGTGCCGCACCGCCCTGAATCCAACGTCTCCTGACGATCCGGTAAGAACCACTCTTCGAGGAATTAGCTCGCGCCTGAAGCCTATGAACATCGCGCTGTCCGGTAAGTTGGATAATCGGAAACTAGCTTGCTGCAGGCGGGCCCGTGAGTCCGGATAGCTGTTGAGAAATCCTCTTCCCACCATCTATCCCACTTCGAGATAGTTGGTCACAATTTCTACGTCGCGACACTTATTCGGAAAGTACGATGCCAAGCGCGGAAACTTCCTACAAGCCGACTTATCGGTACCTATCGTGCTCCACGAGACGATAGCTTCGGGTTGCACAGTCAAGCGTCGTTCGACACCGGCGGTGCGGATGCCGTTCAGTGTCAAAGCAGGCCGCGGTGGCCAGTGTAGTTTTTGTCGACGTCCAGGCCACGCTGCTTGATGACCTCTGCAGCAGCAGTCAGTGCTGTTGCGATGGCAGGATAGCCCACGTATGGCAGCGCCTGGATGAGAACTTCCTCGATTTCTTTCAACGTGAGGCCGTTATTGAGCCCGGCCCCCATGTGGATGGCGAATTCATGGGGCTGACGCATGGCAATCATGACGGACATCGAAACTAGGCTGCGGGAGCGCCTGTCCAGACCGGGACGAGTCCAGATATCCGCGAAGACCTGGTCGACCGCGTAGGCAGCGATCGGGGCACCGAAGGTGTTTGAATCAGCGGAAGCGCTGAGTTTTGCGGCCGCCTGGTCGCCCATCATTTCGCGGACTACGTTGATTCCGGCTTCTCTATTCGTCATGATTGAGTCCTCTTGTAAAGCTCAAGTGATTTCTTCACCTCAATCCTACCCGAACGGCTCGAGGGCCCGTAAGTACCGTAAGACGCGCTTGCATTGACTGGTACGGTCACACTGTTGGATAGCAACTCGGAAGTAATCCTCGGTCAGCGCCTCTACGTATAGGGCGTTTTCCAGCCAACTGGGATTACTTCCGGATTCCTGTCATCCGAGCACAATCTGATGGAAGCCTCCACTCGCCAGTGCCCCGGCGGTAAGCAGATTCGGCGGTATAGTTCTGTCACAGTGTGGCGCGGTGTGTGTCTAACTCATCAGAGGAGACACAAACATGAGCGTGAAGGAACTCCAAGCCTTAACACAGAAGTTCGCCGATGCCTTCGATCAGCGCGACATCCAGCCCATCCTGGACATGCTCTCCGAGGACGTGGAAGTATTTGACCACGTTCCCTACCGGTTCGATGGCAAGGCGCTCTTTGCCAAGTATCTCAACGAGGTCATCGCGAGCCTTGCCTCAGCCAGCTTCGGCTTCCGGCAACCATCGTGTCGCGTGTACAGCGATGAGGTGGGGATCGTAAATGCTCACGACATGTTTACTGGTGTCACCAAAGACGGCAAGACCCTCTCGATCCATGGCCGAACTACCTTGGTCTTCATCAAACAAAGCGGGCAGTGGAAGATTGTGAGCGCCCACTTCTCTGCCATTCCCAAGGCTCTCTGAGAATCGAGCCAGGGCATACAGGCGCTTGGAGGTGCACCATGACTATCAATAATCCACTAGCAGGTAATTTTCCGGACCACGAGGACCAAAGCCTTGTTCTACGCGCCCGCTCGGGAGATCACCAGGCGCTCGAAGATCTGGTCCAGCGGCACCAAACGTGGATTTACAACATCGCCGTTCGCATGCTCCACCATCCGCAGGATGCTGAGGACACCACGCAAGAGATCCTCATCAAAGTACTCACCCGGCTCTCGTCGTTTGAGGGTCGGAGCAGCTTTCGCACCTGGCTTTACCGCATCGTGGTGAACCACGTGCTCAACATGAAACGCGGGCGGGTGGAGGTGCAGCATGAGTCCATCGATTTCGCTGCCTACGGCGCGGCGCTCGACGCCACGCCAGATTTAGAGCTGGCCGATCTCAAGGCCACATCGGCGGAGACTGACCTGCTAGTGACCGAGGAGATGCT